>CAKZJX010000023.1 GCA_937120535.1 uncultured Anaerolineae bacterium
AATCCGCTGGCCAGCATGGTAAGCAACGGCGGCAAGAGGACAGCCGGCATGACCCAGCGGTGTTGAAGTAGCCAGCGCGGTTTCAACGCCGATCGAGTGAGCACGATCACTCCTCTATGATGCGATAGTCGGTCATTCGTTGCTCTTTACGGCCTGAACGATGTCGGCCACATGTTGCGGGGTAGAGCCACAACAGCCTCCAACGATGCGCGCTCCAGCTTCGATGTATTGTTTGGCGAAGGCGCCCATTTCCTCCGGAGTCACCTTGTATACGGCCTGGTTATCCGGCCCCATTTCGGGCAGGCCGGCGTTTGGCTTGGCCCACAGGATGGCCTCGGGGGCCGCAGTATGGTATTCTCGGATCACAGCCTCCATGTTCTCCAGAGTGGTCCCGCAGTTGGCGCCAATGACGTCGACTCCCAATGGCAGAAATGTTGAGATAACTTGCGACGGTTTGACGCCCATCATGGTGCGTGTCCCTCGATCGTAGCTAAAGGAGACGACAACCGGTAGGTCGGTAACCCGGCGCACTCCTTCAAGGGCGGCTCGCGCTTCTTCGAGGGCAAACATGGTTTCGATGACCAGCAAGTCTACGCCTCCTTCGACGAGACCCTTGGTCTGTTCCTGGTAGGCCGCAGCAGCTTCTTCGGGGGTGAGGGGGCCGTAGGGTTTGAGGAGCAGGCCGGTCGGTCCGAGGGAACCGGCGACGAGAACGGCGGGGCGTTGGGAGGCGGCTTGGCGAGCCAGTTCTGCAGCTCGGCGGTTGAGTTCGATGATGTTCTCCGCCAGCGTGGACTCGCGCAGGCGCAGGCGCGTTCCGCCGAAGGTGCAGGTGAGGATAATGTCGGCGCCGGCCTCGACAAAAGAGGCCGCTAGGGAGCGAATGGCTTCTGGCCGTTCAAATACCCAGACTTCGGGGGGCAAGCCCGGAGGTAGACCCATGCGCTGCAGGTTGGTGCCAGTGGCGCCATCGGCAACGAGCAGATCGCCACGGTGAATACGTTCGAGGAATCGGGTCATGGGGTTCTCCAGAGACGTGATGGGAAACAGTATACCAAAGTTGCACGGGAAATTCAGCGCGAAATTGGTGAAGGATGGAGGGCAAAGAGAAGTCAAAAGAAACTTGACGGGTATGGTTTCTCCATATAAAATCAGCGTCCGCCAGGAGTATGAGGGTGGGCATGTTGCGCCTACCGGCGGTTTCGTCGCTCTTCGTGCTCCAGCAGTTGTGACAACCGAGTCATCCTATTTTCTATCCGGGAGGATCGTAGTATGCAGATTTGGTATGCGCTTGAAGAGGCCGGTGAGGTCATGGGCCGCGCTCCCATTCCTTTGGTTTGGTGGCTTGGGCCGCTGATGGCTCTGCTGGCGTTGGCCGTTGCGTTTCTGGTGTACCGGCGCCTATTGAGCCTGAGTGAGGGAACAGAGCGAATGCAGGAAATTGCTCAAGCGGTTCGCGAAGGCGCCATGGCGTATTTGCGGCGTCAGTACCGCGTGGTGGCTGTGGTCTTTGCCATCTTGTTTGCCATCTTTCTCGTTCTGTCGTGGTTTGATCTGCAGAACCCGATTGTGCCATATGCCTTTTTGACCGGTGGGTTGTTTTCTGGGTTGTGTGGGTACATTGGGATGAGAACAGCAACCAACGCTTCGGCGCGCACAGCGTTTGCAGCCACCAAGAGCCTGAACAGCGCTTTGCAGGTGGCGTTGCGCGGCGGCGCAGTGATGGGATTGGTGGTGGTCGGGTTTGCTCTGTTGGATATTGCGGTTTGGTTCCTCATCCTGTATTACGTTTTTCCTGTTCTTTTCCCTGAGAGCTTCATCAGTCTGGCCGCTAATCCGCTGCCGCAGATCACGGCAGTGATGCTCAGTTTCGGTATGGGGGCTTCTACTCAGGCGCTGTTTGCCCGCGTGGGGGGTGGTATTTATACTAAGGCGGCTGACGTGGGTGCCGACCTGGTTGGTAAGGTGGAGGCCGGCATCCCGGAGGACGATCCGCGCAACCCGGCTACTATTGCCGATAACGTGGGCGACAACGTGGGCGATGTGGCCGGAATGGGCGCCGATTTGTATGAGTCGTATGCCGGCTCGATCTTGGCGACCAGCGCCTTGGGGGTGGCGGCGGTCAAATTCTTGAGGCCGGAGACGCTGGGCGGCAAGTCGTTGCTGGAGATGGGGTTGATCTATATCACGGCGCCGATCGTGATCGCCGCTGTGGGCATTTTGCTGTCGATTTTGGCTGTTTTCCTGGTTCGGGCGCGCGAGGAGGCCGATCAGGGTGAGTTAATTGCCGCCCTAGGTCGCGGTTTGTATGTGAGTTCGGCCGGCATCGCTTTGTTGTCGCTGCCGATCTTTCTCTGGTTAGGCATTCCCAATCCCTATTCTCTGTGGGTGGTGGTGTTGGCGGGCTTGGCGGTAGGCCTGGCGGTGGGGAAGTTTACCGAGTATTACACCTCTCATGCCTTCCGTCCGACCCGCACAATCGCCTATCATGCCAGCACCAGCACGGCCACGGCCTTGATCGAGGGGCTAGCAGTGGGCATGCGCTCCGGCGGGTTGCCTGTGGCGGCCATTGCCCTAGGGATTGTGATCAGTTTCTATGTTTCGGACGGTGTAGACAATATTTTGCTGGGCTTGTATGGGGTAGGGTTGGCCGCGGTCAGCATGCTCTCCACCTTAGGGTTCACGCTAGCGACCGATGCCTACGGCCCGATCGCCGATAACGCCGGCGGCAACGCCCAGATGTCTCAGCTCGATCCGATCGTGCGCCATCGCACCGATGAGCTGGATGCAGTGGGCAATACCACAGCTGCTGTGGGCAAGGGGTTTGCTATCGGGTCGGCAGCGCTGACGGCCATGGCCTTGCTGGCAGCCTATTTGGAGGAGATCCGCTTGGTGTTGCATGAGTTGCGCCGCGTGGAGGTGATTCTGGTGGATGGGCAGATGGTGAAGGTGGTCGAGATGACCATTGATGATTTCATGCGTTTCTACAACGTTTCTCTGCTCAACCCGGCGGTGTTGGTAGGAATCTTCGCCGGCGTGGCGACGACCTTCTATTTCTCGGCCATGGCGATGAGCGCTGTGGGGCGCGCTGCCCGGGGCATGGTGGAGGAAGTGCGCCGGCAATTCCGCGAGATTGTGGGACTCTTGGAAGGCAAGGCACGCCCGGATTATGCACGCTGTGTCTCGATTAGCACAGCGGCAGCTCAACGAGAGATGGTCGGGCCGGCGATGATCGCCATTCTTGTGCCGGTAGTGATCGGCGTCTTGTTTGGTGTAGCTGGGGTGTTGGGTTTGTTGGCCGGCGGTTTAGCCACTGGCTTTTCGCTGGCCATCATGATGGCCAACGCCGGTGGCGCTTGGGACAACGCTAAGAAGTACATCGAAGGTGGGGAATATGGCGGCAAGGGTTCTAGTGCCCACAAGGCAGCGGTGGTGGGAGATACAGTAGGCGATCCGTTTAAGGATACCGCCGGTCCATCGCTCAACATTTTGATCAAGCTGATGTCCATGGTCTCGGTGGTGTTTGCTGGCTTGATCGTGGCCTTTGATAACGGCAAAGGGCTGCTCTCGCTGTTGCTGGGCCAATAACTGCTACGATGAGCAACGAGCGCCCCGAAGAGCTGGCAAGGCTCTTCGGGGCGCCTTGATTTTCGGGTGGGGAGAGACTCTGGCCGGCGAAGGTTGCAGAGAGGTTCAGATGGGCATCGAAGCCGTCAGACCGTTTCCCGTCGATTGGCCAGGTGTTCAATGATCAGCACGACGATCACGCCAACGATCATCAGCAGCACGGCTAGGATTACCCCACCGTTCCAGGCGGCCGGCAGGATGTTGATCTCGCGCACCATCGCCCCCGTTGGTTCGATGATCTTCCAGGGCCACACTTTGCGCAGCGAGCCGAGCATGAAACCGGTTAGGATGGCCACCATCAAATCGTGGTTTTTGTTCAACATCCAGCGCAACACACGAACAAAGACCAGCAGCCCAACCACCGCGCCCGCAGCTACCAGGATCAAAGGCAGCAGGTCGAAGCTTTTCACAGCGCCCAGGATGTAGCGGTATTTGCCGAGCAACACCAAGATAAAAGCGCCAGAAATGCCCGGCAGGATCATGGCGCAGATAGCCAGCGCGCCGCTCAAAAAGAGGAGCAGCGACGTGTGGGGGGTTTCGGCCGGTGTGAGACCTACCAAGATATAAGCTCCGACCGCGCTCAGCACGGCGGCGGTCAGGTTAAGCATGTTCCAAACCCGAACTCGCCGGCGTACTACCAAAATGGACGCCCCGACCAGGCCGAAGAAAAAGGCCCACACGAACTGCGGTTCGTTTTCCAACGCCCAGTGCAACACTTGGGAAAGGGATAGGATGGCTGCGCCGATGCCGCTCAGCAGCGCCAGCAAGAATTTCCAGGGGAAATCGGCAAAGGCGGCGCGCCATTGGCCGCTGAGCAGGCGTCGCACGAAAGTCAGGTTGACGGCATGGATAGCGTCGAGCAATTCTTCATAAATGCCGAGGATAAAGGCCATCGTTCCACCGGAAACGCCCGGAATAATATCCGCTGTGCCCATGGCAAAGCCGCGCGCAGCAATCCAGAGATAGTCGACCCAGGTGCGTGATAGAGGTTTCATTTACAAGCCTTAAGGGGAGAATAGCGGCAGGATTATACCCGCTTTTTTGTGGAGAAGACGCAAGGTTGGCAACCCTCACAAGGCGCGTTCTAGGATTTCGCGGATTTCGGCGGCGCTCAGCGGCAGCGGGTTGCCCTTCATGCTGCTGGCCCGCTGGGCTTGTTCGACCAGGATCGGGAAATCTTGCGGGGTGACGCCGTAGGTTGCCAGGCGGGGGATGGCCAGGGTTTCGACGGTGTCGCGCAACCAATCGAGCAGACTCTGGGGGCCGCGGTAATCCTCCCCCAAGAGCAAGCGCCCGGCCTCATCGTATCGGGCCAGCGCTTCGTGATCAGGACCTCGAGCCTGCAACGCCCGAAGATTCATTTCCACCACCTCGGGCAGCAAGCGGGCACACAGGGCGCCGTGGTGGGCCTGGGGGTAGCGCCCTCCCAGGGGGCCGGCCAAGCCGTGCACGGCACCCAAGCGGGCGTTGGCCAGGGCCAAACCACCACACAGCGCAGCCAGCGACATGTCGTAGCGCGCTTCTCGATCGGCGCCATTCTCGTAGGCACGGCGCAGCGAACGGCCGGCACGACGCAACCCTTCGCGGCAGATGGCATCGGTCAGTGGATTGGGAGCGTTGGAAACGAATGGCTCCAGGCACTGGGTGAGCGCATCTAGGCCGGTGTAGGCGGTGATGTCAGGGGGCAGGGAATAGGTTAGCTCGGGATCGACCACAGCCAAGCGTGGCAGCATCAGCGGGCTGCGCAGGCTGACCTTAATCCGATGCTCGGGAACGGCGATCACAGCGTTGCGAGTGACTTCAGCGCCGGTGCCGGCGGTGGTGGGGATGGCAATGCAGGGGAGCGGGGGGTGTTCCAGGGGCCGGCCCCGTCCGACCACTTCTAGATAATCGAGCGGGTCGCCGGGGTTGAGAGCCAGCGCTGCAACCGCCTTGGCGGTGTCGAGCGCCGATCCACCGCCGATCCCGATCACGAGGTCGCAATCGCTTTCGAGCAGGTTTCGTGTAGCCGAGAGAACAGTGGAGACATCTGGCTCCTTGGTCACGGCAAAAGGGATCGCTTCCAAGCCATGTCGGGCCAGCTTCTCGAGCAGCGGGGCTGCGCGCTCCAACAATCCACTCACCACGAATGCCCGACGCCCAAGCAAGGCCGCCAGCTTGGGGACCTCGGCGCAGGTTCCAGGTCCGAACAGGATGCGATTGGCAGTAGCAAATTCAAAACGCATGGTTGGGTTTGGTTGCGAAGATCGTCAAGATCGCTGTTGGGCGAGAAGCCATTGCGCACGCCAACCGGCGATGGCCGGCAAGACAGGTGGGCTATGCGATCGGCGTGTTACCATCCCTCATCGGCTGGGAAGAGATTGGCATATACTACCCGCGTACGTGGCTCGGCCATCATCGGCTCAGCCAGTTCGCGCCACTTGTTGTAGTGTGCCGTCTCGCGGTGTTTGGCAGGGTCTTCGGGAGTGCGATAGACTTCTACCAACACGAAGCGCGTGGGATCATCGGTCTGTTGGATCACATCGAAGCGAGCAATCCCAGGTTCCTGCACGCTGTTGCGGGCGTTTTCGATGGTGATCTCCTTGAAGGCTTCCACAAATTCCGGTTTGACGTGGACATGGACATGAACAATGTACATTTGGGACCTCCGGTCGTCGGATTGTGGTTTACGGGAAATCCAGGCATCAATATGCCCCTCCTTGGTAAAGCGCTGGATCGGTCGGCGTTTTGCCAGAAGGGTCATGGATGTACACCCAATCGCCTAGGCGGGCCCACTCGAATAGCCAGCGGGCATCGCCGATGGAGAGGTTGACGCAGCCGTGGGACTGAGGGAAGCCGAAGCGCGTCCGCCAGTAGGCGCCGTGCAGGGCACGGGGGCCGTCAAAGTACATGGTGTAGGGCACATCTTCTAGGTAGTAAAAGTCACTGGGGTCGTTGTTGCGCATGGTTTCGCGCTCTTTTTTCTCATAAATTTGAAACAACCCTGGGCGGGTCCAGAATGGCTCGGCGCCCGAGGCGATCAGTGTGGCAAAGATCAGGCGCCCGCCTTCGTAGACGGCCAACACTTGCTCTTTCAGGTTCACCTCGATCCAACGATCGGTGTCCACGCCTTCGGGGGGCGTGGGGTGGGGCGTCACCAGGCCCACTTTGCGATCCTCCACCCACTCTTCGGGGCCGATTCGGTACCACTCCATCCCATCGGCAATTTGGATGGCGTATCCCTGCACCACGCTTTCCGGCGGCAGCCAACGACCGGTCTCCGGCGAGAAGTAGCCCGGCGCGGCCTTGACCGGGATCTGCTCGATGGTCCAACCGAAGGCATTGCGGGGCGTCTCGTGGAAGAGCAGGCCTTGGAAGGCGGGGATGACGCCGACGCGCGCACCCTTGCCCGGGATCCAGTAGCCCGATTGGGTTTGGTAGTATACGCCGCGGCCGGTGTCTACCCGATCGCGATAGGAGATGTAGGAGAAGCCAGAAGGGAAGAGCAGGGCGGGGGTGGATTTGGCCTGGGCGTCGGCCAAGGTGGAATAGAGCGGGATCGTGTCTTGGTCGAGGCGGAAGTAGCGGTAGGGGATTTCTCGGAGGGATGGATCGGGAAGCGAGGCGGGTAAGGGGCGCAGGGGAAGGGTCAATCCGAGGCGAGCCAGTTCGGTCAGGTAGACGGATGGGCCGAGGGGTAGGCAGTCATCGGGGGCGATCAGGTAAGCATCGGGAGCGCATACTACAGCACCGCCGGCCGGCTCCTCGGGGAAGGAGGCTTGCCGCTGCTGGGCCGGCCAGGAGAATCCGCCGATCAGCAGGAATGCAATCAGTAAAGCGTTGCTAAACCACCAGTTATTCATCATGACACGTGTAGCGATTTAATTATAGCATGAGCGGACTTTACGGTTCTGTTTGGAGAGGCTTTCTGCGAGTAACTGCAACTTGACATAATTGGTAGCGTGTTCTAAAATAACGGCATTCCATTCCTAGCCACTCATCAACGCTGATGCGTGGCGCGAACTCCTGTAAGGAGGGCAGCTTTGGCCAAGTCTCGAACCCAACAAATGGTTGAACGCCTGCGCGAATTGCAGGCTTCTTCTCCCGATATTGAGGCCTCCGCTGTGGTTAGCGTGGATGGCCTGAGTATTGCCTCGGCATTGCCCCAAGGTGTGGAAGAGGATCGCGTGTCGGCGATGTCGGCGGCCATGCTTTCCCTGGGTGAGCGCATTGCAAGCGAGTTGGGCCGCGGTTCGCTCGAGCAGGTGTACATCAAGGGCGAAAAGGGATACGTGGTCCTGATGTCGGTCGGGCAGGATGCTGTGTTGACCGCCCTGGCCCGAGAGCAGGCCAAATTGGGCCTGCTCTTTTTGGATATGCGTCGCGCTGCGGAAGATTTGGCAAAACTGATCTAGTGGAGATGGTGATGTCCCCTGTTCAAAAAAGTGGCTTAATGTATCCAAACAAGTTTGGTCGCATCATGCTGCGCGCGCTCGAAGAGGTGATGGGCCGCAACGGTCTGCATGCTATCCTCAACCTAGCCGGTTTGAGTCACTATATCGAGAATCCCTTCCCGGACAACCTAGAGCGAGGATTTGACTTTGCAGAAGTGGCGGCGATCAACATGGCCCTGGAAGAGATGTACGGCCCGCGCGGTGGACGCGGTCTTGCCTTGCGTGTGGGGCGTGCCATCTTTGCAGACGGCTTGCGAAACTTCGGCGCGCTGGCCGGCGTGGGTGACCTAGCGTTCAAAGTGTTGCCTCTGCAGGCCAAATTGCGCATCGGCCTGCCGGCGGAAGCCAAGATTTTCTCGCAAATCAGCGATCAGTACAGCACGGTGGAAGAGCGCGAAAACGAATTTGTGTACACGATCCACAAGTGCTCAGAATGTTACGGTCGCCATGGCCTGGATAAGCCGGTGTGTTTCATTGCCGTTGGGCTCTTGCAGGAGAGCCTAAAGTGGGTCTCTGGCGGCAGTGAGTTTCGGGTGAACGAATCCAAGTGTATAGCGATGGGTGATCCGGTCTGCGAGTTCATCATCCAAAAGGAACCGATCTCCTGAGCGGGGTGGATATGGCCAACGTACGCTATAAACTCCTGATTGTCGAAGATGATGTGGATGTGGCCGAAATGATCACGGCCTACTTCCGTGCCCAGGGCTATGAGGTGATGACCGTCAACTGGGGCGAGGATGGTGTTCGGGCGTGTCAGACCTTTCATCCCGATCTGGCGATCCTGGATATCCGCTTGCCCGACATTGACGGTTATGAAGTGGCTCGGCGTCTGCGTGGCGATCGACGCACCGCTCACGTGCCGATCATCTTTTTGACCGAAAAGCGTGAGCGCGCCGATAAGCTGCAAGGCCTGGAACTAGGCGCCGATGATTACATCACCAAGCCGTTTGATATTCAGGAGTTGCGTTTGCGTGTGCGGAACGCTTTGCAGCGCATCAGCCAGGGATCGCTGACCAACCCGATCAGCGGTTTGCCGGAGGGCCGCTTGGTCGACGAACATCTTGGGTCAGTCTTGCAAACCGACCGAGTCGGTTTGCTTTTGGTTTCGCTGGAAAATCTGGACGCTTTCCGCGAGATGTATGGCTTTGTCGCCTCCGACGATGTGCTGCGCGCGTTCAGCGTGATCATTCAGAACACGATGAACGAATTGGGCATCCCTGACCACTTCTTGGGGCATCTGGGTCCTGCTGATTTTGTTTTGACCGTGCCCTCGGCCAATGTGAGCCTGTTGCATGAACGATTGCAGAGCCGCTTGACCCAATCGCTCGATTACTTCTATCCCTTGAAGGATCGCGAGCAGATGCTCAATCGCCCGGATCGGTTAGCTGTGCGCATCGTGGAGATCAACCCCCTTCGCGGTCGCTTCTCTGGCGTGGATCAGCTCAAAGTAGAACTGTTGCGCATCCGACATTGACGTGAGTATTGTTGTGGTTCTTCCTACATATAATGAAGCGGAGAACCTGGCGGATTTGGTCTCCGCTCTTTTTTCGCTTCCTTTGGAACTCCAGGTGTTGATCGTGGACGACAACAGTCCTGACGGTACTGGTCAGATCGCCGATGAGCTGGCCGGCCGTTTTGCGGGGCGGGTGTATGTCCATCATCGGCCGCACAAAGAGGGCTTGCGGGCCGCCTACCTGGAAGGATTTGCTCGGGCGCTTGCCCTGCCGGCCCGGGCCATCGTTCAGATGGACGCCGATTTCTCGCACGACCCGGCGGTGTTGCCGGTGATGTTCGACCGCCTAGACGCGTGCGATGTAGTGTTTGGCTCGCGCTACGTGGACGGCGGGTCGGTGGATCGGGAGTGGCCGCTGTGGCGACGCGGGTTGAGCGCGTTCGGAAATTTTTACGCGCGCACCATCTTAGGCCTGCCGTTGCGCGATGTGACGACCGGCTATCGGATGTGGCGTCGCAGTGCCCTGGCCGGCCTGCCGCTGGATCGCATTCGCTCCAACGGCTACGTCTTCTTGGTTGAGATGGCGTATCTTGCCTATTGCCTGGGGTATCGAATGGAAGAGACGCCGATCTATTTCGCTGAGCGCAAGCGCGGGGCGTCGAAGATGTCGTTGCGCATTCAGATGGAAGCAGCGCTGCGCGTGTGGCAGGTGTGGTGGCGATGTCGAGATTTGCGTCGTTGGCGGGGCGTGGAAGGCGAGCGATGGCGCCCGGGCTAGCTGCGCCGGCCGGGGGCGCGTTGGGCTGCATATCGTTCGGCCAGGGCGCCCCATTCCTCGATCGAGAGCGTTTCTGCGCGACGAGTCGGATCAATGCCTGCTTGGTGGAGCAGGGCTTCCACGGCGGCCGGCGCTAAGCCCAGGTGGTGGGCCAGAGCGTTGCGCAGTTGCTTGCGCTTCTGACCGAAGCCGGCTCGCGCTAGGGTGAAGAAGGCCTCCAGGTGTCCCCAGGGGATGCGCGGCGTCGGTCGTAAATCTATGCGCACGATGGCCGAGTCCACCTTGGGGCGCGGGTAGAAGGCGCCAGCCGGCAGGGTGGCGATCAGGCGCGGCGAGCCATATACTTGTACTGAGAGGGCGAGCAAGCTCAGATCGCCGGGGCCGGCGCACAATCGCTCGGCCACCTCCTTCTGAACCGTCAGCACCAAGCGGCGCGGTTGAGGGCGGGCTTCCAGCAGGTGGCGGAGCAAGGCGGAAGTGAGGTAGTAGGGGATGTTGGCCACTACCAGATAGTCGGCATGGTCCACGATCTGGCCGATGGATAGGTCGAGGATATCGCTACACAGGACAGTGACGTTCGTGTAGCCAGATAGAACCGAATCTAGGATCGGGAGCAAGGAAGAATCGATCTCCACAGCAATCACCCGCCGGGCGGCGCGCGCTAGATAGCGCGTTAACGCTCCCAAGCCGGGGCCGATCTCCAGCACGGTGTCGTCGGGCAGAATCTCGGCGGCGGCGACGATCCGCTCCAAAGCGCTTGGATCATGCAGAAAGTTTTGGCCCAGCGAGCGCCGAGGGCGCAGGCCATATTGACGGAGCAGCTCGGCTGGGTGAAGGGGCGACAGGGGCGGTGGAAAACGCGCGGTCATGTGGCCAGGTCTCTCGAAAGGGATGGAAGCAAAGCCAGTTCCTTTTGGGGTTATCGCAGGAACCAGGGGATCACTGCCGGCTCCGGCGGCAGGAAATACACCGTCACCCAGCTGCTCCAGGGCACATAGTTCTCGTCGCTGTATCCCAGGTCGATCCATGGCTTGCCCTTGCACCCTGGACAGACATCGGCAATCACGCCGATGCCGTAGCCGGGCACGTACACCCGCACGCCCTTGAGCGCCAAATACCATTCCAAGTTTACCGCCACCACGCCGTGTTGCACTCGCATGCCGCTGGCCGTGCCGTAGGAGCAGCCGCTGATGCCCGAGCGGCAGGGGGAATATGAGGTAGCATACATCTCCTTGGCCGCCCAGAAGGAGCTGAGCACCTGACGCGACCGCGCCGGGCGGAGGGTGACTTCGCTCTCGGTCAGGCGGGCGATCTCAACGCCGTCGTGGTAGCGGATTCGGGTGCGGCGCAGGATCACCCCCACCTCGCCTGGGTCGATCACCTCTTGGGCCGGCGGTGTCAGTTTGGAGCTGACGATGCGTTCGGTCTGGATCGGCAGGAAGACGTACTCGCTCTCGATGGATTCGCTCACCCGAATCAGGCGTACCTGCCCATCGGCGGGGAGCGGTTCGTCCTCCGACGGAACGGCGTGATCGGCCCCGATCAGCGGGATCCCGGCCTCGGCCAGCGCCTGCCCCACGGTGGAGGCTGCGGTGCGGATGCGCAGGGTCCGCGGGCCGGCATGGAGTACCAGCTCGCGCCCAGGGGTAATGGTGATGGTCATGCCAGGGGTGAGGGGCGTTTCGGGGGGCGGTTCGACGCGGTCGCCAAGGTAGAGTTCGATGCCTAGCGAGCGCAAGGCTTCGCCCACCGTGGCGGCAGCCGTGGTGAGGGGAAACGTTTGGGATGGGGTGACGATCTGGATCGGCCGCGCCCGCTGCAGGTCCAGGATGAGAGGCGCTTGGGAGGGGAGGGGGACGTCGATCGGGACGGGAGATCCGTTTAGGAGGAGGCGGTCGTCTAGCGAATAGGGGATTCCTGCCTGGGCGAGGAGGTGGGCCGGGGACAGGTCGCTCGCGGCGAGGTGGTGCACTGTTCCGTCTACCACCACCTGAAGGCGTGGCGCCGGCGCAGGCGAGCAGGCCGCCAGCAGGGCGAGTAGAAACAGCAACACAGGCTTCATAATGTGTATTGTAATGTAAGTGGGCGTTAGCCGTCGGAACGTTCTTCGCGCAGTTCGCCACGGCGGTAGCTGCCCAACACGCGCAGCATAGGGGCGTATTCGGCCAGGTTTTCTAGGGCGCGAGCGACATGGGGCTGGTGGGCGGCACCCAGGAAGTCCACGTAGAACAGGTATTCCCAGGGTTTGCCGGGGATGGGGCGAGATTCGATCTTGGTCAGGTCAATGTCGCGCAGGGCGAAGACGCTCAGGGCTTTGAACAGGGAGCCAGGCTGGTTTTTGAGGGTGAAGACGATGGAGGTTTTGGCGTCCCCTTGGGGTTGGACCGGCTGGGGTCCGATGACCAGGAAGCGGGTGTAGTTTTGGGGGTTGTCTTCGATGCCTTCTTCGAGGATGTGCATTTGGTAGCGTTCGGCAGCACGGCGCGAAGCGATGGCGGCGATGTCGCGCCAGCCGTTTTCGCGCAGGAGTTTGACGCTGCCGGCGGTGTCGTAGACGGCTTGGGTTTGGAAGCCGTGACGGCGCAGGTAGCCGGCGCATTGTTCGAGGGCTTGGGGATGGCTGATCACGGTGCGGATGTTCTCTTTGCGGGCGCCAGGCCAGACGATCAGGCAGTGACGCACCCGTAGCAGGTGTTCGCCGATGATGTGCAGGGAGTGGCGCAGCAGGAGGTCGTAGTTTTGGTGGATGCTGCCGGCCAGGGAGTTTTCGATCGGGATCAGGCCGGCTTCGACTTGGCCGCGGGTGACGGCTTCGAAGACGGCCGCAAAGGTTTCACAGGGCAGGGTGGAGACGTCGCCGAAGTGTTCGAGCGCAGCTTGTTCGCTATAGGCGCCGGGTTCTCCTTGAAAAGCAACGATCATGGTGCGACCTCCAAGGCGGTTATTGGCGATCGAGCCAGTCGAGTAGGGCGCGGAAGCCGGCTTCGACCTCGGAATCGGCAGCAGCGAGGCTCATCCGTAGGAAACCCTCCCCTTGTTCGCCGAAGGCCGCGCCGGGCACCAGCGCTACGTTGGCCTCTTGGAGGAGGCGAGCGGCCAGCTCATGGGAGGGCAAGCCGACGGCGCGCAGGTCGAGGAAGAAATAGAGAGCGCCACGCGGCGGACGGACGGCGATCGCCGAGCTGGGTCGTTCGGCAGCGATTGCTAGCACGCGCGCCCGACGACGGGCATAGGCGGCGCGCATTTCGGCGGCAGTTTGTTGCACGTGGGGATCGGTGAGGGCGAAGGCAGCAGCTCGTTGTATGAAGGGCGCCAGGCAGGTGATCGAGTTCTGTCCGGCTTTGAGGGCGGCTTGGATGATCGGGGCCGGCCCGGCCAGGTAGCCCACTCGCCAGCCGGTCATGGCGTAGGTTTTGGAAAGGCTGTTGACCAGCAGGGTGCGCTCTTTGGCGCCGGCCGGGGCGGCGGCCGAGGCCGGCGGTTCGTCGTAGTAGAGGTTGTGGTAGACTTCGTCGCTGACCATCCACAGACGATGGGCTGCAGCGAATTCGTGCAGGCGTTGTAGATAGGCGAGGGAAGGATAGGCGCCGGTGGGGTTGGAGGGGTAGTTGATGACCAGGGCGCGCGTGCGGGGGGTGATGGCTTGCTCCCAGGCCGAGAGGGCGGGCAGGAAGTCGTTCTCGGCCGGGGCCGGCACGCGAATGGGCCGGCCCCGCAACAGGATCACCAGGTTGGCATGGGTGGCCCAGCTAGGGTCAGGGATGAGCACCTCGTCGTCCGGGTTGAGCAAGGCTTGCATCGCCACGTAGTAGGCGTGGATGCCGCCATGGGTGACCAGGATTTCTTGTTCGGGGTCATAGTCCAGTCCTCGATCGCGATGTAGGGCGTGGGCGATGGCTTGGCGCAATTCGGGCAGGCCCTGGCTAGGAGCGTAATGGGTGAGGCCGTCGTGTAGGGCTCGTTCGGCCATCTGGATCACAGGGGGCGGCGTGGGAAAATCCGGATCGCCCACGTGGAGAGGGTAGATGGGCCGGCCGGCGGCGCGAGCGGCCACGATCTGATCGTGCAAAGCCACCGTGGCCGATAGACGGAGGTGTTCCAGATGTTGATTCATGCTCCTCATCCGACGGAGAATGTGGGCGATTATATCGTGTTTTCCCCAGTTGGGTATGACTTTCTGGCTTGATGACATCAATACAACGAAAACAATTGGCTCGTTGCGGAGAAGAAGATATGCGCCAGAAGATAGTTGAGCATTTTGCTCCGGGGTGGTTTGCATCGGTAATGTCTACGGCGGTGACGGTGGTTGCCGTCTATGCTTTTCGCTCCATCCTGCCGTTTGCCTGGGGGTTGCAGCTGATGTTTTTGGGGATAGCGGTGGTTCTGTTCGTGGCTTTGCTGATCCCGTGGAGCCTGCGCTGGCTTCGGTATCCAGATGCGGTGCGCCGCGATATATCGCATCCCATCGCCGGCCCGTTTTTTTCCACGCTGCCGATCTCGTTGGTGGTGTTGGGGATCGCTTTGGAAAAGACGCCGTTGCCGTTCTTGCCCGAGGCCGTTTTTTGGAATGTTGTGTTGGCGTTATGGGCGTTAGGCGCAATCGGCATTGTGGGGTTGGCCTTATATTTGATCAACGTGTTCTTCCATCAACCAGAGATGAAGTGGGAGCAGTCCACCTTCGGGTGGCTGATCCCGCCGGTGTCCGCGCTGATCGTGCCGATCCTGGGGAATGCACTGGCGTTACACTTTGCCGATCGGCCTCTGGGATGGACGATCTTGTTGATCAGCCTGATGTTTTTGGGCATCGGCGGCCTGTTGTTCCTGATGGTGATGGGCATGGTCTTTATCCGTTATGTGTTTTACGCGCTGCCGCCGATGCATCTCACGCCCACATTGTGGGTGGGGGCGGCGCCGACTTCGATTTTGACCATTGCCTTGCTGCGCTTGCCGGCCGTGTTGCAGGCGGTGATGGGCCTGGATGAGGCGACAACGGCCGTGTTGAACGTGTTGGCTCAAACGGCGGGGGTGGCGCTGTGGGGCTTTGGGGTGTTTTGGTTGCTCTTGGCGGTATGGATCACAGGGGAAATCCATCGGCGAACGCGGTTGCCGTTTGCGTTGAGTTGGTGGGCGTTTGTCTTTCCATTGGGGGCGTTTACCGTGGCGACGGGCGTACTATATCAGAGTTTGTCGTTTCCTGTTTTTCTGTGGATCGGGGCGCTCGGCCTGGTCGGGCTGTTCGTGTTATGGGGGGTGACGTTTGTGCGCACGCTGTACGGAGCGTGGCGCGGCACGCTCTTCGCTCCACCGATTCATCATCAGAAGGAAGCGCTGTAGGAGCGATGGTTTGTCCGTGATTGACCGATCGCGTTCGGCCGGACGGATTGGTTGAAAAAGAGCTCGCCGTTCCGGCGAGCTCTCTTGGTTCAGTCGGCCGGCAAGGTGCTTGGCGCCGCCATCAGGCGATATCGTTGCTCCTGTTCGAGGAGGAATTGTTGAGTGTACAGACGATAGTAGTGGCCGCGCTTGCGCAGCAGCTCGACGTGGTTGCCCGTCTCAACGATTCGTCCGTCCCGAATGACCAAGATACGGTCGGCGCGGCGGATGGTGCTCAGGCGATGGGCGATGATGAACGAGGTGCGACCTTTCATTAGGGCTTCCATGCCGCGCTGGATCAGGGCTTCGGTGAGCGTGTCTACACTGGAGGTGGCCTCGTCCATGATGAATAGGTCGGGCTTGGCCAGCACAGCTCGGGCTAGGCTGATCAATTGTTTCTGACCCACCGAGAGCAGGTTGCCGCCCTCACCAACTTCTTGGTCGTAGCCCTTCTCAAAGGTAAGGATGAAGTCGTGGGCGCCGGCCATTCGGGCGGCTTCTTCGATCTCAGCGTCGGCGGCGTCGAGCCGGCCATAGCGGATGTTCTCGCGGATCGTGCCGGAGAACAGGTGCGGCGTCTGCAGCACTACGCCGATGCGAGCGTGAATCGACTCAAGGGTATACTCGCGGTAATCCCTTCCGTTGATGCGGATCGTGCCTTGGGTGGGTTCATAAAAGCGGCACAGCAGGTTGATCAGGGTGGTCTTACCGCTGCCGGTAGGGCCGACGATGGCGATGGTCTCGCCAGGTTCCACGCGCAGAGTCAAGTTGTGAAGTACCGGTTTGCCGTCATCATAGGCAAAGGAAACGTGATCGAACTCAATGACGCCGCGCAGCGTCTTGGCCGGGACGGCGCCGGGTCGATTTCGGACCTCGGGCGGGGTGTCCAGCAAGGCAAAAATGCGCTCAGCCGAAGCCAGGGCGTGCTGCATCTCGGCATGGACGCGCGCTAGGTCTTGCACCGGCCAGATCATGAAGGTCAGATAGGAGACGAAGGCGTGCAGGTCGCCCACGCTGAAGGAATGGGTCAGGCTTTGCAGGCCGCCATACCAGATGATGGCGCCCAAGGCGAAGGCAGAGATCACCTGCACGGTCGGCAGGAAGAGCGCCGAAAGCCAGGCAGCGCGGTAGGATGCCTGAAACATGTTGTCGGTCAGGCGGGAGAAGTCCTTCAGGTTTTCGTCCTCGCGTCCTAAGACTTTAACCACGAGCACACCTTGGATGGTCTGGTTGTATTCGCCAGTGATCTGGGAGTTGGCGCGGCGCGCCCAGCGAAATTCTGCTAGGATTCTCTTGCGAAAGTGAATGGCGATGACCAGCAGCAAGGGGATGATCGAGAAAACGATCAGCGCGAGCTGCCAATTGATCATCACCATGAAGACCACCGAGGCTATCACGCTCACCACCGCCCAGGTCACGTCGAGCAAGCCCCAGGTCATCAGGCTGGAGACACGCCCAGAGTCGGAGGTGACGCGTGCCATCAGCCGGCCCACGGCATTGCGGCTGTAGTAGGAGAGGGATAGCTCTTGTAGGTGGTTGAAGAGCGCTTTGCGGATGTCGTATTGAATCCGTTCGCCAAGGATGCCGGCCAAGTAAATGAACCCGAACACCAACGCGGCTTGGATCAATTGCAACCCACCGTAGTAAGCGGCATAGCGCAACAGAGTCGGGATGGATCGGCCGGCAATGCCTTGATCGATCATGGCGCGGTTGATGTAGGTGAAGAGAGCATCCAGGGCGGCGGTTGCTGTGATGGTGATCAAAAACCCAACCACCCAGCGCCAATGAGGTCGGAGCAGGCCGAGAATGCGCTTAAGCGTAGAGGCGGTCAAGCGACCGGTGTGATCTTCTTCTTCCAGCTCAAACAATTCGTTTTCAGACATATACAAACTCCGAACGTGGAACAAACGTCCTCTCTGCCAGACAAAGGGCAGAGCCTCGGTGCTTCCTCATTCTTCCTCCATCCTGGTCTGGATCTCGTAAATCCGTCGATACATCCCTTCTTGTGCTAGCAACTCCTGATGGGTGCCGATTTGTATTACCTGTCCGTTGTCCATCACCACGATCTGGTCGGCGTTCATCACCGATTGAATGCGATGGGCGATGATAAAGGTAGTGCGATTCTCCATCAGGCGCTGCAAAGCAGTGCGGATTTCGGTTTCGGTCTCAGTGTCGACGCTAGAGGTCGAATCGTCCAGGATGAGGATGCGTGGGTTCTTGAGCAGGATGCGGGCAATGGCGATGCGTTGTCTCTGACCACCGGAAAGCGTCACGCCCTTTTCGCCTACCAGGGTGTTGTATCCCTGAGGGAAGCTGACGATGGTATCGTGAATGGCCGCTGCTCGGGCGGCTTCTTCCACCTCGGTCTGCGACACATCGCGCCCGACCCCATAGGTGATATTGTCGCGGATGGAGCGGCTGAACAGAAACGGCTCTTGTTCCACGATGCCAATTTGGGAGCGCAGGTATTGGCGTGGGTAGTCCTTCAATTCGATGCCGTCCAGCAAGATGCGTCCCGAGGTGTACTCATATAAGCGCGGCAGGAGATTCACCAAGGTGGTCTTGCCAGAACCGGTTGGTCCCATCAACGCTACCGATTGGCCGGCGTCCACCGTGAACGAGACATTGCGCACGGCGTCGGCGTGGCCGTTCTGGTATTGAAACGATACGTTTTCAAAGACCACTTTGCCGCGCACCGGGCCGGCCGGCTCTACCCGTCCTTCCGTCGGCGGTTCGCGTTCCTGACGGACGATGTCCATGATCCGCTCGTAGGACACCAGGCCAGTGGAGGTGTTGACGATGATCCGCCCTAAGTTGCGCATTGGCCAGATCAACCAGACCACGAGCCCTACATAGGCTGGATAGGCGCCCAAGGTGATCTCACCTTGGATGATCAACCAGCCGGCGTAGATAAATCCGGTCAGCATCTGAAATCCGCATAGAATGTCGGAAAGCGGCCAGAAGAGCGAATGAATCTGAAGCAGCTTCTTGCCGCGCAGAAATTTCTGCCAATTCTCCCGCTCGAATTTTTCGATCTCGTACTGTTGACGCCCAAACGCCTTGACCACGCGCACACCGGTCAGGTTCTCCTGTAGGGTCGTGGAAAGTTTGGCTTCCTGTTCCTGGTACTTCTCATAGGCCTGGC
Organism: uncultured Anaerolineae bacterium; assembly: GCA_937120535.1. GTDB lineage: Bacteria > Chloroflexota > Anaerolineae > Anaerolineales > Villigracilaceae > Denitrolinea. The sequence goes on from CAKZJX010000023.1 coordinate 18,810, forward strand.
CTATTTTCTTGAAGAACCAAGCTGAGATGACGACGATGATCGGGACAACAGCCACTGAGGCCAGAGCCAGTTTCCATGAAATGGCCCAAATGGCCAGAAAGTTGACCACGAACAGGATAACAATCTGCCCGATGCCGATGGCCTGCTCGTTGAAGAACGTCCGTATCGAGTCCACGTCGGCCGTCACGCGTTCGATTAACTCGCCAGTGGGGGTGTGGCTGTGGTAGACGAACGGCAGGCGTTGGATGTGATCAAAAAGAAAGTTTCGCAAGCGGCGAGCGATGTTTTCGGCAGCATAAGCGGCCATGCGGCTGGAGAGGAAAGCAAATCCGCCTTCAACGATAGCCAGGACCACAAAGCCACTTGCGAACCCGATCAAGCTGCGGTGCAGTGAGCCGGCGAACGGTGGGACGGCGCCGGTCGCTGTGTCAGCAAAGCGCCATAACAACAGAAAGGTAGCCACTTTGGCCAGGGCAGAGAGTCCTAGGGTTATGTTGGCAATCAGGTAAATTAGGCGATAGCCGCTCATCATGCGCAACAAGCCGATCAGGCGATTCCTGTGTTGCGCTAAGCGGAAGTCAAAGTATGCTATCGAGGAGGACATGGCGGTCATCAAGATTCTCCGAAACAGGGGCATGAGGAAAGCACAAAAAACCACGGTGCAGGAGTGCACCGTGGCTGAAACAGACTCACATGCAGTCAGCTTACCGACATATAGGCGCACTCCGAGGAGGGTAGAGCGTTCCACCTGCGACTAAGCTGGTAGCGATGCAGAGCATGGGTGTCATGAGCGCGCCTCCTTTCTATAAGGATAAGAATAGTGTATCATGTCCGAGCGAAGTTGTAAAGGTTCGCTTGCTTTGATTTTCGAACATCTTCAGAGTATATGGTAAAAAGTCCTTAAATCGCGTACAATTATGCCGCTATGTCAAAGACAATCCGTGTCTTATTCCTGGCAGCAGAGGCCGATCCCTTTATCAAAGTGGGTGGTCTGGCCGATGTGACCAGCGCGCTGCCTCGTGCCCTCCGTTCCCTTCCCCCTGATCGGGTTGATGACGTCACTTTCGATGTCCGTTTGGCCCTGCCGCACCATAGCGCCATCAAAGCCGAAGCTCGGCCGATTGCCTTTTACTCTCTTCCCCGTGCCGGCCGGGAGGTCGAAGTTCGCGTCTCTGAAAGCCTGCTGGGAGAGATGCCCGTCTACCTGATCCACGGAGAGCCGATCGCTTCGAGTGGAGCGGTATATTCCTCCAACTTGGCAATAGACACCGAGAAATACGCCTTTTTTTCCCTAGCTGCCCTCGAACTTCCTCGTTATCTGAACTGGGACGTGGACATCGTACATGCCCACGATTGGCATACCGCTTTGGCGCTCTATGCCTTGTTGCTCAAACGTCAGAATCGCCAGGAGAAACCCATTGCCGGCCTGCTCACCCTGCACAACCTGCCCTTCATGGGCGGCGACCTGACCGAGATCCTGGCCTCTTACAACCTGCCGCTGCTAGAAACCGACTTGCCGGCTTGGGCGAAGGCGCTGCCCCTTCCTCTGGGCTTGTTCTCCGCTGATGCAATTGTTGTGGTCTCCCCCACCTATGCTCGTGAGATCCTTACCCCTGAATTTGGCTGTGGCTTGCAGGACTTCCTCCATCGCCGTCGTCACCTGATCCATGGCATTCTAAACGGCCTCGACACCCTGTCCTTCGACCCGGCCGCCGATCCTGCACTTCCGGCTCGTTTTACTGTCGAAACGATCGACCTACGCCAGCAAAACAAACTGGCCTTGCAACACAAGCTTGGCTTGCCGGCCGAGCCGCTCATCCCGATGATCGCCATGATCGGACGCCTAGATCGCCAAAAGGGTGTCGATCTGGCGCTGGCTGTGCTGCGCAAATTGACCGATCTCCCCTGGCAATTCGTCTTGTTGGGAATCGGCGATCTGGCCCTCGAGGATGCTGCCCGTGCCCTCCAGGCCGAATTCCCCGGTCGGGTGCGGGTCGAACTGCGCTTCGATAGCCAATTGGCGCGTCACATTTACGCTGCAGCCGACATGTTCCTTATGCCCTCGCGCTACGAACCCTGCGGCCTGGCTCAAATGATCGCCATGCGTTACGGCTGTGTACCGATCGTCCATGCCACTGGCGGCTTGAGTGACACGGTCACCGAAGAGCGGGGATTCTTGTTCAAGACCCCCTCTGTCCGCGCTCTGCGTGCTGCGCTGCTCAAGGCGTTTGCCCTTTACCCAAACCGAGAGCGGTGGCGTGCCTTGCAGCGGGCCGGCCTGAGCGCCGATTTCTCCTGGCTTCGTTCGGCCAAACGGTACTCTGATCTCTACCAAAACGTCCTCCACTCCCTCAGAGTTCAAGAGATACGCCAATGACCCCTCCCTTTCAACGTTCTGCCGGCATCCTCCTTCACATTACCAGCTTGCCCAGCCTTTATGGGATCGGCGATCTTGGCCCTTGGTCGTTTCGCTTTGTGGATTTCCTGGCCAAGAGCCGCACTCGACTCTGGCAGATCCTGCCTCTAGGCCCTACGGGCTACGGCGATTCGCCCTACCAATGCTTCTCGGCGTTTGCTGGCAACCCCTACCTGATCAACCCCAATCTTCTTCTGCTCGACGATCTGCTTGAGCCAGCCGATCTGGAAAACGTCCCCGACTTTCCGGAGAATCGCGTCGACTATGGGAGCGTCATCCCTTGGAAGATGGCCTTGCTCGAACGGGCTTACCATCGCTTCCTCTCGAACCTCGGGCCGGCCCGCGCCGACTTCGAGCGCTTCTGCGCCGAGGAGGCGTTCTGGCTCGACGATTATGCTCTCTTCATGGCCATCAAACAGGCCAATGGCGGGGGCGCTTGGGACTCTTGGCCGGCCCCCCTTCGCTTGCGCGCGCCGGCAGCCCTAGCCCAAGCCCGTGCCGACTTGGCCGACCTGATCGAGCGCCATAAATTCTTCCAATACCTGTTCTTCAAGCAGTGGTATGCCCTACGAACCTATGCCAATCAGCGCGGGGTCAAGATCATCGGCGACGTTCCGATCTTCGTGGCGTACGACTCGGCCGATGTGTGGGCGCATCCCGAGTTGTTCTTCCTCGATGAGGAGCGGCGTCCCACGGTGGTTGCTGGTGTCCCTCCCGATCTGTTCTCTCCTACCGGTCAATTGTGGGGCAATCCGCTTTACAATTGGCAGGTTCATAAAGAAACCGGCTTTGCCTGGTGGTTGGCGCGCATTCAGATGGCTCTGAAACAAGTGGACATCATTCGCCTCGATCACTTTCGCGGTTTTGCCGGCTACTACGAGATCCCGGCCGGCGCTGCCACGGCTGAGCACGGGCGCTGGGTGCCGGCCCTGGGCGCCGATCTGTTCGCCGTCATGCGCCAGACCCTGGGCGAACTCCCCATCATTGCCGAGGACCTGGGAGTGATCACCGAGGACGTGATTGCGTTGCGCGAGCAATTTGGCTTCCCCGGAATGAAGATTTTGCAATTTGCCTTTTCCGGCCCTGACAATCCCTTCCTGCCGCATCATTTTTCCCAAAATTGTGTGGTCTATACCGGCACGCACGATAACGACACCGCCCTGGGCTGGTTCCGCGCAGCCCCAAGAGCCGAACGCGAGTTTGCCTTGCGTTATCTTGGCCTCTCCCCTCACATCCGGGGCAAGGATTTCCCAGCCCATTTGATTCGGACGGCATGGGCTTCAGTAGCCATCTTTGCCCTGGGGCCGATGCAAGACTTTTTGGCGCTCGACAACCGCGCACGCATGAATTATCCCTCGCGTCTGGGCGGCAACTGGGAGTGGCGCATGCCGGCCAATGCTCTCTCCGATCGCCTGAGCCGATGGTTGCGCGAGTTGAATTATCTCTACCAGAGAGGGTAAAATTTCAGATATGACGATCACTATTGCGCTTGCAGGAAAAGGCGGTGTAGGAAAGACCACCGTTGCTGCCATGGTCATCAAGTGGCTGGCTCAGAATCAGTCCGGCAGCATCTTGGCGATTGATGCCGATCCATCGAGCAACCTAAACCTGGTGCTCGGATTGGACCTAGAATGGACGGTGGGCGACATTCGAGAGGATATGCTGGTCCAGATCAAGTCGTCCCTGGGTGCTGGCGGGGCGGCTATGGGTTCCTTGCCCGGCGGCATGAACAAGCGGGACTATTTGGAGTATCACGTGCGGTCGGCGTTATCGGAGGGGGCGCGCTTTGACCTGATCGCCATGGGACGCGGTGAAGGACCCGGCTGCTACTGTGCGGTCAATCACAACCTGCGCGAGGTAATAGATGCTCTCAGTCGCCATTATGATTATGTGGTGATCGACAACGAGGCCGGCATGGAGCATCTATCTCGGCGCACGACGCGAGATGTGGATCATTTGCTGATCGTTAGCGATCCCACCCAGCGAGGTCTCGTAGCGGCGCAACGGATTGCTGATCTGAGTCGCGAGTTAGACATCCGAATTCGAAATGCTCATCTGATCCTCAATCGCTTGTCGGGACCGATACCGGACGAGTTGAACGCCTTCCTGTCCAAGATTGATGTTGCTCTGCTTGGTATCATCCCGTCTGATGAACAAATTGCATCGTTTGAGTTCTCAGGCAAGCCATTGATAGATCTGCCGGACACCTCGCCGGTATATCAAGCGGTTTCCGACATCATGGCCAGCTTAAATCTTTAAAACCGTGCTCGACGACCCAGTTTCCGGCGGCGCTCTATTATAGCGGTTCTATGCCAAGCGAGCGTTGATTTCGTGTAGCCAAAATAGCATAACCGGCCTGAACTCGATTAGGTAGGGAAAGAAGGCGCTCAGTGAGATGACTCAAAGGGCATGTATTCCAGCTGGGCAACGAGTCGAACGCATTGGCGTAGCGGGGAAATGAAACCGGCTTCGGAAGAACCTGATCCGAAGCCGGTTTGTCTCATTGATGGTGGAGATGTTGGGCGGCCACGAAGCTCAGACCGGCTTGAGTCAGCTCCCAGGCGGTTTGGTTGGCGGCTTCAACTTTGAGCAGGAAGTTTTTCTGCAAAGCATCCCAGTCGCCGCTTTCGATGACTTCTTGTTTGGTGCGGAAGTAGTCCAAGATGTCGGAGGGGTGGTCGAGAGCCTGTTCGATCTCCGGATCGGCGCCTTCGTGTTTGGCCGAGATGTTGGCCACATGGCCGGCGATCTCCAGAAGTTCCGAGCGACGATTGTATGGCTGGACGACGATGCTCTTCCAAGTCTCGGTGATGTGATGTTCGAAACGGACCACGCGCTCGAAGCCCAGTTGTTTGCGGAATTGGGCGGTCAGTTCCATGGTTCGGTTGTTGACCGAGTTGGACCAGTTGAAGCCGATCAGCGGGGAGGTGTCGTCGTCACGGCTGAAGAGTTTGGCCATGGTCATGGTCCACAGCGCATGGTAGGGGTTGTCGGAGCCGAAGAAGACCGAGATTTTGAATTCGTTGTCCACGCCTAGGCGGTAGAGCAGGAATCCGAGTAGGATGGTGCCGGCGTTGAAATTGAGCACGGCCTTGACGCCATAATTCGTGTAGTAGTACAGATATTCATCCAGCCATTGCAGGGCGTGTTCGTTCGGTTGGCCGATCCCGCCGAAGTAGCCGGTGATGGTCGCCGGCCCGCCCAGGTGCGGGTTGGAGCCGTCGGTGCCTTTGGTGTCGAGGGTTTCCACGAACGAGGCGCCGAGGATGTCCATCGCTGCCACGATGGCCGGCAGGTCGCCGTCCTCTTCCTGCTCTTTCATCTTGCGAACGCAGATGAAGCGGCCCGGCACCAGAGTCTGTTTGGTTAGGGCGTCTTCGGCCATAGCGCGGATCCAGGGGAAATATTGCAGGGCCGAGACCTCCAGGGTGACAGCATAGTCGTCCTTGAAGGACATGCGGTCGGCGGCCTGGCCTAGCACTTTGCGCCGAAAATCGGCCACTGAAATGAACGCCCTGCGCTCCCGCTGCTCTATCAACCATTCCAAGTCTTTAAGCGCTTCGGGGTTGCGCTCTCGGACTAGACGAAACAGGTTTTCCCGCTTTCGGGCTTCGCGATGTTTGCGGTTAATCTCGTCTGGTGTTCCATACTTGGCGACCACGTCGAGGAATTCCCTCATCACGGTCGAGTTGGGGTCGAGGAAGACGGCGTTAACGGCGGCCAGGCGGTCGGGGGGGATGGTTAGCAGGGATTGCAGGTTGGACATAGGGGCTCCTTGTTTCGTGATTCGTGATTTGTCTTCGTCATTCGTGGTTCTTTGTTCGTTGGGCGAAATATTCAGTGGGGGGTTCACGGATTTGCCGAGATGATGGTTTGCCGCAAAAGGCGGCGGCTTTGACGATCATGCCGGCGATGAGGCGGCCCACACGGTCGTATTGCGCGGCAAGGTGAGCGGCTTGCTCGTCGGCGAGGTAGCCGCAACGGCGCGCGGTCTCGATCCAGTGCAGGGTTTCCAGGCATTCGCTGTCAGTGTCGGTCAGTTTACTGATGAAATATGCCTCGTAGCGGCGTTTGGCCCAGGCCTCGGCAATTTGCGCGCCAATCGAGCGTGAGGAACGGCGGATCTGGTCGGTGAGCGAAAACATCTCTTCGCGAGGGAATTTGCGGGTCAGTTCGAAGACTTCCTGCTGCATTTGGAGCGCAACTTGATACGCCAGCAACTCCTGAAACCCTTGCGCGTGCGACAACACGCTTTGATACGGCACGTCACTCATCTCCGAACCTCCACTTTTACGAATTACGCCTCACGCCTCACGCTTTACGCCTCGCCAAGCATCCTCTTCAACTCCTCAAACTCCTCATCTGGCATGCCAAACCAGTTTTCCGGCTGAGGGAATTGCCTGTTGATGACCTCGTCGCGGTAGGCTTTCAGGCCATTGAGAAGGACTTCGCCGGCGTTGCCGTAGACCTTGGCCATCTTGGGCTTGAACTTGGGGTAGAGGCCGAACATGTCGTGGTAGATGAGCAGTTGACCATGGGCGTGCGGACCGGAGCCGAGCGACATGATGATGCAGCCTTCGGCGCGCTCGGTGATCAGTTGACACAGCCGGTCGGGCACCATTTCGAGCAGGATGCAGAACGCTCCGGCTTTTTCGAGCGCCTTGGCGTCGTCCACGATTTTCTTGGCCAGCGCGGCGGATTTGCCCTGCACGCGGAATCCGCCCAGCGCGGCGACCGATTGCGGCGTGAGGCCGAGGTGGCCGATGGCCGGGATGCCGGCGTCCACGATGCCCTTGATGCGGTCGGCCATGGCTGCGCCGCCTTCGAGTTTGATGGCGTCGCAGCCGGCCTCGGCCATGAAACGGCCTGCGTTGCGTATAGCCGTTTCGACGCTTGGCTGGTAGGTCATGTAGGGCATGTCGCCCACCACGAAGGCGGTCGGCGCGCCGCGGCGTACGGCCTGGGCGTGGCGGATCATGTCGTCCATGGTGACCGGCAGGGTGGAGTCGTAGCCGAGCATGGTCATGCCCAGGCTGTCGCCCACCAGGATCATCTCGATCCCGGCCTGTTCTTGCAGGTAGGCGGTGGGATAGTCGTAGCAGGTCAGCCAGGTGATGGGTTCGCCTTTCTTGACCTTGTCGAAGAGGTAGGGCAGGGTGATTTTCTTGCGGGGTTGGGTGGTTTCGGGCATAGGGTTTACTCCTTAAAGACTTCGGATGTCTGAGTCTGGCGGATGTACTCTTCCATCAACGCCTGATACTCTACAGGCGTTCCAAAGTGCTGGGCGATGAATTCTCTTTCGACCAGCTGGCCGGCTCGTCGCTCCAGCCATTCCGGGTAATTGGAATACGGCCAGTCTTCCGGGCAGGGGACCAGCCCGTCCTTGACCGGGTTGGCGTGGATGTACAGGCACAGGTTGAGCAAATGCTCGTATTCGACCACTGGTTTGGCTTGAAACGCGCCCTGGAACAGCGCGCCGACCCGCCGAAAGCGCTTGTTGATGGCTTTGGTGTAGGAGATGAGCAGGCGCTGCATGGCGCGGGAGACTCTCTCTGAGACCTCCGAAGTCTCTGAGACTTCTGAGGTCTCACGCACCCGCACCAGCAGGTGATAATGGGTGGGCATCAGGCAGTAGGCAATCACGCTGACCGCCGGCAGCAGGTAGCGCCTGACGCCGCGCAGGAAGTACAGGTAATTTTCCGGCTCAAAGAAGACCACCTGGCGATTGTTGCCGCGGTTGTAGAGGTGATAGTACTGGTCGGCAAGAAAGGGTGTTTCCCGGCGGGGCATGGGGGGTCCTCCTCCTCCCCCCAGACTTCCGAAGTCTCTAAGACTTCGGAAGTCTGGGGGTAAGTCGTCTGAGCGCCTGCTCGATCTTTTGGCGGTCTTGCGGGCGCGGGTTGAGCTGCAGGGCGCGCTGATAGTGGGCGATGGCTTCTGGCAGCCTTTTTTGCGGCTCCAGCACCTGGAGGGCGTAAAAGTAGTGGTTGCGGGGTTCGCGCGGCGCCAGGCGAAAAGCCTGCTCGAAGGCGGCTTCGGCCTGTGCCAAGTTGCCCAGCCTGGCATAGGCGCCGCCCTGCAAGCAGTAAAGAGAAGCCTGCCCTGGCGGGTCGTAGACTTTTTGGAGGCCTTGTTCCAGGATGCGCAACGCAGCGTTTGGCGAACGTTTCAGCTCCATGAGCGCCCAGGCTTGCCAGGTGGGGGCGTGGGAGGGGTCGGCGCGGGTGCCCTGCTCGAAGAGTTGGCGG
>CAKZJX010000024.1 GCA_937120535.1 uncultured Anaerolineae bacterium
ACTTAGGGAAATGGCCAGCGGAGTTGCTACCATCCTTGCTAGTTCACCCAATCTTTTACCAACTTTAGAACAATCACACATTTGACCGATTCTTGATTGGCACGGTATAATCATATACCTGTCCGCCCGAGTGCGGATATTCGCCTGTAGATAGCAAACTCTCGATTTGAGGAACGTAGCATGCCGAAACGAACCTATCAACCCAAAATTCGCCGCCGTGTACGTGTGCATGGTTTTCGCCAGCGCATGGGCACGGCCGACGGGCGCAAGGTGCTCAAACGCCGCCGCTTGAAAGGCCGCTATCGTCTAACTCCTACCTCCAACCAGCACGTTAAGCGGATACGCTGGTAACGAGTTCTGGAGTAGATCTCTGCAGGGTAGAGCGGGTTGCAACGTAGATTCCGCCTGACCCGATCCACCGATTTCAAGCGGGTGCGGCGCTTCGGAAAATCATATGCCCACCCGCTTGTCGTGTTGATCGTACAACGCAACAACGAGGAGCGACTGCGCATCGGTGTCACAGCAGGAAAAACAATCAAGTTGGCCGTACACCGTAACCGCGCAAAACGCCTGCTGCGTGCTGCTATGCAGCATCTGCTGCCGGCCCTTCCGCCCGGATATGACCTGCTCCTCATCGCTCGCCAACCCCTTCCCCAGGCAACCTTTGAGGAAACCCTTCTTGCTCTGCAAACTTTGCTCTGTCGTGCCGGATTATATACACCCCATGCAACCTGAGTTTTATCTCCCTCGTGAGTATCCCAACGAGCCGCGCCTGCGCGATCTGCCGCGCACCCCGCGCAATTGGCCGCGCCTGATCTTCTTGGCTCTCATTCGTCTCTATCAAATGGTGATCTCACCTGCTTTGCCGCCAGACACCTGTCGCTTCTATCCCTCCTGCTCCCACTACGGCTACCAGGCTATTTACAAATACGGTGTTCTAAAAGGCTCGGTCATGGCGCTTTGGCGTGTGCTGCGTTGCAACCCATTCCATCCAGGCGGATACGATCCGGTCCCTTGAACCTTGAAGGAGATCTTTTTCGATGAAATTGGCTCGTCTCACCCTCTTCCTGTTCCTAGGGCTAATTACCCTTGGCCTGAGCGCCTGCGGAGGCGCGCCCCCCGCCGCCACCTGGCCTGGTCTGGCCGCCGATCAGGAGGCTGCCTATCTGGCCAACGGCGCCGCAATCTATGCGGTTCGCCTCAGCGATGGGAAAGCCCTATGGACCTTCTCCAGCCGCTCGGGCTCCACCTTTTACGCCAACCCGGCCTTCACCCAAGACGGGCAGTTGCTGATCGGTTCAGCTGGCAATGACTATGCCCTATTCCGTCTAGACCCCAAAGCCAGCGATGACCTGCGTGTGACCTGGACCTTCAACGAAGCGCGCGATTACTGGCTTGCCAGCCCGCTGGTGATAAGCAACCTCGTCTATGCTCCAAACGCCGATGGTAAGCTTTACATCTTCGACCTTTCTCTGCCGGGCGATGGGGCAGAAAAACTGCTCGCCACCGTCGAATTGGGCGGCAAACTCTGGTCACAACCCGTAACCGACGGAGAACGGCTCTACGTGGCTGCCCTCAACCATCAACTGCACATCGTAGATCTTGCCACCTATGCCGTAAAGACGATTGACCTGGGCGGTGCCCTGGCCGGCTCGCCAGCCATCGCTGATGGCCTCCTCTATCTCGGTTCCTTCGCCTCAGACATCATCGCCATTCGGGTTGCCGATGGCAGCGTGGCCTGGACTGTGCCGGCAAAATCCCGAATTTGGGGGGGGCCCCTCGTGAATGATGGTAAACTATACCTGGGCGACCTGGACGGGAATTTCTACGTGATCGATGTTGCCGACGGCACCGTCCTCACCTCGTTTCAAGCCAACGGCGCTATCATCGCCAGCCCGATCCTGGTGCAAAACGACATCCTCTTCGTCACCGAACAGGGTGCCATTTACTCCCTGCGCCCCGGTGAGACAACGCCCGTCAGCCTCGAAAAAGTTGACGGACGCCTATACACCACTCCGGTCGCCGTCGGAGATACCGTCTTGGTAGCTCCCTTCCGCAGCGAGTCGGCCCTGTTGGTTGCCCTGGATCGGGATGGACGTGTTCTCTGGTCGTTCACCCCTCAGTAGAGGTACTATGTCACCTTGGGATCTGTTTGTCTCTGTGTTCGTAAACACCCTGCTGTGGATTTATAGCCTCCTTTCCGACATTCCCGGCGCCTTCGGCCTGGCGATTATCCTCTTCACCATCCTGATCCGCATCGTCACCTGGCCGCTCAATGCTTCCCAACTCAAGAGCGCTAAGGCCATGCAAGAATTGCAAAACGACAAGGAATGGCTGGCCATTCAGAAGAAATACGCCAAAGACCGCGAGAAACTGGCTCAGGAGCAACTACGAATTTACAAAGAGAGAGGGATCAACCCTTTTTCCTCCTGTTTGCCCATGTTGATCCAACTCCCGATCATCTTTGCCCTCTACCAAAGCATCATGCGTTCTTTGGCTGACACCCCCCTGGCTCTTCTGGAACTCACCCGCAGCATTGGCTTTTTCCTCGATGTTGGCGCCCTCATCCCGCTCGACAGCCGCTTCCTCTGGATGGACTTGGGACGCCCGGAAGGCATTCCTTTACCGTTCCACATCTCCTGGCTACCCAACGGTTTCCCTACGCTGGCCATCATCGTTGCCCTGACCACCTACCTGCAGACCAAGCTCACCACCCCTCCCACGGCTAACCCCAGCGATCAATCGGCCATGATGGCCGGCATGATGAACATCTACCTTCCCTTGCTTCTAGGCTGGTTTGCCATGACCTTTCCATCCGGTCTGGCGGTATACTTCATCACCACCAACCTTCTGGGGATCATTCAGTATGCCATGATGGGTCGCATCCACTGGCGCGCCCTCTTGCCTGGCGGCGCTCGCAAAGCGGCAACGTCGAAAAAACATTGAGGTGAATTATGGCACGTCCTACACTGGAAGTGATCGCTCCCACCGTTGAAGAAGCCGTTGCCCGTGGTTTAGCGCAACTGGGCTTGACCGCAGCCGATGTCTCTGTAGAAGTGCTGGATGCTGGTTCGCGGGGCTGGTTTGGTTTGGGCAAGCGGCAGGTTCGCGTGCGATTAACGGTGCACCAGCCGGCTGACGCTTCGCTAAACTCGACCTCTCCTGCCGCCCCCACCCCGGTCCTGATCCCCCAAGCGGAACCTCTCTCTGAACCTGCTTCTGCTTCAGACCTCCAACCGGCCTCTGCGCCCAGGCGCGATCCTATCCTCGATCAAACCGAAGTGATGCTTGCCCACCTGGTTCGTGCCATGGGATTTGACGCGCAAATCTCGGCCCGTCTTGACGAGAACGATCAACCCAACCATCGTTGCGTCCACGTTGATGTTCGTGGCCGCGACCTAAGTGCTCTGGTCGGACGTCGCGCCGAGACGCTGAACGCTCTCCAATCCATCGCCACGTTGATCGTTGGCAAACAAAGCGGCCAATTCGTTCAATTGGTTGTAGACGTAGAAGGATATCGTGCGCGTCGCGAAAAGCAACTCCGACAGCTTGCCAAACGAATGGCCGACCAAGTGATGAAAACCGGCCGTCGCATAGTTTTGGAGCCGATGAGCGCTGCTGAGCGGCGCATCATTCATCTAGCCCTGCGCGATCATCCTTCGGTGACTACAGAAAGCATTGGTGAGGAGCCTCGTCGAAAGGTCACCATTCGGCTAAAAAAATAATCGGCTTTGCCCAACGCCACAATCCCTTCACAAATCCTGCAGCGTATTCTGGCCAACCGCAACCGCTCCTCATCTCGAAGCGACCTAGCCTTGGAGTTGATATACCCCCCATCGGCAGATCAGGGCAAGCTGACGATATAACCGGTTAGGTGAGCAGCTCGAGGGCTACATAGAAAAAGAACGGCACGAGCGAGATCGGCCGGCACAGTCATTCCATCGGTCTGAAAGCGTCCTAGCCCATGACCGATGGCATGGACGCGAATGCTATAGGCAAATAACTCACGGGCTGCCTGCCGTGTGAGACCGATCACACCGAAGACGCTAGCCACATATGCCGAACGATTCAGGACAACTGTCCCGCCGCTGAGCGAGGCTAGGTTGATGATTACCCCTTCCCCACGTTCACGCATGATGCGGCCGACGGATTGCATCATCAAAAAAGTGGACGTCAGATTCACATCGAGGGTGCGATGCCAGTCCCATTCGTCCATGTCGAGCAGGGGGACATGCGGCTCCACAGAAGCATGATGGATGAGGATATCTAACCTGCCAAAATCATCCTCGACTTGTTTCACCAAAGCCTGAACCCCCACCTTCTTTGCCAGGTCTTCCACATATGTTTGAATTAAGTAGCCTTGGGAATGCGCTTCGGCCTTCAACGTCTCCAAGCTCTGGGGATTGATGTCGTTCGCAACAACGCGTGCACCATGGGCGGCGAAAATCATTGCCACTTGGCGTCCTGCCCCTCGACCAGCACCGGTAACCAACACAACCTTGTCTTGAAATTCCATTTTGGCCTCCTTTGAAAACCGATCGTCTCGAGTTTAACAAAATTTGGGGCATTGCTGCCCCTGAGCAAAACCGCCTTCTAGTAGAAACTTGGGGTTGTGAGCGCTCAAACATCTACCCAGAAAGAACATTAACAGACTTATCGCATTTTATCAAGCGGTGTATGAGCGTATCTTTACGGTACGGCGTGACGCCCTGTTGGATGTGCTGGATGCGCTCCTATCGGCTGGCGGTGTGTCGTCCTTCGCTATGCTCAGCCGGCACGAGCGTTTCCGGCGCAAGCGGCCCAGTCGGTGCGCAGCCGTGGAAGACGGCCCGATCGACCAGCAAGCCTTGCGCACTTTGCTGAGAGGTCAGCTGCCTCGGCGGGGCGGTTGCTTCTTTCCACTGGATAGTTCTTCCTGGCCACGTTTTGCGGCCAGGGGTGCAGGTTCATCTCCTGGCCGCAGCGGGCGATGGACTCTTCGGTGATTTTGTCGATCGGCAGGTCGGATTTTTCAGGGCGGTAAGCGCTCACCCAATGCACGCCGGCGAAGCGGTGGCCGTAGGTCCAGGCGAATTGGACCGCCAGTTGGGTCTTGCCCACGCCGCCCATGCCAACCAGGGCTTGCTGCACTGCCGGCAGGTCGCCGAAGCTCAGGTTATGGAACAGGCGGCGCAGCTCGGGGTCGGGGCAGGGAAGCGGGTTCTGGACGTAGCGCTGGGCCTGCGCGCAGCAAGGCGCGGCGGGTCTGGTCGGCGGTCAGCCAGCCCTGCAGGCGCCGCTGTAGTTCCTCATCGATCAGGGTTTGGGCCGCCACGTCGAGGGCTTCGCTGCCCAGCCAGGTCTTGGCCTGGTGCTTGAGCAGGGCGATCAAGAGTTTGAGCAGGGTGGCGGGGAGGGTGGACATGGACGGGAGCCTCTCGTAGGCGGCGCCCAGATCGAAGGATGGCTAATACTCTCCGTAGTTCACCGGTTGGCTCCAGCGGGGTCGCACCTTTAGGCGTTCGTGGGTCTCTGGACCGAGTTTCTCCCAGTATTCGGCGCGGTCTTTCACGCCGTAGACCCACTCGTCCAGGTAACGTTTCACCTGGTCGGGCGATTGGCTGATCTGGTCCCACGCCAGGTAGAACTGGTTGTCGCGGTCGTAGTAGCCCTGGGCGTAGGAGGGGTGACAGGCGTAGGGCACATGACAGACGGCGGTGACGATGATGCCGGGGATCAGGGTACGGTTGGGGTCGGAGCGGATCACGGATTCGTCCACGATCTCTTCGGCGGTGAGGATCACCCGTCGGGCGGCGAAGGCGGCTTCTTTCTGCTCGCCGATGATGCCCCATAGCTGGCCGTTGCCGTTGAGGTCGGCGCGCTGGAGGTGGACGATGGCCACATCGGGGTTGAGGGCAGGGACGGCGATCAGGTCGGGGCCGCCATACGGGTCGGGGAGGCGCTTGATGTTGGGGTTGACGCGCTCCAGGTCGGTGGCGCCGGTCTGTTTCATGGGCAGGAAGGGCAGGCCGGCGGCGCCGGCTTTGAGGCGGGTGATCATGCCGAAGTGGGAGTATTCCTCCCATTCCAGGTCGCCGCGTTCGATGGCCGCCCGCACGATGCGCAGGCTGCCCACCCCGGGGTTGCCCATGTAGGAGAAGATCACCTTGCAGGCGCAGCCGGCGGCCACCATTTGGTCGTAGATCAGGTCGGGGGTGGCGCGGGCCAGGGTGAGGTTCTTCTTGCCTTGGCGGATGATCTCGTGGCCGGCCGCAAAGGGGATGAGATGGGTAAAGCCGGCAGCGTATACGGTATCGCCGTCATGGACGTAGCGGGAAATGGCTTCGGACAGGGGGAGGAGTTTGCTCATGGGAGTCCGATCGAGAGAGGGGGGTGAGCCGACGGTTATTTCTTCTTTTGAGCCTGTTGGGCGGTCGCTTTCTTGGCATCCTTGCGTTGCTGCATGAGTTTGCGCAGGTAGCGGAAGCGTTCGGCTTTGGGTGGGGGCGGTTGGGCGCGGCGGAAGATGGCGCCGATCGCGATCAAGAGCAGCGCTGCGCACATTAGGTTGAAATCGGGCATGGGGTAGGCCGGGTTGACGTCGGAGGCGATGAACAGCAAGAAGAGCAGGGCACCCGTCACAAGGAAGAAGGTGCCGATGCGGGCGATCAGTTCGTTGGGCTCATAGGTGGTCGGGTCGGTCATGGCTAGGCGGAAGGCAAGGCGCTTGTAGGAAGAAGAGGAGGGCAAGCAGGGGTTTCTCGCCCTCCTGACGTGCGGTTGAGATCAGCTGCGGGCCTTGCGAGCGGCCGGCTTTTTGGCGGTGGTCTTCTTGGAAGCCGCTTTTTTCTTGGCTGTGGCCTTGGCCGGCTGGCGGCGTACCAGGGTCTGAATTTGCTCGTGCATGTACAGTTGCACATAGTAGTAGCCGCCGGCGTTCTTGCCCGAGGCGCCAGAACCCTTCCAGCCGCCGAACGGTTGATAGCCGGGCCACGCGCCGGTGGTGGCGCCTTGTGAGCGGTTGGCGTAGGTGACGCCGGCCTGGATGTGATCGAAGAACCAGCGGGCCTCCTTTTCGGAACCATAGAAGCCGGCGGTCAGGCCGTAGTTCACGCTGTTGGCGATCTCCATTGCCTCTTCCAGGCTGCTCACCTTGCCAATGGTAGAAATGGGCAGGAACATCTCGTGCTGCCACAGGCGATGGTCAAAGGGTAGATCGGTGACGAAGGTTGGCTCGCAGTAGTAGCCCTTATCGAAGAAATCGCCGGTCTTCACCCTGCCGCCAGTCAGGAACTGGCCGCCGGCCTGGCTGATCTCCTCGCAGTAGTTCTTGAAATCGTTGTAGGCCGACTGGTTGATTACCGGCCCGAGGAAGACGCCGCGCTCGGTCGGGTCGCCGATGGTCAGCTTCTCGGTCAATTCTTTTAGCTTGCCCAGCAACTCGTCGTACACCGGCTCTTCCACCAAGACGCGTGAGGCCGCTGAGCACTTCTGGCCCTGCAGGCCGAAAGCCGAGCGGACGATGCCAAGGGCGGCGTCGTCCAGGTTGGCGCGGCGCGAGACGATGGCCGGGTTCTTGCCGCCCAGCTCCAGGATCACTGGCCGGACGTAGCTGCGCTGGGCGAAATCGCGGAACAGCTTCATGCCTATGTCGTAGGAGCCGGTGAAGGTCACGCCGTCAATGTCGCGGTGATCCACCAGGGCCTGGCCGAGGGTGGAGCCGGGGCCGGTCACGAAGTTGACCACGCCGTCGGGGAAGCCAGCGTCGCGCAGGCACTCCACGTAGAGGCGGACGATCCAAGCCGTATCGGTGGCCGGCTTGATCACCACCGTGTTGCCGGCGACTAGGGCCGCTCCTGCTGGGCCGCCGGTTAGAGCGAAGGGGAAGTTGAACGGGCTGATCACCAACCACACCCCGTAGGGCTTGAGCACCGAGATGTTGGTGATGTCGAAACCTGGGATGGGGTCTTTGTCCATTGGCTTGATGAAACCGTTGTTCTCTTCCATCATGCGGGCGGCGTAATTCATCAGATCGGCCGTCTCCTGCACATCGCCCAAGGACTCCATACGGTTCTTGCCCACTTCCAACGACATAGCGGCGCCCAGGTCATAGATTCGCTTCTCGATCAGCGCTGCAGCCTTGCGCACCAACTGGACACGCTTTTTCCAGGGCGTGCGGCTCCAGGCCGGAAAAGCGCGACGGGCCGCCTCAACCGCTCTTTCGGCGTGCGAGGCATTCCCTTTTTGCATCACCGCCAGGACCAGGTCGGTGTCGACCGGCGAGCGATCCTGCCATTTCTCATCAGCATACACATCCTGGCCATCGATGAACATGGCATATTCCTGGCCCAGGTTTTGCCGCAATTTCGCTACGGCTTTGTCGAACCGCTTGTGCAGCTCTTCTGGCGGGTTGAACATGGTGGCATAGGTCAATTTGAACGCCATAGAGGGACTCCTTTTAGGGGTAAATCTGACGCGTCGGCTGCTCCGACGACGAGAAATTCGGTGTGCAATGCACTACAGACGCGGTCGAAGTATAGCGCAGGAAAGGGGGAACGTCAAAGAAAATCGGCCCGTTTCCGTTCCACCTCCACGCCCACCGACTCCGCTTCTGGAATCGCTCCGGGCTTGTCCACCCGCACGATCGCTTTCTGCACTCCGGGCATTTCCAGACACAAAGCCGCCAAGTCGTTGGCCAGGGCTTCGACAGTGTGTCGGGCGGCATGTGCCACATGCTCCCGCACGCGACCAGCCAAGAGGCTGTAATCCACGCAATCGGCCAAGTCGTCGCTCCGGCCGGCCCGGCGGGTATCCACGAACAGGGTGATCTGGATCACGATCGGCCGCGGCCGCTGGCGCTCCCACTCGTGCACGCCCAAGATGCCCGAGACGCGCAACCCCTGGAGGATGATCTTGTCCATGCTCATCCTGAGCGCAGCACATGGCGGGCGATCACCAAGCGCTGGATCTCGCTGGTGCCCTCGCCGATGGTCATCAGGCGAGCATCTCGGTAGAAGCGTTCCACCGGATATTCGCGGCTATAGCCGTAGCCGCCGTGAATCTGGATGGCGTGATAGCATACCCGCTCGGCCATCTCGCTGGCGTAGAGTTTGGCCATAGACGCTTCTCGGGTGTAGGGACGCTTCTGGTCCTTCAGCCAAGCCGCCTTGTAGACCATGTTGCGAGCCAGTTCGATCTCCATGGCCGAGTCAGCCAACTTCCACTGAATAGCTTGGAACTCGGCAATGGTTTTGCCGAAGGCCTTGCGTTCTTTCGCATAGGCGACAGCTGCTTCAAAGGCGGCCCGAGCCAGTCCGATGGCGATAGCCGCAATGGTGATCCGTCCGCCGTCTAGGGTGCTCAAGGCTTGTTGCAGGCCTCGCCCCTCGTCGCCGATCAGATTATCCAGCGGAACGTGGACGTTGTCGAAGGTCATGGCGTGGGTGAGAGATCCGTGTAGGCCCATCTTCTTCTCCGCTGGTCCGATGTGTACCCCCGGTGTGTCGGCCGGGACCAGGATCATGCTCAAGGAACGCGGACCCGGCTCAGGGCTTGTGCGCACCAGCACGAGGATGTATTCTGCGATCGAGGCGTTGGTGCACCACATCTTCGTCCCACGAATCACCCACTCGTTGCCCACCCGTTCGGCACGCGTGAGGATGGACTGCAGGTCGGAGCCGACGCCCGGTTCGGTCATCGCCAGGGCGGCCAGTTTGCCCTGGCCGCTGGTCACTCGCGGTAGCCAGGTTTGCTTTAAGGTCTCGCTGCCGTAGTTGACCAGCGGTGCGGTGCCCAGGCCGTCGTGGGCGGCCAGGGTGAGGGCGGTGGAACCGCAGCCCCAGGCTATCTCTTCCATGGCGATGGCTGCGCTGATGCTATCTACGCCGGCCCCGCCGTAGGCTTCGGGAACGTTCAGCCCCAGCAGGCCGATCGATCCCATCTTGCGAATCGCCTCCCAATTGGGCCAGCCGGTTTCATCCACCTCGTGTGCTTTGGGCCGCAACTCAGCGGCCGAAAAGGCATGAATGGTTTCCTTCCACAACCGCTGTTCTTCGCTTAGGTCAAAATCCATAGCATCCTCGCATGGCATTTATAGAGTGATGACTTTTGCTGCTCTGCGTTGTGCTTCTAGAATATCTCCCATGCCCCCTACAATTCCCACGCGCACCTTATCAGTCAGATCGAAATAGTTCAGGCAGGTGCTGCAGATGATCAAATGCACACCCTTTTCTTCTAGGGCGCGCAAAGAGTCGAGCACGGGTGAGCCTTCGCAGACCGATTTCACCCCTTCGGCGTAGAAACAGAGAGCTGCTGGTAGATCATCGTGCTGCAACAACAGTTCCAGATACTTGGCAAACAGGGTTTGTTGCAGGGTCAGGTCGGCCTTGCCCATGCCGTTGTTGGTGACTAGGATGACGGTATCTTTCATTTCATAGGATCTCCTTGTAGTGGTTGGGCGTTTGTTCGAATGCGTTCAGCAAGATACAGGCCTCCTCGAGATCCTCGTTGGGCACGAAGATCTGCACCTGGGCCAATCCGTCCACCGTGGTGGGGTAAACGTGATGTCCCACCGCTTCTTGGAACAATGCTGTCTGGATGCCATGAGCTTGTAGGTAACTCTCGATCAGCTCAGCGTTCAAACGGCCGTATACTTCGATTAACTTGGACCATTTCATGGGCTAGTCTCTCCCGGAAGTCATCCTTGCCAGGTGATGAGGAAGAGGATCGTCCATCCGATGCTGACGATCAACTGACGCACACCGATATGGGTCGGTTGCCATCCGATTGCGGGGCGTTCGATGCCCCAGATTGTTTCAACTTCTTGAAGCAGGTAAGGCAGGAAAAGCCAGCGCGGCAGAAGGCCGGTGGCCGAAAGAACGGCGACCGTCAACAGGTTGAAGGAGGTGAAGGCCATTGCGCCACCTCCTTGGCGCCATCGCTCTCGGCGGTCGGGGATGACGTTCTGTTTGCGTTGTTCCAAACGCAGGTAGGCATACACAATACTGGCAGCGCTCTGCCCCCAGGTCAGCGCCCAAAGCCACCATCCTTCTGGATGATAGGCTCCGCGCCCCACCCAGAACCCAGCCGGCGCGGCCAAGGCCAACACCCCGCTGCCCAAGAGCTCCAGCTCCACCTGGCCGCGTTCGGCGCGTCGGCTCACCAGCCAGAGGTGCCAGGCAAAGATCGGCAGGGCTGGGACAGCCAGGAATGTCACATATCCGTGGCCCAGGCGGATCAGGACTAGCCAGGCTAGCAGGGCGATCAGGCCATAGGCGGCGAACCAGAAGCATGCTGCGGCTAGATCGTTGCGCAGTCGCCGGCCGGCGTAGATTTTGACAAAGATGGTCGCGGGTTGACGCAGGAGAAAAACAGCTAGGGCGGCTATCATCAGGGCCGGCGTAGCACTGGTGATCTGCCGGCCGGCCGCGATGCCGATCAACAAGGGGCTGAGCAAAAAGATCCACGATCCATGATCGTGTGGAAGAGCAATTTGGCTGCGCAGCAATCGGCTACTCATGCCCCTTATTATATTCGGAAGTGTTCTCAGGGGGCGTTTGGTTGGCTGCGACTGTTCCACCAGGCACGAATTGCTTGCCAGATCGGGCAACGGTCGTAGATGCCGCTGAAGATCACTGCTGCGCCCAAGACGATCAGCAGTCCGTTGCCGGTGGTCCATCCCAAGACCAAGCTCAGGCCGCCAGCGGTCAGGCGCAAGACGCGGTCGAACGGTCGCAGCGCGGCCGGGGCCGGCGTGGTGCCGTGGACCAGGCTTTCGAACAGGGCGCGGTAGGCTTCGCGGCTTTGCGCCCCGACGTAGCGATCGACCTCGCGGCCGTTTTGGTACAACAAGACGGTTGGGATGGCGTAAATCCCGTTTGCTTCAACCACCTCGGGGCTATCGTCGGCGTTCACTTCTAGGAACATCACTTGATCCTGGTATTGGCGGGCCAGCTCGTTGAGGATCGGCTTGATGGATCGGCACGGGCCACACCACGGGGCCCAAAAATCTACCACCATTGGCTTGCCCTCTTGAACAAGTCGGTTAAATTCTTCTAGATTCATCGTTCTTCTCCTGGGGAAATGTCTTTGCCCGGCGGCTGATTTTTCCGTCATGAGGCGCTGGGCGCGCTCGACAACAACGGGAGCACCGCCGGGCCGGACGGTCATCATGTTCGCCCTCTCTGATGAGGTTGGTCGGCCGCCTATTACGTTTGTGCCTGTTAAGCAAAGTCGGCCGACCCTGCAGATGCAGAGGGGCCGGCCGTCCTTTGACGTCTCCTGATGGGCGCCTACATTCCTGCCATATATGCCAAGCCCACAACGCCCGGACCGATGTGGCAGCCGATCACCGGGCTGACGCCGGTCAGCATGGCTTCCACTGGGTTCAGTTCGCGTTGAGCGCGCTCCAGCAAGACCTTGGCTTCGTCTTCGGCGTTGGCATGCAACGTCGCTAAGCGGACCGGCGATTTGCCGCGCGTCTTTTCGTTGACCAATTCCAACACCCGGTCCACGGCCTTGCTCTTGGTGCGGATGCGTTCTACCGCCTCTACTCGGCCGTCCACCAATGAGAGCACTGGCTTCATGTTCAACGCTGTCCCGATCAAGCGTGCCGCTCCACCGATCCGTCCCCCGCGATGCAGGAACTCCAACGTTTCCACCACGAAATATACGCCGGTGTGATCGCGAGCCTTCTCGGCTACCTGCTTGGCTTCTGCTGCACTGGCTCCGTCGGCGATGGCGCGGGCTGCCATCAACACCTGAAAGCCCATGGCCATAGCCGTCGAGTAGCTATCCACCACGTGCACCCGCTCGCCGACAGCGCCTAGGGCTTCGCGCGCCTGCAAGGCTGATTGGATCGTTCCGGAGAGCTTGGACGAGATGAAAATGCCCAACACATCGAAGTCTCGATCGATCAAATCCTGAAAGATTTGTTGCATGGTTACGATAGACACTTGTGAGGTCGTGGGCATGGTCTTAGCGACCTTCAAGCGTTCGTAGAACTCCTCGGGCTGAATATCCACCCCATCTCGAAAAGTCTCTTCGCCCCAGATCAAGAGCTGCGGCGCTACGGTGATGTTATATTGGGCTACCAAATCTTTGGGAATCCATGCGGTGCTATCGGTCACAACTGCAGCCTTAGACATATTTTCCTCCTGGTGTAGAAGATCAACGGCTCTCAAAGTTAAAACACCCATTCTGGGCAAGGGTTGCGAAGAGAAGGGATCACTCATGGTATAATTAAACCCGTGCCAATTTCGCATAGACTATTGTTGAGGAGCCTGTTTTGGCGTTCAATCCGCTCAACTGGCTGTTAGGCCTTTTCTCGCTCGATATTGCCATTGACCTAGGCACTGCCAATACCCTTGTCCATGTGCGCGGCAAGGGGATTGTTGTTAATGAACCTTCCTGGGTGAGCATTGACCGCAGGCTGAAGCAACCTATTGCGATTGGCTTAGAGGCCAAGGAGATGGCTGGCCGCACACCAGCAAATGTGATTGCAATGCGCCCCTTGCGCGATGGCGTGATCTCGGATTTTGACATTGCCCAGGAAATGCTGAGCTACTTCATCGGCAAGGTGCACGAGCAGAGCATTGTTCCCCTGCCCAGTCCACGGGTGATCGTGGGCATTCCGGCGGGGGTCACCGAGGTGGAAAAACGGGCCGTTTACGACGCCACCATGGTGGCCGGCGCCCGACAGGCTTTCCTGATCGAGGAGCCGGTAGCCGCCGCTCTGGGCGCTGGCTTGCCGATCGGTGAGATCCGCGGCAGCATGGTGGTGGACATCGGCGGTGGCACCACCGAAGTTGCCGTCCTGTCCAGCCACGGCGTGGTGGTGTCGCGTTCGCTGCGTGTGGCCGGCGATGAGATGGACCAGGACATCGTCCAGTACCTGCGCAACAAATACAATCTGCTCATCGGCGAGAACATCGCCGAGCAAGTCAAGTGGACCCTCGGCTCGGCCTACCCCTTGCAGACCGAGAAAACCATGGAGGTGCGCGGTCGAAACTTGGTGACCGGCTTGCCGGAAACGGTGGAGGTCTCATCGGTCGAGATTCGCGAGGCCCTGGCGCCTTCGGTCAAGGTGATCGTGGATACAGTTCGCGATGCCTTGGAGGAGGTTCCTCCGGAGATCGTGGCCGATCTGATGGACATCGGCATTTGTCTGACGGGAGGAGGCTCTCTGTTGCAAGGCCTGGCCGACCGATTCTCGGATGAGCTTCGCTTGCGCACCTGGGTAACTGAGGACCCGCTGACGTGTGTGGTGCGCGGGGCAGCCATGATCTTTGAAGATTTTGACAACTTTAGCCGTTATCTAGTGGGGTTGGAGCGCGGGAGCACACGCCATGAGTCGAAGTAAGATCGCTCCCTGTGCTTCTCTTTAGATTGTGCTCCTATCGTCCCTCCTTCCCTTTGAGGAGAAGGGATCGAGCAAGCTTGTAGAGTTTCAATGAGAGAGGTTCTGTCTCATTCCTTACCGACCACGATTGTGTTTTTGCTCATAGCAGGGGTCTTGATGCTGGCATTTGGGGGCTATCTGGGGGTTGTATCGGACTGGGCAAGTGGGGCGATGGTGCGTGCCCAAACTTGGCTGGCAACGCGCTACACAGCCGTGCAGGACTTTCTGGCAGCGCCGCGTGATGTGGCGGCCCTGCGTCAACGCAATGCTGAACTCGAAGCCGAGGTGGCAGCTCTGCGGGCTCAGCTTATTGAACTCTCCGAACGGGCCAGCCAGGTGGAAGTGTTAGCTTCGTTAGTGAACTATTCGCGGGCTCGCCCCGAATCGCGCTATATTGCCGCTGATGTGATCGGCCGTGACCCCAGCCCATTCCTGCATTACGTGATCATCAACCGCGGTTCCAACGATGGGTTGCGACGAGGCATGCCCGTGATCACCGACCAAGGCCTGGTTGGGCGCATTGACGCCGTGATTGCCGACGCGGCTCGTGTCCAGTTGATTACCGATCCGCGTTCGGCCATCAACGTCCAGTTGCAGCGGTCGGATATCCAGGCGATGCTAGTCGGTTCGGAGACCGGCACGCTCACCCTGGAGATGATCCCCCAAGACGCCCCAGTAGAGATCGGGGAACTGATCCTGACTTCGGGATTGGGCGGCAATTATCCGGCCAACTTGGTGGTCGGTCATGTGATCAATATCCGCAAACGGGAAGCGGATTTGTTCCAGCAAGCCTCGGTGCAGGCGGCTGTGGATTTTTCACGGCTTTCCATCGTGCTAGTGATCACCAACTTCCGCCCCGTGGAGATTGCTCCGCTCATCCCCACGCGCACCCCCTAACCATGCGCAACCTGGTTGCTTTCCCCATCTTGCTGCTGGCGGTGATCGTGCAATCGGCGGTGATCAGCCGCATCCCCCTGCTGTCTGGGTTTGCTGATCTGCCGTTGGTACTGGTCACGGCTTGGGCGCTGCAGCCGAGAGTGACTACGGCTTGGCATTGGGCACTGTTGGCCGGAGCGCTGACCGCCTTTATGAGCGGTTTGCCGGTTGGGGTGCCGATAGCCGGCTTTTTGTTGGCCGCTGGGTTGGCTCAAGCATTTCGGCGTCGCGTTTGGCAGGCTCCGCTGTTGGCTATGCTGATCGTGATTTTTTTGGCTTCGATGCTCTATTACTCGCTGTCTTTTCTAGTCTTGTCGCTGTTTGGCGCTTCCCTTTCGCTTTCTACATCCTTCAGCCAGATCGTCCTGCCAGGCGTCTTGCTCAACCTGTTTTTGGCGGTGACTGTGTTCTGGTTTGTCCGCGATCTGGCTTTGTGGGTGTATCCGACGGAGGAAGAAGTGTGAATTCGGTCAATGGTACTCGCTTGTTTTTCGATCCACGCCGCATGGCGGTGGTGTATGTGATGTTGTTTGGTGTGTTTTTAGTGATGATCCTACGCCTGGTAAATTTACAGGTGTTGCAACATTTGGATTGGCTGGGACAGGCGGTGGAGAACTATACGGTTATTATCCGCGATCCGGCGTCGCGCGGCATCATCTACGACCGCAACGGATATGTGCTGGCACGCAACGCGCCGGCCTACCATGTGGTGATCACGCCGGCCGATCTGCCGGATGATCCGGCCGATGTTCAGCACATCTATCGTGAGCTTTCGGCGCTGATCGGTGTGCCGGTCAATCGTGGGACGGTCGAGGATGCCAAACGGATCGCTCCTTGTGTAGAGGGACCGGGTATTGTTCAGTTGGTGGCGTTGGGAGAGTCGTTGGCTCCGTATACGCCGGTGCGGGTGAAATGTTACGTGGAGGAGAATATCGCCCGTATCGTGCGCGAACGCGCTGTGGATTGGCCAGGGGTCTCGATCGAGGTGGAACCGATGCGGGAGTACCCAACCGGCTCGCTGACCGCCACCGTGGTGGGATTTCTCGGCCCGATCCCGGCTGCTTTCGAGGCAGAATATCGTGCCCAGGGATACGTCCCTGGCCGGGATAAGGTGGGGTATGCCGGCATTGAGCTTTCGATGGATGCGCTGCTTTTAGGGAAAAACGGCCGGCGGGTGATCCAGGAGGACGTGGCTGGTAAGGTGTTACGCAACTTGGAACCGCCGATCCCTCCCACTCCGGGCTACAACGTTGTCCTGACGATCGACACGCGCTTGCAAGCCGCAGCCGAAGCCGTGCTCACCAATGAAATCCGTGAATGGAACGAGTTCTTTGGTGAAGAGCGCATCACCAGCGGTGTGGTTCTGGCCTTGAACCCCAAGACCGGCGAGGTGCTGGCTATGGTCTCGTATCCGACTTATGAGAACAATCGTATGGCCCGCTTTATTCCCGGCTATTACTATCAGCAGCTCAGTCAAGACCCACGACGCCCGTTGTTGAACCATGCGATTTCCAGCGAATTTCCACCCGGTTCTACGTTCAAGCTGGCCACGGCGCTAGGTGCGTTGAACGAGGGGGTGATTACGTTAGGCGATACGATTCAGGCACCGGGGCAGTTGATCCTGGCGGAGAAGTTTTCGCCCAACGATCCGGGACGAGAGCGGCCTTTTGTGGATTGGGTCTACGAGCTGCGTGGCGTGATCAATCCCCAAGGGTTTGGAACGGTTGATTTTCTTCGTTGCATTGCTTTCTCGAGCAACGTTTGTTTTTACAAGTTGGGCGGCGGGTATAAGGATGAGATTCGGCAGGGGTTGGGCATTGAACGCCTGCGCCAATATGCGCGTGCAATAGGCTACGATCAGGCATCCGGCATTGCCCTGCCCGGTGAACAGGATGGACTGATCCCGACCCCGCAGTGGAAGCGCATCAATAAAGGGGAGAACTGGTCAACGGGAGATACGTATATCGCCAGTGTAGGACAGGGCTACGTCTTGTCCACGCCGCTGCAGGTGCTGATGTCGGCCATGACCATTGCCAACGACGGCAAGCTGATGCAGCCGCTCATCGTGCGCGAGGTACGAGATAGCGAGGGCAACGTCGTGGAGAAGTGGTACGATCCACTAACTGGTGAGATCACCGATACTCGATCGAGCCCCACGTCGTATCGGATTTCTCCTTTTACCCCTACTCTGAAATGGGATATTACGCGCGATCCGCTGATTCGGGAGTATATCTGTGAAGGCCCTTACTGCACTGAGACCGATAATTTCAAGACGGTACAACCCTCGGTGGTGCAAGCCGTGCAGGATGGGCTGAGGCTAGCGGTGATCGAGAACCAGGGTGGCTTGCGGCGCGGCACGTTGAACCGGGTGTTCACCGAGTTGGTGAATTTGCCGATCGCTGTGGCTGGCAAGACCGGCACAGCTGAATATTGTGACGATGTGGCGTTGGCCAAGAATCGCTGTCGCTTTGGTGCCTGGCCGGCTCATTCGTGGACGGTGGCCTACGCGCCCCATGAGGATCCGGAGATCATCGTCCTAGCCTTCTGCTACAACGGCGACGAAGGCGCTTCGGTAGCCGGCCCGATCGTGGCGCGCGTGCTCCAGGCCTACTTTGAGATCAAGGCGATTGATCTGGCAGCCAGCGGTGGCGGATAGGCGTTATCATCACAAGGGCGTTGCGAAATCCATAGGCGATCAAGCGCCGTGCTATAATTCCTTACTGGTTATGGAGGGCTCGCAAGCGTTGATCCAGATCAAGGGTCTGCGTGATGGGCTGCTGGTCTCGCTAGGAGATGCAGAGTGGTCGCAGGCGCGGGCGGCATTGTTGGAGCAGATCGAGGCGCAACAGGCATTTTTCCGCGGGGCGCGCATGGCCTTAGATGTAGGGAATCGCATCTTCCACGTCAACGATCTAGCCGAGCTGCGCGATCGTCTCTCCGAACACGGTGTGACGTTGTGGGCGGTGATCAGCGAGTCGCCCACCACGGAGAAGACAGCTCAGTTGCTTGGCCTGGCGACCCGGATTGCCAAGCCGCGACCGCCGGAGCCGGCCCCGATTTTGCCGCAGGAAGTTGGCGAGCACATGGCATTATGGGTGGCGCGCACCCTGCGCTCGGGGACGCGCTTGGAAGTCCCTGGTCACGTGGTGATCGTCGGGGACGTGAATCCAGGGGCGGAGGTGATCGCCGAGGGCAACATCGTGGTGTGGGGCCGAGTGCGCGGCTTGGTGCACGCTGGGGCCGGCGGCGATGAGGCTGCTTTTGTATGCGGCTTAGACCTTTCGGCCGCTCAGGTGCGGATCGGGCGCGTAGCCGCTTTCGTCGAGGATGGAAGTGCTTCGCTGCGGCGTGAGGGAGAGATTCGCCCCCAGAAGGTAATTGTGAAAGATGGTCTGTTGCGTTTCGAAGCGTGGCAGGCAACTCTTGGAAAAGGTGAATAATCCATGGGCGCTCAGGTTGTAACCATCACATCTGGAAAGGGCGGCGTAGGAAAAACGACCGCCGTCGCCAATTTGGCCGTGGCCCTGGCTGCTGATGGGGCGCGGGTGGTCTGCATTGACGCCGACATCGGTTTGCGCAACCTAGATGTGGTGATGGGTTTGGAGAATCGCATCGTCTACGATCTCGTGGACGTCATCGAGGGACGTTGCCGATTGCGCCAGGCGATGATCCGCGATAAGCGCTTGCCCGAGCTCTACCTGATCCCAGCGGCGCAAACCCGAGATAAATCGGCGGTCTCGCCCTCGGACATGATACGCCTGTGCGAGGAACTGCGCAACGACGTGGATTGGATTTTGATCGACTCTCCAGCCGGCATTGAGCGCGGTTTCAAGAACGCGATTGCTCCAGCGGATCAGGTGTTGGTGATCACCAATCCTGAGGTATCTGCCGTGCGCGATGCCGATCGCGTGATCGGTATTTTGGAGGCCGAGGGCAAAGGGACACCGTCGTTGATCATCAATCGCCTCAATCAGACTATGGTCAAGCATGGCGATATGCTTTCGGCTGAAGATGTGTTGGACTTGCTGGCTATCAAGTTGATCGGCATCGTGCCGGAAGATGATCAGGTGATCGTGGCAACCAACCGCGGCGTTCCAGTGGCGCTCGATCACAAGAGCCGGGCCGGCCAGGCGTTTCGCGATATTGCCCGGCGGCTGAAAGGCGAACAGGTGCCGTTTATGAACCTCGAGGCCGGCAGCAGTTTGTGGGAGCGGATCATCAGGCTGGGGAGGAAGTGATGTTGAATTTCCTGAAGTCGAAGCGCAGCGCTACCAGCGCCAAGGAACGATTGCAACTGGTGTTGATCCACGATCGCACCGATTTGGCGCCGGCCGAATTGGACGCCCTGAAAGATGATCTGTTGGCTGTCATTTCGCGCTACGTAGAGATCGAAACCGAGCAGGTTCGCATTCGGCTGGAAGGCGATGGCCGCTCGCAGCGCTTGGTGGCCGATATCCCTCTTCGCAGCAAGACCCGCCGACGCAGTGGATAGCAGGCCAGGGTGGTGTAGTAGTGGCTCATGATTCGTAGCGTTTTGTGGCGTCACTTTGATTTCTGGTTGTTGGGCGCGATCGTCTTTGCGGTGGCCTTCGGCGTGGCGATGATCCGCTCGGCAGTGGCCGGGAACGAGGAGATCGCCCAATCGGTCACTCGTCAGATCCAGTTTGGCATTCTCGGCCTGATTGTGATCGCCATTGTCACGGCCCTGGATTATCGCCTGTGGCTCAACATTCACCTAGTGATGTATGGGGTGACGATGGTGTTGCTGATCGGCATTTATATCAGCGCTCAACCCCAGTTCGGCGCTGCACGTTGGTTCCAGGTGGCCGGCTTTTTCATTCAACCTACCGAATTGGCTAAAGTGGTGGAAATTCTGATCCTGGCCTGGTATTTTGAGAAGACCAAAGATCAGCCTCGCGATCTGCGCTGGATTTTGGGAAGTTTGGCCTGGGTGTGGGGGTTGGCGATCTGGATCTTCTTGCAGCCCAATTTGAGCAATGTCATCGTCATGATGGTTATCTGGGCGGCGATGATCTGGATCAGTGGAATTCCGGTACGGTACTTGGCGTGGGGTGGAATAATCGCCTTGCTAGGAGTGGTGGCAGCGTTTCCTTTTTTGAGGGATTATCAACGCGATCGCATCTTAATCTTTTTGTTTCCTGATCCAAATGTCACCTATGGCGCAACGTATAACGTGCTTCAGGCGTTGATCGCCATCGGTTCTGGTGGTCTGCTGGGTGCAGGATATGGGCATGGCACTCAAGTACAGTTGCGTTTCTTGAAAGTGCGCCATACTGACTTTATTTTTTCGGCCGTTGCGGAGGAATTTGGCTTGCTTGGCGCGTTGTTGGTAATTGCTTTGTTGGTATTTATCATTCTGCGCTGCTTGCGTGCGGCGCGCTTGGCCCGCGATATATCGGGCGCCTTGATCGCCTATGGGGTGGCGGTCCTGATCTTCTTCCAGGGAGCGGTAAATATCGCGGTGAACTTGAGGCTGATCCCGGTTTCCGGCTTGCCGTTGCCGTTTATCAGTTATGGCGGCTCTGGCTTGGTGTCGTTGATGTTGGGGATCGGGTTGGTCGAAAGCGTGGTCTTACGCCACAAATCCCTTGAGTTCTGAGCCCAATCCAGAAACTTTCTGCATCGAATCCTTCCACCGAGGAGGCTGTTTCTTGACCGATCGACCTGTTCGTGTTCGTTTTGCCCCTTCGCCGACCGGCCATCTGCACATCGGCGGTGCGCGCACGGCGCTATTCAACTACTTGTTTGCCCGAAAAACGGGAGGCCAGTTCATCTTGCGCATTGAGGATACCGATCGCAAGCGTTTTGTGCCCGGCGCTGAGCAGGAGATCATCGAAGGGTTGCGCTGGCTTGGGTTGGAGTACGATGAAGGCCCCGACATCGGCGGCCCATATCGTCCCTATCGCCAGACCGAACGGCTGGAGATCTATCGTCAGCGCGCTTGGGAATTGGTGGAGCGCAGCGCGGCCTATCCCTGCTTCTGTACCCCAGAGCGGCTTGAGAAGCTGCGCCAGGAACAGATGCGCAACAAGCAGCAAGCCCGCTACGATGGGCTGTGCCGAGATCTTGACCCCGATGTGGCAGCGCGTCGCGTAGCCCAGGGCGAGCGCTATGTGATTCGCTTCAAGATGCCGCGTCACGGCGTGACCATCGCACGCGATCATCTACGCGGCGAGATCGTCACCGAGAATCAGTATCTGGACGATTATGTGCTGCTCAAGTCAGATGGTTTCCCCACCTATCACTTGGCCGCCATGGTGGACGATCACGAGATGAAGATCACCCACGTCTTCCGTGGTTCCGAGTGGCTTTCGACGTTTCCGCTGCACGTCCAGGTGGTGCGTGCCTTCGGCTGGGAAGAGCCGGTGTGGATTCATCTTTCGGTGTTCCTTAAGCCCAGCGGCAAGGGCAAGATGAGCAAGCGCGAGAGCGCCGAAACGTTGAAGGACGGTTATTCTATCTTTGTCAAGGATATGAAGGAGTTAGGTTTCATCCCAGAAGGTGTGTTGAATTGGATTTCCCTGATGGGATGGGGCGTGCCCGAAGACGATGTGATGACGCTGGAGAAAATGATCGAGCGATTCGAGATTGACAGTTTGACGCCCTCACCGGCAGCCATTAACTTCCAGAAGCTTGATCATTTCAACAGAGCTCATATCCGCCGCCTCTCGACTGAGGATCTGGCGCGCCGCATCAAGCCGTACTTCCTGGCCCACAACCTCGCTGTGGATGACGATCAGCTGCTGCGCGTGGTGCCCTTGCTACGCGAGCGCTTGGTGACCCTGGACGATTGTCTGGCGTTTGGGGCATTTTTCTTTAGTGAGACGGTGGAGCCGGCCCCCGAAGAGCTGATCCCCAAAGGCTTGAGCGCCCAACAGGCAGCCCAGATCGCCCGCCGCGTCTATGCGATCCTGGAGGCGGTGCCAGATATGGAACCTGTTCACACCGAGCCACCGCTGCGCGCCTATGTGGAGGAGTCCGGATTTAACGTCAACCAGGTGTTTGGTTTGGTGCGGGTCGCTGTGACCGGTCAGAGGGTTAGCCCGCCGCTCTTCGAGAGCATGGCAGTGATCGGCCGGGAGAAGGTGTTGGAGCGGTTGAAGCGCGCCGGCGATATCCTGGAATCGATGTCCTAAGAAAAAGCCTGCCCCGGTTTGCCGACCAGGGCAGAGCTTTGCTCCAGGAGAGAAGAACATCACGGGGGAAGCATACTCACCGAGTTGCGTCCGATCTTCATCGTCCAGAGGTCCGAGTTGTTGACGCACAGTCCGGTTCCAGAGGCGGTGCTGGGGTTTTTGGGGTCGTTCACCCAGAAGTAAGCCGAGTAGCATCCCTGAGGAACGGTTAGGATAATCTCACCGTTGCGAGGCAATTGAATGCCGATCACGCCTGTCACACCGTGACCGCGGTCTTTATAAAGACAGATGCTGCCGTTGACGGGTGCTTTGTTTGAATTGATGATGCGCAAGGTGAATTTGGGGCCAGGGACGTTGGCCGGCATGGCCTGATAGCAGGGTCCTTGACCGCTCACGGCTCGGGTAGCAGTTGGCGCAATGGTCGGAAATGTGGGTAGGACAGTCGTAGGAGTGGGAGAGGGAAACGGCGTGGGGGTGTCGGTTGGGGGCGGAGTTGGAGTGGCGGTCGGCATGGCGGCTTGGGTTTGGGCGGCCATGGTGAACGCCAGAGCCACCGCTGAAGCTTGAATGCTGGCTGCATCAATGGTCGGTGTGGGCTGGGGCCCGCAGGCTGCCAGAAGGAGGATTAATCCAAGAAGAATAGGGATAGCTCGCTTCATTATGTATCTACTACTCCTCAGAGTGTTTGGGCTGTTTGGGTGTTGGTTAAACGCTGAATTCGGCCGGAGAGTTCCCTCGGTAGGTTTGAGGTCGAGGTTCAGGCTCAGGGTTGGGTGATGAGGACATTGTTGCGCTTGAAGGTGAAGGTGTATTCTTCAAAGCGTTTGATGCGGATCTCGCCGCTGTAGGCCTTCCCACGTACATAGGCCACATATAGGCAAAGCCCTGTCGGGAGTTTGATCTTGATGCGGCCGTAGACAGGATATTCGATGATGGTGATCAGATCATTTTCTAAGATGCACTGGAAGGAAATATAGGCCGGCCGGGCAGAAAGATTACGGAGGGTGACAAAGCCGTAGGGGACAGCCGGCGGAACGGTGCCGTAGATCAATGGGCCTGGGGTGGCGGTGGGCGTGCGGCTGGCTGTTACTACGATCGTCTGTGTAGGGGTGGGTGTGGCTGTGGAGGTGGAGGTAGTGGGTGTAAATGTGCTCGTCACAGCCGAGCCAGAAGGGGTAGGGCTGCTGGTCGGGGTAAGGACATGGGGGGCGTCCGTGGGAGCCGCCAACGGGAGGAGCGTGGGGGAGGCGAGAACCGATGGCTGGATGGGGAAGGAGGTCGGTGTGGGAAGCGCGGCCAGGGTTTGAGCCGCCAGCGTTCGGGCGACTGCCATTGCAGTCGTCTGAGCCTGTTCTACGGAGATCGATGTGGGTAGACAGGCAAGTATGATTAGGGAAAGAAGAACGATTCCTATAAGGCGGCGCATGGCCAACCTTCCACCTTGCTGGATCAGGGTTGAGCCACTACTTCCAAGAACTGGCTGACCACGTTTCGCAACATGCGCTCAGGCAGCGCCCCTACCTGCCGGTAGACCACTTTGCCGTTAAAGATGAACAACATGGTGGGGATGCCCTGCACACCGTAGCGCATAGCCCATTCGGGATTTTCGTCGGTGTTGACCTTGGCGACCAACAGCTTACCGGCATATTCCTTGGCCAGTTTATCCAGAATAGGCGCTACCATACGGCAAGGACCGCACCACGGCGCCCAGAAATCCACAATCACCGGCAGGGAGGATTGCAAGACTGTCTTTTCAAAAGCTGCATCAGTCACATGAATGGGTTCGTCGATCATATGTACCTCGCGTTGGAAAGGATGGCAGTCGGCTAGGCGTGCCAATGTGTAGTATAACATGGAACAACTATTTTCTTCGGATGGAGTATGGAAAGAAAGTCTTATGATGTCAGCGGTTGGGTAGATTAACCCATCCCATACGGATGGCGGTCAGCACGGCCTGGGTACGGTTGGGTTGAGCCAACTTTTCCAGGATGTGTTTGGCGTGGCTGCGGATGGTTTCTTCCGAGACGTTTAGGTGGGCGGCGATTTGCTTGTAGGTCAGCGGCGTGGCCATCCATTCCAGCACTTCTAGTTCACGCGGGGTGAGGGCGAGGGAGGGGGGAACCTCTTCTCCTGCTTTGCTGCCCATCCTTGCGGATTGGGTACGCAGGCGTTCTGCTACTCTGCGCATCACATCGGGATGTAGGTAGGCTTCGCCGCGCATCACGGCGCGGATGGCGGCCACCAGCTCAGCCGGCTCGATGTTCTTGAAGACATATCCTTCAATGCCGGCCGCGAGCAGGTCCAACGCCCGATCGTCTAGTTGGGTGCCGGTGAGCATCAGAATTTTGATATGGGGATGCTTGGCCCGTAGGGCTAGAGCCATCTGGTGGCCGTCCATTTCGGGCATCACCAGGTCTAGCAGCACCAGATCGGGCTGCAGGCGTTCCACGGCCTCCAGACCTTCTCGGCCGTTTTGAGCCTCGCCGATCACTTCTAAGCCATGTTCCAGGCGTAGCACCATGGCTAGGCCTTTGCGAACCACAGCATGGTCGTCCACGATCAGAATGCGGATGAAATCGGAAGGCGACATAGATCTTGCTGGGCAACCCCAAACGGTTTGAGTAAGGCGGATCAGGCGTGGTAGCCGTTGAGGGGCAGAAGGATCATGATTCGCGTGCCGGCGTTGGGCCGGCTGACGATCTCACACGTGCCACCCAAGGCTTGGGCTCGCTCTCGAATGCCATGCAGGCCGAAGTGCTCTCGATTTTGGCTGCGAGAGAGCACGCGCTCGACGTCAAAGCCGCGCCCTTGGTCGGAAATGTCCAAGATGACTTCTTGGTCGGTGACGGCTAGGCATAAGCGGGCCGAGTCCACACCGGCGTGGCGCGCGGCATTGGCCAGGGCTTCTTGGGCCATGCGGTAGAGGGTGCGACGCAGGCCCGGCGAGAGGGCATCGAAATTGCCCTGGTGGTGGAAGTCAATCCGAAAGGTCTGCGGCCGGCGACAGCTGTTGACGTACTCGTTCAAGTCTCGCTGAAAGACGTCTAGGGTCAGCGAGGAGGGCCATAGGTCAAAGATCGAGCGACGCACTTCGTCGTGCACGTTGCGGGCCAGGGTGCGCAGCTCGCTCAATTCGCCTTTGACCAGGTCAGCGCGGTGGGGAAGCATGGAGAGGCATGCCTCGAGGGAGTAAACGATACCGAACAGCGATTGAGCCACCGTGTCGTGGATGTCGCGGGCGATGCGGTTGCGTTCGGTCTCGATGGCCAGGCGACGGGCGCGGTCAATGCACAAGATGGTCGTGCCTAGGGCGAGAGCTGCCTGATTGGCGACCATGCGGATCGTTTCACGACGTTGAGGGCTGAGCTCGCTTCCTTTTTCTTTTTCCAAGAGCAGCAGGCCCACCGGATGGTCGCGCAGCCAGAGCGGGTAGACGTACCAGCGGCAAGTTCTGAGCCAAGCATTCAAGGCCGCATGGCGGAGGAGCATCTGATCGGTCTCGGTGGTTTCGAGATCGATTTGGTTGAGCAAGGCGCGAATCAACAGGCCGTTTTCTGGCGCGAGCGGGATCGGTTCTGGGGCTGGGAAGGAGGAGTTGTATGGGTAGAGTTTCCACTCGCCCACCGTCTCGCGCGACGGGTTAACCACTCCCACGATGGCGCGGCGAAACCCCAAACCGGTGGTGACGGCCCCGAGCACGCGCTGCTGCACCGAAATCACGTCTGGAGCAGCTTGCAGAAGCACAGTTAGATCGTGGATGACTTTCAGCTGGCGATGGGCGGCGGTCAGGTTTTCGTGTTTTTGGGCCAGCTCATCGCGAGCCTGGGCCAGTTCATCGCGAGCCTGCTTGATCTCACGCAGCAGCAGGGAAGGATAGGCCAGCAGGATGGGGAACAGCCAGATGCCGGCCACCTGGGTGATCAGGGAAATGCCAGGCGTAGGGGGCAGGTTCATCCAACGCTGAGCTACGTGATCGGCCAGCAGGTAGAGAGCCGTAAAGGCCGATGCGGCACTCAAGGCGCCGCGCATCTGAAAAAAGAACGCGCCCGCTAACACTGGACTGAGCGCGTATAGGTAGAAGGGACTATGGGAACCGCCGCTGATGACCAAGACCAGGGCGCAGAAGATTAAATCTACGCCGAGGAACAGAGGGCGCTTGGTCACCGCCCGATTTAGATAGGGATTGAACAGAAAGATGAATAGGTTGGCCGCCAACGGCACGCCAAAGGCCAGGCGAGGGGAGATGGCTAGGGCAGGCCAATGGTTGATCGTCAGGACGGCCGGCAGCAGCGAGGCCCACCGAAAGAAGACCAGGAAGAGAAAGATGTGGTTGGTGTGCACCAAGGCGCGAAATTTGGAGAGCATTTGTTGAGATTATATCGCAATCCCCGGCGCAGGGGAGAGGCTTTCACCCTTTTGGGGGAGGTGGATTTCCCCGCTGCGTGGGATGTGGAACTGATGTCTTAGGGGTAGGATTATCTTGCTCGAACTGGAGAAAGGAGAGGCGTATGGATGTCTTGAAGGAAGATCGTGTGTTGGATTGTTCTGGGTTGCTGTGCCCTCTGCCGGTGGTGAAAACCTCGAAGGCGATCAAGGAGTTAAGCGTCGGGCAGATTTTGAAGATGATCGCCACCGACCCCGGCGCTCCACCGGATATGGAGGCCTGGAGCCGGCAAACGGGTAACGAATTGTTGCTTTCGACGCAGGAGGATGGCAAGTTCGTGTTTTACATTCGTCGGACCAAATAGTGCGCGTGGTCCGTGACCACGGGCGCCACCGGGCCGGCTGATAACGTTTTTTGACCCATAAGGAGGTTGAGATGGCAAAGTCGGATCCAAATGCTCCCAAGCGCCTGGCGATAATCGCCTCAAAAGGCACTTTGGATTGGGCTTATCCTCCCTTCATCCTGGGCACGGCAGCAGCTTCTATGGGATGGGATGTGGGGATTTTCTTCACGTTTTACGGCTTGACGCTGTTGCGTCCGAAGCTTACGGCCGCCATTTCGCCGCTGGGCAACCCGGCTATGCCGATGAAGATGCCCTTCGGCCCGCCGGCTTTTCAGCAGATTAATTGGCCGATACCCCAGTTAATCATGGCCAACGTGCCTGGCTTCAATGCCTTAGCAACCACCTTGATGAAACAGACCTTTGAAAACAAGGGCGTCGCCACCATCGAGGAGCTACGCAATATGGCTGTTGAGCTTGAGGTGCGCTTGATCGGTTGTCAGATGACCATGGATGTGTTCGGCTTCAAGCGCGAGGACTTCATCCCTCAATGTGAGATCGGCGGTGCAGCGACGTTCTTGGAATACGCAGCCGACGCAGATGTCTCTTTGTTTGTCTGAGGCCGGGCCGGCGCCCCACGAAGGAGAACCGTATGTGGAAAACCAACGATCCGGATGTCAAGCGCATTCTGTACGTTCAAACCCACGGTGAGAAAGACCCCGAACGCACCGCTACGCCGTTTTTCTTGGCCACAGCCGCAGCTGCCATGGATCATGAGGTGGCGATTTACTTCACCATGAATGGGCCGCAGTGCCTGGCGAAGGGCAACGGCGAGAGGATCATCATCCCGCGCAAAGGCGGCGAGGGAAAGCCTCTGAAGTATTTCATTGACCAGGCCGTAGATATGGGCGTGCGCTTGTTGGTCTGCCAACCGTCGCTGGACCTGCATGGCTATACCTTGGACGATCTGATCGAGGGGGTGGAGATGATCGGCGGGGCAGCGTTTAATGCCATAGCCTGCGAAGCGGATGCAGTGATCGCGTTCTGATCGAGGGGACGCTATGCCTACAACGCTCGACACGTGGCATCCCGGCAAACCGGTCTCTAGACACCCTGATGTGCCGTATGAGGAGAAGCAGCGGTTGTTCCTGGAAGTCAAGAACGACCCACGTTACGAGGACTTTCTCTACGGTTGCTATGAGTGTGGGATTTGCGTTTCGGCCTGTCCTTCGGCGCGGTTTTACGACTTCAGCCCGCGGGTGATCGCCCAAGCCATGGCGCGCGAGGACGTGGAGCGGGTGTACGACATTATCGCCGAGGACATCTGGAACTGCGCGCAGTGCTTCTCCTGTTTGCGGTGTCCACGAGGCAATAACCCGGGTGGGTTGGTCACCTTGCTACGGGAGGTGGCGGTGCGCAATGGCCTGCGCGAGACTCGCGACGTCTTGCAGGGCTATAGCCGCGTGATTTACAAGGTGATGCTCAAGGGCAATCAGGTCTCTCCCGACATGTTGCAACCCGATTTCTTCCCCGATTGGGGACCCTGGGTGGCTCAGTTCTCGGCCAATATGGCGGTCTGGCGCAAAGCTATTCCGGTAGATACCTTGCGCGGCGTCACCGATGCGGCGTGGAAGACCGATCGCAAGACGTTGCTGGAGCTGTATACCATCTGGTTTGAGACCGGCAACATGGACATTATCAAGGAAGTGGACGAGGGGTTGTACGACCTCCTGATGGACGTTATGCAGGAAGAACTCGAAGAAGGGTAAAGGTTTAGAGTGAGGAGCGACGTATGACGACAGCCGTACAGGATATTCTGGAACGCAAATCGCAGGCGGTGGCGCCCGACCCAAAGCGGGCACCCACCCACGATATTCGGGAGACGCTCTATGAGTTGGAAGCCAAGGGGGAGATCATTCTGCAGCGAGTGCCGGAACCTTTCGTGGAAGTGATCACTAAATATGGACGAACCAAACGTATCCCCATCGAACACACTTGGCATCATAAGTCGTGCGGTCAGTGTGGCCATATTCCAGGATACACCTCGTCGGTGTATTGGCTACATCGCCAGTTCAACCTGGATTTCCTTGACCCCACCGATCAGACGTCCTGCACCGGTTGGAATTATTACGCTTCGGCTACCTCAAACGCTGTAGCTCAGGCCGCAGTGATGGTACGCAACTTTGCTGCTGCGTATGAGACCGGTTATTTCCCGCTCATTCACTGCGGCACGTCGTATGGGCATTATAAGGAGATTCGCGAGCAATTGGTCCATCACAAGAGCTTGCGCGATGAGGTGCGCCGGGTGTTGGACAAATTGGGTAAGCCTTTGGTGTTGCCCGAGGAGATCGTGCATTATAGCGAATGGGTGCACGTCATGCGCCATCGGATTGCCGAGCGGCAGCGGGTGGACTTGAGTATGCTCACCGCCACTGTGCATCCGGCTTGTCACTATTACAAGATCGTGGCCGAAGATGCGATTTATGATCCCGATATTTACGGTGGACAGCGCACGGCCACGGTCACGGCCACCTTAGAGGCGTTGGGGATCCATGTGGCAGATTATTCTACGTGGTTCGACTGCTGTGGCTTTGGGTTTCGTCACATCTTGGTGCAGCGCGATTTCACCCGTTCGTTTGCGGTCTTGCGCAAGATCGAGACCATGAAGCAGGAAGTCGATCCGGATTTGACGGTGACCCACGATACCGGCTGCGTTACCACGTTGGACAAGAGTCAGTTTGCCGCTAAGGCCCACGAGCGCAAGGTGGGCATTCCGGTGCTTTCGGATGCGCAGGTGGCGGCCTTGGCGATGGGCGCCCATCCTTTCCGGGTGATCCAGTTCCATTGGCATTCCACGGATTGGCGCCCGCTGTTGGAGAAAATTGGCGTGGATTGGCGGAGGTATTGGGAGGAGTTTCAGGAGGACTTGGAGGCGATTCGCGCCGGCAAGAAGGCCGGCATCACCTGGCAAGAGGCCGATCAACCTGTTCTGTGAAGGAGAGCGTTCATGGCTTCTGACAAAGTTTTGATCATCGGCGCCGGCCCAGCCGGCCTGGAGGCCGCCCGTTCGGTGGCCGAACTCGGCGGCGAGGCCATCCTACTGGAGCAGCGCGAGCGCCTGGGAGGAACCCCCGACCGCGAGCGGTACGCCAAACTCACCCATCATTGGCGCGACGCCTCGGACGTGATCGAGGAGATGATCCAGGCGGTGAGCAATAACCCGCGGATCGAGGTGAAGACTCAGGCCGAGATCAAGGCCTTCTCGGGCAGCGTGGGTAATTTCGAGGTCCAGCTGGAGGTCGATGGGGCGCCTGAAACGCTTCAGGTTGGCGCAGTGATCGTCGCTACCGGGTTTCAGCATTTCGATCCTGGACGGGCTACTCAGTCGTACAACTATTACACCTTCCCCGATGTGATCACGCTGACCGATTTGGAGAAGATGTTGCGCGAGCATAATGTGGTGCGGCCTTCTAACGGCCAACCGCCGAAGAAGGTGGCCTTTATTCAATGCGTGGGTTCGCGCGACCGCCGGCTAGGGAATGAGTATTGTTCAAAGGTGTGCTGCGGCGTGGCCAGCAAGCAGGCGATCGAGATCCGTCAGCAGTTGCCGGATGCCCGTGTGTTTATCTTTTACATTGATATGCGCATGTATGGCTATTGGGAGAACGAGATCTATTGGCCGGCCCAGGAGAAATACAAGGTCAATTACGTGAAAGGGGTGATCAGCGAGATTTTGCAGAAGGGGGATCAGTTGTTGATCCGCGGCGAGGATACCACCATGGGCCGCCCGATGGAGGTGACCATGGACTTGGTGGTGCTCTCGGTGGGCATGGAGCCGAGCGCTGGAACCCGCGCCGTCGCTCAGATGCTGGGGCTGCGCCAGAACCCGTATGGCTTTATCGAGGCCGGAGG
Organism: uncultured Anaerolineae bacterium; assembly: GCA_937120535.1. GTDB lineage: Bacteria > Chloroflexota > Anaerolineae > Anaerolineales > Villigracilaceae > Denitrolinea. The sequence goes on from CAKZJX010000024.1 coordinate 31,107, forward strand.
TGCGGGTGGTGTGGACCCGGTGGCGACCTCGCGCGAAGGGGTGTTTGTGGCCGGCGCCGCTGCTGGGCCGGCTGACCTCAACGACTCGATCTCCAGCGCCGGCCTGGCGGCCGCTCGGGCGGTTGCTGTGGTGCGCAAAGCGTTGGCTCTCGTTTAGGCCTATGGCTCTCCCGCAGCGTCCCAGCCACATTATCAAGCCCAAAACCGGCCCAGATGACCCGGAGTTGCAGGCCGAATTGAACCAGGCCTTGGCCCAGGTGGCGTCGCAGGACGTGATCGCCATTGCTGATGAATTGGCCGAACGCCACGAGCGACTCTTTCGCAGACTTCGGCAGGACGCTTCGGCCCTGGCCGCCTCTTGGCCCGAGATCGCTTCGGCCGTGACTCACACCCGGACTCACGCGCAGACCCTGAGGGACTATTTCGCCCAGCGCCATCTCGCCCCGCTCGAGCAGCTGCTCGGCGAGGATGGGCCGCCGGCCGAACGCCTGGCGCGCTTCGTGGAGCAGGTGCCCGACCTGGAGATCCGCCTGGCAGTGGAGCTGGCCAGCGGACTGCTGCACAATACCTTCCCTCAGGAGTGCTGGCTGTGGACGCGTTGGTTGTGGGACCCTTCGGTGGGCACCGGGATCTTGCCGCTGTTGGCCGGCAGCACGCATAACCTGTGGGCCGCTGACTTGGCTGAGGGATACCGCCGGGTAGGCAAGGTGACGAGGCTGAGCGCCGCCTTCGGCGAGAGAACCGGCCTGCTTGGGCCGGAGTTGACCGGCGATGCCCGATGCGCCCCGTTCGCCCAAAGCGCTTTTCTGGCGTGTGCGTATTGCGTGTATCTGTATGGGGTGACCGGCTGGCGTTTGAGCCGCGAGTTTCACGCTCTCTTGCCGGCCCTGCCCGATCTGGCCCGGCGGTTGCTAGGGCTGAGGAAACGCCCTGGAGCCGCCTCACCCCGCGCCGGGTAGGTGGGAAGCGCCGCTCGGGGATGCCAGAGACGCCCAGCATGGGACCTCGCCCGAGAAGTTGATCTCGTTCGGCTGTGGAGCGATTTGCTGATTTTTGTATCGAGTAGGAGACACAAGGATGACGATCCAGGAACAGAAAGCGGTGGTTGTCGAGAAGCAGCGGGTGGTAGTGGATGGCGTGGACATCTCGGGACATTGGAACCGGATGTTCGAACAGCGCACGATTTTTGAGTATACGCCGGAGCAGATTGAGGCGATTGCCTCGATCGCAGGTGCTGAGTCGTTTGCGTATTGTTATCAGTGCGCTAAGTGTGTGCCGGTGTGTCCGGTGGATGTGGTGGGGAATTATGGCCCGCGCAAGTTGTATCGCTATGCCCAGACCGGCGTGAATTTGATGGAGTCGCCTGAACTCTGGTTGTGCACGACGTGTGCCAATTGTCTGCGGGTTTGCCCCAAGGAAGTGAATATGGTGGAGATTATGCCGGCGGTGCGCGAGCAGGCGATTTTGCAGGGGAAGTTTGTGCCGCCGGAATTGCAGCAGGCGTTCGAGAATACGGCTAAGACAGGCAACCCACTCGGTCAGCCTCAACGGAAGCGGGACGCATGGATCGCTAAGGCCGACGTGCCAGTGCCGATCATCAAGGACTTGGGCCGGCCTGTGGAGGTGTTGTGGTATGTGGGGTCGTATCCGTCGTATCACCCGCGCGGCGTCGACGCCGCCTGCGCCGCGGCCCGCATTTTCACTGCCTTGGGGATCGATTTTGCCATCTTGGGCAAGGAGGAGAAGGACGACGCCGATTCGCAACGGTTGGCCGGCGAGAAGGGCTTGTTTGAGATGTTAGCGGAGTATAACATTGCTACGTTCAACAAGTATGAGTGGAAGGAGATGGTGGTCACCGGCCCGCATGAGTTGAACGCTTTCAAGAATATTTATCCGCGCTATGGGTTCAATCGGCCGGTGGTGCACTACACGACTTTCTTGGTGCGATATTTGGATCAGCTCAAGCCGTTGCTCAAGCATCCGGTGCGCAAGCGGGTCACGTATCACGATCCGTGTTATTTGGGCCGGCACAACGGCGAGTATGAGGCGCCGCGCCTCTTGTTGCAGGCCATTCCGGGGCTAGAGCTGGTGGAGATGGGGCGCAACCGCCAGAACGGGTATTGTTGTGGCGGAGGCGGCGGGGGCATGTGGATGGACTCGTTCACCGCCAAGCATACCCGAATGCGCCTTTCGGAGAAGCGCGCCATGGAGGCGGCGTCCACCGGCGCTGAGGTGTTGGCTGTGGCTTGTCCGTTTGAAGTGTCGCGCTTTGAAGATGCGATGAAGTCGACCGGCAACGAGCATGTGGGGGTGTTGGATATTTTGGAGCTGCTCGATCGTTCGATGCGGGGCGAGGAAGCGGCTGAACATCCTCAGCCCAGCTAGATTGGCGCTATTCCATTTTGGAGGAGGAAACGATGAACATTGTGGTCGTGCTCAAGCATATTCCCAGCGTGGCCGATGAGCTTCCTGTGCGGGGAAACCAGGTAGATTTTGATTCGGTGGATTTTGTTCTGAACGAGTGGGATGAGCAATCGCTGGAACAGGCGGCGTTGATCAAAGAAGCCCTAGGCGGCACTGTCACTGCGATTGGCGTGGATGTGATCGGGGAATTGGATAATCTGTTGCATCTGGCCCTGGCGAAGGGGGCCGATCGGGCGGTGAAGATCGCCGCCGACGATGCGGGGGCTGATTCGCATCGGCAGGCCAAGTGGTTGAGCGAGGCGATTAGACCAATGGCTCCTGACCTGGTGTTGGTGGGGGTGCAGGCTTCGAATGATATTGATGGGCAGCTCGGGCCGTTGTTGGCTGCGTATCTCGACCTGCCGTATATCGGCGTGGTGAGCTCTATCGAGGTGCAGGATGGCACAGCGTTGATGAATAAGGAGTTTGCCGGCGGATTCGGTGCGCGGTATTCGGTGAGGCTGCCTTTTGTGGCCGGCGTTCAAGTTGCGCCTAAGCCGCCGCGTTATGCGCCGGTCAGCAAGATCCGCCAGATCGCCCAGACGGCGAAGATTGAGGTCCTGGAACCAAGCGGCGAGGCCGATTCGGGCCTGGTCTTCCGCAAGGTGGCGCCGCCGGTGGTCAGCGGACATGCGGAGATGATTGAGGGCTCGCCCAAGGAGATCGCCGCCCGTTTGGTGGCGCTGTTGAAAGAGCGTGGTTTGGCCTAGAACGGTTCAATGGAGGTGCGGGCATGAGCAAGGATATTTTGGTGGTTGCAGAGCACTTTAATGGGAAGATCGCTGATGTGACGTTTGAAATGGTGGGGAAGGCGCGCGAGTTGGCCGCCGGCCTGGGCGGGAAGGTGGTCGCCCTGGTGATCGGGGCCGGCGTGGAGGCGAACGATCTCGCTTCCGATGCGACCTTACAGGTGAATGAGCCGGCCCTGACCGAGTTCAACCCCGAAGCCTATGCCCGAATCGTGGAAGCCGTGGTGCAAGAACAGGCGCCGCGCTTGGTGATGTTCGGCTGGACTTCAATGGGGATGGACCTGGCTGCTTGGCTTTCAGGACGCACGGGCGCCCCGTGTGCGGCCTATGTGCGCGATCTACGTTTGGAGAACGGAGGTCTCGTTATCAGTTGTCAGGCGTATAACGGCAAGCTGATCGCCGAGGTGGAGCCTCAGGGCGAGATGACAATCGCGGCCTGCTTGGCTGGGTCGTTTCCGACCGAGGCCGGCCGCGGCGCTACGGCGGCAACCTCCATCCCTTCACCGATAGCGTTGGACTCGTTGAGAGTGCGATTCGTGGAAGCGATTCAGCCCCCGCCGGGAGACGTGGACATTACGACCCAGGCGAAGTTGGTGGCGGTTGGCCGCGGCATTGGCGGCAAGGAGAACATCGAACTGGCTGAGGAGTTGGCCGAAAAATTGGGGGCGGTGGTGGCCGCTTCGCGTCCAGTGGTGGATGCCGGCTGGTTGCCTCGCACCCGTCAGGTGGGCAAATCGGGCTTGAAAGTCAAGCCTAAGTTGTATCTGATGCTTGGCATTTCGGGCGCGCCAGAGCACCTGGAAGGGATGAAGGACGCCGAGTTGATCATCGCCATCAACACCGACAAGAAGGCGCCGATTTTCAACGTGGCCCACTATGGCGCAACGGCTGATCTGTTTGAAGTGGCCGAGGCGATGCTGGAGTTGTTGTAGTCTCTCCAGACAAAGGAGGTTCTCTTGCTTAGCTCGATCGAGAAAGTTGTCTTTGTGATCGTCGCTCTGATTGCGCTGGGGGTTTCCTTCCACGGGTTTTGGATGATCGTGTTCACGGTTCGCCAAGGGCGCCCGGCGCCGGAGTTGAAGAACATCCCTGGCAGTTTGTTGCGAGCGGCTTGGCGCGTGCTCTTGCAGCAGACGATTTTCCGGGCCCGGCCGGCGCTTAGCGCCGTACACCTAGCCTTGTTCTTCGGCTTGATCACCTATGCTTTTGTGAATCTGTTTGATGTGCTGGAAGGTTTTGTGGCCGGCTTTGATCTGACCTACGGCGGCCGGCATATGACGGCGATCTTCTTGCCGTCTGGGGTGGTCAACGCTTTCAATTTGATCTCAGATCTGATGAGCGGCGCGCTGTTGGTGGCGATCGTCGTCTTCCTGGTGCGGCGCTTTGGGGTGCGCGATCGGCGTTTGCAGTTTCGCGAGCAGGTGCTTTTGCATCCCAAGGTCAGGGCCGGCGCCCAACATACCGACTCGCTGATCGTGGGTGTGTTTGTGATCATGCACGTCACGGCACACTTGCTGACCCAAGCCTTTCGCTTGACCGAAGGCCCCGATCCGTTCATGCCGCTGGCGAGCCTCTTGAATGCTTGGCTGGGGCCGTCGGAGGTGGGGATGCATGTGGCTTGGTGGGTCAGCCTGGGATGGGTGTTGTTCATCTTGGCTTACATCCCGCCCAGCAAGCACACTCACTTCTTCTTGGCGCCGATCAATTTGGGCCTAGCCAAACAGACGCCGCGCGGCCAACTCGACCCAGCCATCCCGCTCAAGGTGATCCAAGGCCAGACGTTTGAGCCAGGGGCCAAGCACATATACGACCTAGCGTGGACGCGCTTGCTCGATGCCTATGCCTGTGTGCAGTGCAACCGCTGCCAGGATGTTTGCCCGGCTCATGCCTACGGACGCCCACTCTCGCCGGCGGCGCTGGAAGTGAACAAGCGTTATCTGCTCAAAGATGCCACGTTTGGCGGCCGGCTCCAGGTGTTGCAACAACCCTTGACCGAGACGGCGATCTCGCCCGAAGCGGTCTGGTCGTGCACCACCTGCTATGCGTGTGTGCGCGTCTGCCCGGTGGGCAACGAGCCGATGGCCGATATCGTGGACATCCGTCGTCGCTTGATCGTGGACGGCGCTCCGCTGGACAGCGGCGTGCAGAGCGCCTTGCAATCGCTGGCCACCAACGGCAACTGGATGGGCAAGAGCAAGCGGCTGCGTGGTCGCTGGGCTAAGGAGATGGACTTCCCGATCAAGAACGCTTTGGAGGAGCCAGTAGAGTATTTGTGGTTCGTCGGGGATACAGCGTCGTTTGATGAACGGGTGATCCCGAACACCAAGATGACCGCTCGGGTTTTCTATCAGGCCGGCCTGGATTTTGGCATCCTCTACCAGCACGAGTCGAATGCCGGCAACGATGTGCGTCGGGTGGGCGAGGAAGGGTTGTTTGAGCAGTTGGTGGAACGGAACTTGCAGGTTTTCGGCCAGGCGCAGTTCCAACGGATTGTCACCACCGACCCGCACTCGCTGAACACGCTGAAGAACGAATATCCCCAGTTTGGGGGCGCCTTTGAAGTGAAGCATTATACAGCGGTCTTGGTGAAACTATTCGAGGAGGGACGATTGAAGGTGAAAAAGCCGCTCGATCACTACAAAGTCACCTTTCACGATCCGTGTTACCTGGGCCGCTACAACGGCGGGTTTGCCGCACCGCGCCGTCTGCTGAACCTGCTGGGGGTAGAGTTCCACGAGATGCCGCGCAATTGTGAGAACTCGTTCTGCTGCGGGGCCGGCGGCGGCCAAATCTGGATGAGTAAGGTGGCGCCCGGAGAACGGCCGGCCGAGAATCGCATTCGCGAAGCCTTGAGCACCCTGGAGAAATTCCCGAACGGCAAGAAGCAGTTGTTCATCGTCACTTGTCCGAAAGACATGATCATGTATTCCGACGCGGTCAAGACCACCGGCAGCGAGGGTCGCATCGAGGTGCGCGATCTGATCCAACTGGTAGCCGAGGCGATCGGGATCGAAGAGGCGCAAGTGGTAGCCATAGCCGCTTGAGGCGTGTGTGGCGATGGATGAGCGGCGATGACCGTCTGGACCTGTCCATATTGCGATGTGCAAGGCACGCGATCGGAAGTGCATTTGCACCTGGCCGAGCGCCATGGCGACCGCTTGGGCTTGCGGGTGGATGAATTCACCGGCCACACGTTCTACGTCGTGATCTGTCCGCAATGCGGAGCGAGTTATGAACAGATCACCAAGAAAGCCCGCCGTGATCCGGCCTTTTTGGAAGAATATCAGCACGAAATTCGCATGGTGGTTTTCGACTTGCTGTTGTATCATTTGCAAGGGGAGCACGGACTCGGTTCGGGCGGCTCGGGTTGATGTTCTCGCTATGGTAGGCGAACAGGCTAGCCCTAGCTCGTTAGATTTGCATCCTGGAGGAACCTATGGCAATTGTGCGCGGTTGTACTATCCCTGAAGATCGCTACTACTGGGTGGAAAAGCATGTTTGGGCTTTGCCCGAGGCGGACGGCACGGTGAAGATCGGGATCACCGACGCGGCTCAGCGTCTAGCCAAGGGCATCGTCAATGCAACGCCGAAGGAAGCGGGACGAACGGTGCAGAAGGGCAAATCGGTCGGGACGTTGGAGAGCGGCAAGTGGGTCGGGCCGGTCACGTCTCCGATCAGCGGGGAGATCGTGGAGGTCAACGAAGTAATGAAGGCCAATCCCTCGCTCATCAACTCCGATCCCTACGGTCAGGGCTGGTTTGTGCGCATTCGGCCCAGCGACTGGGCCGGCGAGAGCGCCACCTTGCTGACCGGTGAAGCAGCGGTGGAGGCCTATCGGAAGGTGATGGAAGAACAGAACCTCAACTTTGAGTGATCGTCTCCTAGAAAGTCCGTTTGGCCATGATCTATTACGGCTGCGACATCCCTGAAGATCTGTACTACGATGTGGAGCGTGATGTATGGATTCGCTTCGAGGGGGAGATCGCCACTCTTGGAATGACCGATGTGGCCCAGACGCGCTGTGGCAAGATCGCTGCCATCCGCTTTCGGCCGGTAGGCAAGCAGGTGGCCCAGGGCAAGGCCCTAGCGACGATCGAATCGGCCAAGTGGGTTGGGCCTTTTCCGGCCCCCTTTGCGTGTGAGATTGTGGAGACCAACGAGGCGGCCTTTGAGAAGGACATCCTGATCGCCAACAAGGAGCCCTATAGCCAGGGATGGCTCGTTCGGGTTCGTCTGCTCAACCCAGAAGAGTGTCGCCATTTGGTCACCGGAGCATCAGCGGTGGCGGCCTATCGCGCGCGAATTGAAGCGCTGCAGGTGCGTTGTTTTCGTTGTGTAGAATGACATTTCCTTATGGAGGAACTATGGTGCGTGCTATTCGTATGATCTACCTAGAAGGCGTTTCCCCGCTTCGCTCACAGACGATGTATCATGCTGTGGGCTATGCCATGAAGCCGGATACGCCTAACACCATCCTGCTGGTCTCGCCGAATGCGCCGTATGTGTGCATTGGCTATCATCAAGACCTGCAGAAAGAGGTGGATGTGGACTACTGCGCTGCCCACGGCTTGCCGGTGTACCGGCGCGAAGTCGGAGGGGGCGCCGTGTACCTGGACTCGGGCCAGTTGTTTACCCAGTGGATCTTCCATCGGGAAGACCTGCCGGTCTCGTTGGAGGACCGCTTCCGGCTCTACATTGACCCGATCGTGCAAACCTATCGCGCTTTGGGGATCGATGCCAATTATCGCCCGGTCAACGACATCCACGTCCAGGGCAAGAAGATCGGCGGGACCGGCGCGGCCCAGATGGGAATAGCTGAGGTGTTGGTGGGCAGCTTGATGTTCACCTTCGATAAGAAAACCATGGCTCGAGTGCTCAAGGTGGCCTCGGAAAAAATGCGCGACAAAATCTTCGAGTCGCTCGAAGCCTATATGACCACCATGACCGAGCAGCTAGGCTATCTCCCCGATCGGACGATGGTCAAAGACCTGTACTTGCAGAAAGTATCCGAAGCGCTGGATGCCGAGATCGTCCCAGGCGAGTGGACAGCCGAAGAAGAGGCCATGGCTCAGGAGTTGGACGCTCGCTTTGTCTCCGAAGAGTGGTTGTATCAGAAGGGACGATTGCAGCCGCCGGCGGTGAAGATCCATGAAGATGTTTATCTGGTCGAATCGGCCTTCAAGGCGCCGGGGGGATTAATCCGCGTGGTGGCTCGCTTACACCGTGGGCGGATCGACGACCTCTCCTTCTCAGGCGACTTCACGTTGTTGCCGGCCTTTGCCCTGGGCGCCTTGGAGCAGGCGCTGCGCGGACAGGCCGCAACCCCCGAAACCTTGAAGAGTCGCATCGAGGAAGCCTACCAGCGCCTCCAGATTCAGTCGCCCGGCATGACTCCTAGCGATCTGGCAACCGCTGTCCTGAATGCTGTTGCCTCGTCGCCCTCGGCGTGATCTGAGTGAGGGGAGGAGGGCAGGGTGTTTTCACCGCAATTCTTGCATGGCAAATTGGCTTTGGTCACCGGCGCTTCGCGGGGGATCGGGAGGGGCATCGCCCTGGCCTTGGCCGAGGCCGGCGCCGATGTGATCGTTCACTACGCTCGCAAAACCAGCTTGGCTCAAGAGGTGGTGGCCGAGATCGAGCGCCTCGGACGCCGCGCCTGGGCCCTGCGCGCCAACCTGGCCGATCCCGAAAAGACCAACGCCATGTTGGACGAAGTGGAACGCACCTGGGGCGGATGTGATATTTTCGTGGCCAACGCCGCCAGTGGCGGGTTCCGTCCTATCCTGGCTACCGAGGATAAGCACTGGGATTGGACGATGGAGGTCAACGCCCGGTCCATCCTGCGTTGCGTCCGGCGCCTGACGCCGTGGATGGAACGCCGCGGTTGGGGGCGCATCATCCCCATCACCAGCATCGGCGGGCAGCGCGTCTTGCCGAATTATGGGATCGTGGGCCTGTCCAAGGCCGTGGTGGATGCGCTCACCCGTTACCTGGCTGTCGAACTGGCCCCCAAAGGCATTCGGGTGAATGCTGTCTCGCCGGGCGTGGTCGAGACCGATGTGTTGAACCAGATCGGCAAGGATGTGCCGTCGCTGCTTGAGCATCTTCTACAGCGCACGCCGGCCCGGCGCTTGGTCACCCCGCGCCATGTCGGTCAGGTGGTGGTGTTCCTGTGCTCGGAGGCAGCCGACCTGATCGTCGGGCAGGTCCTTCAGGTGGATGGTGGGTACGGTTTGGTGATGGACGATGGCGGGGTGTCCGATCAAGCGAGGGCGTGGCTGGCCGGCGATTCGTCGCCCTGAGCGCTTCTTCGACCGCGCAACTTCTATCGGTAGTTAGGTGTCGTTATGACGAATTACGCCTTTTTGATCGACCAGAGCAAGTGTATCGGTTGTCATGCCTGCTCGGTGGCCTGTAAATCCGAGAATCAGGTTCCGTTGGGCGTGTATCGCACCTGGGTGAAGTATGTGGAGACCGGGACGTTCCCCGACGTGCGTCGGCGCTTTCAGGTGACGCGCTGCAACCACTGCGCCAATCCGCCTTGTGTGCGTATCTGCCCGGTGGGAGCCATGTATCAGCGCGCCGACGGCATCGTGGAATTCGACCCCGAGATCTGCATCGGCTGCAAGTCGTGCATCCAGGCCTGTCCCTACGATTCGATCTACCTCGATCCCGAAACCCATACTGCGGCCAAATGCCATTTCTGCGCTCATCGGATCGAAATGGGCTTGGAGCCGGCCTGTGTGGTGGTCTGCCCCGAACATGCCATCCTGGCCGGCGACCTGGACGATCCTAACTCGGAGATCCGCCGCAAGCTGACCGTCTCTCAAGTCACGGTGCGCAAGCCCGAGCAGGGAACCGGCCCCAAATTGTTTTACATCGAAGGCAACGATTGGGCGCTGCATCCTACCGCCTCCTCGGCCTATGATTCCTTCTTCTGGGCCGACCGCGTCACCGAGCAGAACATCTCGGTCTACGCCTTGCCCGTCCTGCCCTCGTCGAACGGCCGTACCCATGGCGACACAAACACCCCACGGCGTGCACCCTCTGGGACCCCCATCCGCCTGCCCCAAGAGCAAGGCCGGCCCTGGAACGGCCCGGTCCAATTCGGCGGGCGAGTGGCCGAGCACATGGTGCAAACCGCCTACAATGCCCAACACAAAATCTACTGGCATTGGGAGCTGCCACTTTACCTGGTGACCAAAAACCTGGCCGGCGGCCTCTACCTGCTTGCCTCGTTGGCCGTGATGCTCGGCGGAGGCCTCTTCGATCCTGTCGCCTTCCTGGGGGCCGGCCTGACGGCCTTGATCTTCATGCTGATTACTGTGATCTTGCTGATCAAAGACCTCTCACAGCCCAAGCGCTTCTACACCATTCTCCTACGTCCACAATGGAAGTCCTGGGTAGCGCGCGGGGCGTTTGTCCTGGTGGGCTTCACCGCTCTGGGCGGTTTGTGGTGGCTGATCGAGGGCGCGGCCCAGATCGCTGGGCTTGATCCGGCTTGGAGTCAGGCCCTGAGGCCGGCCCTGGCCTGGCTCACCTTCCCGCTGGCCCTGCTGGCCGTGGTCTACACCGCCTTCTTGCTCGGTCAAGCCGAGGGCCGCGATATGTGGCAGAGCCCGATCCTGCCCCTCCAGCTGGCCGCTCAGGCCATCATGCTCTCCCTGGCAGCCTTGGGCGTCTTGGGCGGGCTGCTGCCGGCCTTCCCCGAGCGCCTGACTAGCCTAGCGCAGAGCGCCCTGCCGGCCGCCATTGCCGTTAGCCTTCTGCTCCTCCTGCTCGGCCGCTTCCCTTCCTTGGCTTCCGAAGTCGCCCTGCTCGGCTACCGGGAGATGACTCATGGAGCCTACCGCCGCCACTTCTGGTGGGGTGGCCTTGGCTTAGGGCACCTGCTGCCCCTGGCCTTGAGCCTCTTCCTGCCGTTCGCTGTTCCCTTGACCTTTCTCGCCATGCTCGTCGGCTTGTTCTTATACAGCTACGCCTTCATCCTAGCCCCACAACGCATCCCCAATTCCTGACCCCTTATCGATCAGGAAAGGAGTCCACGATGACCGATCGCCCTTCCATCCCTCCCACCTCTGCTGGCCTCTCCCTGCCACACTTCTCATTGAGCGCTCGCCCTCCCATCCAACTCACCGAAGTCGTCCATCCCGATGGGCGCATCAGCCAATACCCCCCGCCCGAATATTGGGACGACTGGGTGGAGTGGGATGGCAAAGAATGGCCCAAGCGCGTCCCTCGGCGCTACACCCTGGTCCCGACGGTGTGCTTCAACTGCGAAGCTGCCTGTGGCTTGCTGGCCTACGTGGACAAAGAAACCTTCGAGATCCGCAAATTCGAGGGCAACCCGGTGCATCCTGGCAGTCGCGGCCGCAACTGCGCCAAAGGGCCGGCCACCCACAACCAAGTCTACGATCCTGAGCGCATCCTCTACCCTCTCAAACGGGTGGGCAAGCGCGGCGAGGGCAAATGGCAACGCATCTCCTGGGAGCAGGCCCTCGACGAAATTGCCGCCAAAATGCGCCAGAGCAAACTGCGCCGTCCGAACGGCATCGTCTACCACGTAGGACGCCCGGGCGAAGATGGCTATACCAACCGCGTGGTCCAAACCTGGGGCATGGACGGCCACAACAGCCACACCAACGTCTGCTCCTCCTCTGCCCGGGCCGGCTACAACTTCTGGAGCGGCCAAGACCGTCCTAGCCCCGATCACGCCAACGCCCGTGTCATTCTGCTGGTCTCCAGCCACCTCGAAACTGGCCACTACTTCAATCCCCACGCCCAACGCATTATCGAAGCCAAGAGTCGCGGCGCCACCCTGATCACCCTCGACCCGCGTCTATCCAATACTGCTTCCATGAGCAACATCTGGCTGCCTACCTATCCCGGCAGCGAGACGGTGGTCCTGCTGGCCATAGCCAACTACCTGATCCAAAACGACCTCTACGATAAAGAATTCATCCGCCGCTGGGTGAATTGGAAGGAGACGCTTCACGCCGTTGCCCGAGGCTGGTTGCCCCTGAAGGACGCTTCTCTCGCCGAACGCATCTCTGCCCACCTCGCTTCCTCACCAGACCCTGGGCCGGCCTCCTCGTCCCTCGACCTCTTCCCCCTCTTCGACGCCCTGCTCAAGGACCTCTATGCCGAGTACACCCTAGAGCGCGCCGCCCGTGAGTCCGAAGTCCCCCTCGATCGCCTCCAAGAAGCCGCTCGTGCCGTGGCCGACTGCGATCACAAACTGGCCACTCACGTCTGGCGTAGCGCCAGCGTGGGCAACCTTGGAGGCTGGCAGGTAGCGCGCTGCTTGTTCTTTCTGAACGTCCTGACCGGCAGCGTCGGAACGCGCGGCGGCACCTCCCTCACCAACTGGAACAAATTCGTCCCCAAACCGTTCAAAGGCGCCCCCTCGCCCGAAACCTGGAACGAACTACACTACCCAATCGAATATCCCCTGGCCCACTACGAAATGTCCTTCCTCCTGCCTCACCTGTTGGAGGAAGGCCGCGGTGAGATCGACGTATACTTTACCCGTGTCTACAACCCGCTCTGGGTGAACCCTGACGGCTTCATGTGGCTGAAGATCCTCACCCGCGACGACTCGCCCATCAAGTGCTACGTGGCCCTCACCCCCACCTGGAACGAGACTGCCTGGTTTGCCGACTATGTTCTCCCCATGGGCCACGGCCCAGAGCGCCATGACCTGATGAGCCAAGAAACCCATTCCGGCCAGTGGATCGCCTTTCGACAGCCGGTCCGTCGCGTCGCCATGGAGCGCAGCGGCATCAAGGTGGACTTCACCTATCAAGCCAATCCGGGCGAAGTGTGGGAAGAAAATGAATTCTGGATCCAGCTTTCGGCTCGCATGGACCCCGACGGGTCGCTGGGCATCCGTCAATGGTTCGAGTCGCCCTACCGACCAGGCGAGATCATCACCGTTGAAGAATACTACCGCTGGATCTTCGAAAACTCAGTTCCTGGCCTGCCCGAAGCCGCCGCCAAGGAAGGGCTTACCCCCCTGGACTACATGCGCAAATACGGCGTGTTCGAGATCCGCCGCGAAAACTATCTGCCCTATGCCAAGCCCATCGGCCAGCCCGAAGACTACCAGGTCGACGAGTTCGATCGCGCTTGGAAGGATGGTCAGGTTGTTGGTCTGGTGGTGGACGGCGCCGTGCGCCCCGGGTTCGACACCCCGAGCAAGAAACTGGAATTTTTCAGCGAAACGCTCTACCTATGGGGATGGTCGGAGCGGGAATACACTATTCCTTGGTCGCTCAAGAGCCACGTTCATCCGGAGCATGTGGATCGTGCTAAGGGCGAGATGATCCTGCTGCCCAACTTCCGTTTGCCTACCCTGATCCACACCCGCTCGGCCAACGCCAAATGGCTATATGAGATCTCCCACAAGAACCCGGTCTGGATCCATCCTCACGACGCTAAGCGGATCGGCGTCGAAACCGGTGACCTGGTGCGAGTGGAGACCGAGATCGGCTACTTTGTGGATTCCGTCTGGGTGACGGAGGCCATCAAGCCCGGCATGGTGGCTGTCAGTCATCACCTGGGGCGCTGGCGCTTGCAAGAACAGGCCGGCGTGAATCGCGGCGCCTCCAGCTTGGTGAAGATCGATGAAGATGGCTCGGGGCGTTACCATCTGCGCGTCCTGCATGGCGCCACGGCCTGGACCTCAGGCGATCCGGATACTGCGCGCATCTGGTGGACCAACGTCGGCGTGAACCAAAACCTGGCCCACGCCGTTCATCCGGATCCGGTGAGTGGCGTACACTGCTGGCTACAAAAAGTAGTGGTTCGCCAGGCTGAGCCGGGCGACCGGGCCGGCGACGTGTTTGCCGATACCAACAAGTCCATGGAAGTCTATCGCCAATGGCTAGCCCTAACGCGACCGGCCCATCGCTTCAGCCCAGATGGCACCCGCCGGCCCTATTGGCTGAGCCGGCCGCTCAAGCCGACTCGCGCCGCCTATCAATTGCCGCAACCAGCAGAGGGGACATGAACCTACCCTACCGTATGAAGGAGAATTCCCGTGTCGTCAGAGGGCTTTGCTTCTGATACATCTCGCCCTTCCTCCGATGAATTCGTGTGGACTTATCGCGGCTATCGCATTCGCCCAAGCGAATTCGTCACCGCCATGGTTCACTTTTTCCGCGCTGAGATTCAGCGCGCCAACGTCTGGCGGCAACGTCTAGATACCACTACCAACTGGGCAGTGGTAACCACGGCCGGCACCCTGTCCATTGCCTTCAGCCAGGTCGACTCCAGCCATGCCGTGATCATCTTGAACACCCTGCTGGTCACGTTGTTCTTATATATCGAGTCGCGGCGCTACCGCTACTACGAGCTATGGAGTTATCGCATCCGCTTGATGGAGACCGATTTCTATGCCGCCATGCTGGTGCCGCCCTTTCAACCCTCGCCGGAATGGGCCGAGAGCCTGGCCGAAAACCTGCTCCACCCTCGCTTTCCGATCTCAATGTGGGAGGCCTTGGGCCGGCGCCTGCGGCGCAACTACTTCTGGATATTCCTGATCACGGCCCTGGTCTGGATAGCCAAACTCTGGATGCACCCCATCCCGGCCGCCGATCTGAACGTCATGATCGCTCGTGCTGCCCTAGGGCCGCTAGACGGCCATCTGGTGATCGGCGTTGGTGTGGCCTATTACCTCCTTTTGCTCATTCTTGGTCTGTTGACTGCCCGCCTCACCCAAGCTACGGGCGAGGTGCTGCCTCGCTTTGGCCAAGACACTCGCATCGAACCCGTTCACGAAGCCGCTTCGGATCGGCGCGCCTGGTTCGTTTTCCACACCCATCGTCGTCAGTTTTTGGCCCTTGTGATCACCGACAAAGCCGAGGCCGTCAGCAAGGCCATCATGAACGAACTGCGCCGCGGCGTCACCTGTCTGCATGGCACCGGTATGTACACCGGCGCTGAGCGCAACATCCTAATGTGCGCTCTGACCGTGACCGAGATCAACCACCTGAAGACGGTTACCGCTCGCGAGGATCCTTCGGCCTTTGTGGTGATCACCGCTGCCCAAGAAGTGCTCGGTCGTGGTTTCCTGCCGTTGCGCAAGGAAGAGAAATGATCGAGAGCGACCTCTTCTCTCTGCTCGGGGGTGACGTGAGCGCAGGCGGGGAATGCAGCCAGGGGCGATAAGCACGCTGAGCGTCGCGAGCTCACAAGAGCTACCTGACTGAAGTCAGGTTGATCTCCTTTACCTGCCCATCGGGGTAGTTATCCGTTTCGGCGGGTCTTCCCTCGAAGCGCCTCGGCCGTAAAGTACGCCAAGCTTCGAAAGATCTCCTCTGCGCGGGCCTCTCTCTCTTCAGCGGGTAGTTTGAGAAAATTCTCCACCTGCGCGGCGATCTCCTGCAGGGCTTGTGGGTCGGCTATGGCACTTAAGTGGCGGAAAAGCAACTGATGTGCTCCCTTACGCTCCATCACCTCAAGACCGTCTAAAATTTGGCGATGAGGCGTCCCTTCCCAAATGGCCAGAATCATCGCCTCCCGCAGCCAGCGCTCAACGCCAAACTCCATCAGTGTTCCCGCTCCGCCATACACCTCCATGGCCCACTTGGCCGTCTGAGCGGCTAGCTCCGCCGTCCAATACTTCGCCAGATGCGCAACCAACCGGAAGAGATGATACCGCTCAGAATACGGAGGAGATTGTCGCCAGACCTCGTTCAGGAGCTCGACAGCCTCCCAAGCCAGGGCAAAGGCGCTCTTCAGTTGGGTCATTCGATCTTCAAACTGCTTGCGCAACAGGGGGTGTTCGATGATGGGTTTGCCAAACGCCTCCCGTCCCACCGCAAAGCGGAGCGCGTCGGCCATGGCCCGCTGCGCCAGGGCGACGCTCCCCACGCTGTTGGCTACCCGAGACAGGTTGAGCACCTCCAAAATGAGATAGATCCCCCACTCGGCCTTGCCCAGAAGATACGCCTCACTCTCCTTGAGCTCGACCTCCCCGGTGGGGACGGAGCGAGTTCCGATCTTGTCTTTGAGGCGGCGGATGAGATAGTTGAGGCTCCCGTCCTGGCGATGTTTGGGGAGGAGAAAGAGCGCCAGGCCTCGCACGTTGCGCGGGGCGCCTTCCGGCCGGGCGGCTACGACGGCCAGTTCTGCCCCCACGTTGCTCGCAAAATATTTTTCACCCATAAGCAGCCAGCGGTCGCCCGCCAGCCTGGCCACCGTCTCCACAGTCGCTCCTAGATCAGACCCCCCTTTGATCTCCGTCATCCAGGTTGCACCCTGCCAGACGGTTTCATCTCGACGAAGCATAGGGGGCAGAAAGCGGGCCTTCAGCTCTTCGGTCCCATATTTCTCTAGAGGCACTGCCGTTGACAGGGAGACAGTGTAGGGGCAATAAAGGCCTGGATCGTTAAACGCGGTTACGTATCCCAATAGATACGAGGGCAGCAGAGATTTCTCTTCAAAGACCCGCCAGACGACGCCATCTTGGTAGCCTCTGTGGAGCATCTTCGAATATTCAGGCGGGAACAAGACCGTGTCTATGCGCTCTCCGAGTGGGTCGAACATGCGTAGCCAGGGCGTGCCTGCGCGGTCGATCGTCTCCGAGATGGGCCTCTCCTCCTTCTCCCAGTAACCCTCATACGCTTTGAGCGTCGATTCCCCAGGGACTGCCCCGAGCATCTCTTTTAGAAATGCAACGGGCGAATGGAGTATGTCAAAACTCATGAATGCCTCCTCTCAATCGGCTCTTGTGCGATCCTCTCTGGTTGGGACCGGCCCCGATCGTTCACGCCGACGCCTGCGATAGAGCCGCGAGATCCGACATCGGTCGGCGTAGCTGCCATGTACGTTGAAAGACCTCATCAATGTCCGAGCTACAGGCCCTTTCGCAGGCCAGGTCCATAACCTCACCCACAACCAAGGCGTTCTTATGCTCAATATGACGTCTTGAGGTTCGGAAACATCATGCCGTTGATCGCATGGACTTCCGGGTGTTTGAGTGTGATTCTAGTTGGTGGGGGCTCTTTTGTGAAGAGAAAAGGACATGGCGAACTCTTTGTCGAGCGATTTTGAACGCCGAATCTTGTCCAGGAGGTGGTTGGTTTTGCTTTTCATGTTCAGCTTTCATTCGAGCTGGCAGAGTTGTTATAATCTGCCATATGCAACGCATCCCCTTTCTCGATTCTCACACCGGCGGCGAACCGACGCGCTTGCTCCAATCCTGTCCATTTGAGCTGGGCGGCGGCTCGGTGGCCGAACAACTGAATGTGCTGCGCACCCGCTATGACTATCTGCGCCGTATGGCCATCAACGAGCCGCGCGGATCCGACGTGTTGGTCGGGGCATTGCTCGTCCCGCCGGCCGATCCAACCTGTCAGTTCGGCGTGATCTTCTTCAACAACGTGGGCTACCTGGGCATGTGCGGACACGGCACGATCGGCGTGGTGGTCTCCTTGGCCTATCTCGGCCGAGTCCAACCCGGCCTGGTCCGCCTGGAGACCCCGGTCGGTGTGGTGGAGGCCAGGCTGCATCCGGCCTCGCCGGCCGGCCACCCCAACCGCGTCTCGGTGCGCAACGTGCCGGCCTATCGCTATCGCAGCAACGTTGCCGTGGAAGTAGACGATCAGATCGTCCATGGTGACGTGGCCTGGGGTGGCAACTGGTTCTTCCTGGTCCACGATCATGGCTTGGACGTCTCGCCACAGAACATCGAACGCCTGACCGATTTCGCCTGGAAGGTGCGGCAGCGCCTGGCGGAGCAGGGGATCACCGGCCAGGCAGGCGCTGAGATCGACCACGTGGAACTGTTCGCGCCGGCTGAGCAGGCCGATAGCCGCAATTTCGTGCTCTGTCCGGGGCGGGCCTACGATCGTTCACCGTGCGGCACTGGCACCAGCGCTGCCCTGGCCTGCCTATATGTCGAGGGAAAGCTCTCTCCTGGCCAAGTGTGGCGTCAACAAAGCGTGATCGGCAGCATCTTCGAAGGTCAGATCGAGATCGTAGAAGGACAGATCGTCCCCACGATCACCGGCGAAGCGTGGGTGATGGCTGAGGGGAACTTGCTGGTGGACGAGCGCGATCCGTTTGGTTGGGGGATCTGACACGCTCCGGTTGCGTTGCGCGCCGTGAACGGTGATCTGCCCAACCGAGTTGACAACCTTGTGTCCCTTCAGGAGTATCGATCATGAAACGCGATGTCTTGATCATCGGTGGCGGGGCGATTGGTTTGCATGCTGCCTACTTCTTAATCCGTTCGGGCCGGCGGGTGGCGATCTTCGATCAAGGGACGATCGGCACCGGCAGCTCGGACGGTAACGCCGGCCACATCGTGCCTAGCCATATCGTCCCCTTGGCGGCGCCCGGGGTGATTTCCACCGCTCTAAAGTGGTTGCTGGACTCGAACAATAGCCCGTTTGGCTTGGCCGTGCGTTTGCATCCGTCCTACCTGTCCTGGTTGTTGCGCTTCGCTCTTTCGTGTAGCCATAAGAACGTGCAGCGCTCCCTGCCGGCCCTGAAATGGCTAGGCGTGATGAGCGCCAACCTGTTTGCCCAGATCATCGCCCAAGAAGGCTTCGCCTGCAATTACCAACCGAGCGGCGTTTTGTTCCTCTACCAAACCGAGGCCGGCTTGCAGGCCGGCCGGCACGAGGCCGATCTACTGCTCCAACACAACCTGCCTGCTGAGGTGCTCTCCCGCGACGCAGTGCGCCAACGGGAGCCGCTGGTGCGCCCAGAAGTGATCGGTGGTGTACACTTCCTGACCGATGCCTCGCTCCATCCTGGCCGTTACCTGCAGGCCCTCAAAGAGCGGGTCTATGCCCTCGGAGCAGAGGGCTTCGAGGGAATGTGGGTGACGGATTTGGAGGCGCAAAACGACCGAATTCGCCGAGTGCGCACCGATCGCGGCGATTTCGAAGCCGAAACGGTGGTGTTGGCCGCCGGCGCCTGGACGCCGTTCCTGGCCCGCAGCTTGGGGCTACACCTGCCCATCCAGCCGGCCCGCGGCTACAGCCTGACCGTGACCGCCCCCGGCACTATGCCCCGCCAGGCGCTGTTGCTCGGAGAACGTCGGGTGGCCGTCACCCCTATGGGCGACGTGCTGCGCTTTACCGGCCGTCTAGAGGTGGGACAAATGTCTATGACCCCCGATCCGCGCTGGTTGTCGGCCATCGAGCGCGCCGTGCGCGAATACATCTACATGGATGAGCGCCTAGAAATTCGCCAAACCTGGGCCGGCCTGCGACCGGTCACCCCCGACGGCGTTCCGATCATCGGCTTCTCTCCCCGCCATGCCAACCTGATCATCGCCGCCGGCCATGCCATGCTCGGCCTTTCGCTGGGCCCCGGCACCGGCAAAGTGGTGGCCGACCTGGCCAACGGTGTCCCCCTTGACTTCGATCTAAGTCCCTTCCGCGTAGATTTTCGCGCCCGAAAGGGCTAAAAGCGCCTATGTTTGGGTATTCCCTGAGGGTATAATCTTCTCATGCTCTCCTTTCGCCCGTTTCTTCTATCCAGCTTATTCCTGCTGCTGCTCGGCTGGGGCGGTTTATACCTCCTAGTGAACTTTACCTTGCCCACCGTGTGGCCGCGTTGGGCGTTCTTTGCCTCGTTGGTGGTCGCCCTCACCGCCACGGCCTTCCCGATCGTCTACTTCATCTCTACTCGTTTCTTAGACCAACCTCTCCAACCGTCGGTGTTGGTGCGCCGGGCGTTGTGGGTGGGTGTATATGGGGCTGTGTTGGCCTGGTTGCAGCTTGCGCGCCTGGTCAACCTATACGTGATTGTTGGCTTGGCGGGGGGTCTGATCCTGATCGAATACCTCTTGCGCCTGCGGGAACGGGCTCTCTGGCAAGCGCCGGAGCTTCCTGATGACGATCAACCTACGTGATTTGCCTTCGGTCGATCAACTGCTTCAGACGCCGCGCCTGCAGGGGCGGATCCTGCACTACGGGCGGCCGCTCGTCGTACAGGCGCTGCGATTCGCGCTCGACGAGGCGCGGGCCGCGGCCAAAACTGGCGCTGACCTCCCCCCGCGCGACGTCCTGCTCGCCCGCGCAGAGCATCTGCTCGAAGCCTGGACTCGTCCCTCGTTGCGGCCGGTGATCAACGCTACCGGCGTGATCCTGCATACCAACCTGGGTCGGGCCCCCCTGAGCCAGCCGGCCCTCGAAGCAATGACGGCCGCTGCCCAGGCCTATTCCACCCTGGAGTTTGACCTGGTTAGCGGCAAGCGCGGCTCGCGCTCAGTGCACGTAGAAGGCCTGCTCACACGCCTGACCGGCGCCGAGGCCGCCCTGGTGGTCAACAACAATGCTGGGGCGGTGCTCTTAGCCCTTTCGACCCTGGCCCGCGGCAAAAAAGTGGCCATTGCCCGCTCGCAGTTGGTGGAGATCGGTGGCTCGTTTCGCCTGCCTGACGTGATGAAACAATCGGGCGCCAAACTGTTGGAAGTGGGCACCACCAACAAAGTGCGCATCAGCGATTATCAGGAGGCCATCGCCCAGGGCGCAGCCGTGATCCTACGCGCCCACCATTCAAACTTCAAGATCATCGGCTTCACCGAAGAGCCAACCCTGGCCGACCTGGCCGCCTTGGCCCACCGCCACGGGCTGCCGTTGATCGACGACCTGGGCTCGGGCACCCTGCTCGACACGGCGACGTTCGGCTTGGGGCACGAGCCCATGGTGCAAGAGTCGCTGGCTGCCGGCGCCGACCTGGTCTGCTTCTCCGGCGATAAGCTGCTGGGCGGGCCTCAGGCCGGCATTGTAGTAGGCCGGGTAGAGCTGGTGAACCGCCTCAAGAAACATCCGCTGGCGCGAGCGCTGCGGGCTGATAAGCTCTGCCTGGCGGCGTTGCATGCCACCCTGTTGCACTACCTGAAGGATGAGGCGACGAGTCGCATCCCGGTGTGGAGGATGATCTCGATGTCGGCCGAGCAGGTTCGGGGTCGCGCAGAGGCGTGGCGTAGCCGTTTGGGACGGGGTGAGGTGGTTCGGGCTGAATCGACCGTCGGAGGGGGCAGCCTGCCCGAGGAAGTTCTTCCTACGTTCGTCCTGGCCTTGGATGTGAAGCACCTCAATCGCTTTTTGAAACGCCTGCGGGAGGCCGATCCGCCGGTGATCGCCCGCGTTGCCGACGATCGGGTGCTGCTTGACCCGCGCACAGTGTTGCCCGAGCAGGAGGAGAGTTTGCTGACAATTTTGCAGACCTTGCTTTTAGAGACCTTTGGCGTTGGCGCCCAAATCGATGAACAGGCATAATGCGCCCCATCGATCTTCGGAAAGGTCAGGCGGCCTCTCCAGAGTGCGCAGAGGACACGGAGATTCTAAAGCTCTCTTGCTCAGGGTTTACCGCAGAGTGCGCAGAGGACACGGAGATT
>CAKZJX010000025.1 GCA_937120535.1 uncultured Anaerolineae bacterium
TGCCGCCCAAGCAACAACCCGGGCTGAACTCCGTAAGACCAGAATCCCTACGGAAAGAGCAACCAACGCAAGGCCGTAATTCTGGATGCTCGACTCAATGGCATAGCGCCTCGGGAAAGCAAAGCCCTCCACCTGATGCTGCATGAAATGGAACACGGCGACCGTCTGCGAGCAGGCGAGCAAAGCTGCGAAGGCAATCAGCAACCATCCGACTATGCGACGCGCATTCATACGATGCCTAACGGCCTGCGCTTCACCTGCGCCGCGAAGCGCAGCGGAGCGGCCTCAGGTGTAAGCGCGTGTTAGCCAGCCTTTCGGATTGCAAGCGGCTTAACTTCTCTGCATCGCGGGTAGTTTGGACATCCATAAAACTGTTTACCTTTATGCTCGCCTTGCGCAACGGTTCGTATCACCATCGGGATATTACATTTTGGACACAGGGGGGCGGCATTGTCCTGTGCGATTATAGGTGGCATGGACGGTGCTTGTGATGGGGGTGTTGAAACCATCTTATCTTTCAAAAAAGGTGCAGGTCTCTCCGTTATTTCTCGATTATTGTACTCCCGCTGTGCGGAGAAACGCAATAAAGGGAAGCGTGCCGCTTGAAATACTTTGTGTAGAAATTCATCCCGTTCTTGCCTGCTGTCGCGTTGATGGCTGCTGTCGTCCAATTCAATACCCAACAAGGGCTTCATTGTGGCGGAATCACATACGAGAAAATCAAGGTGCCGCTGGGCAATTCTGTTAAAATAAGCAACGTTTTCGTTGGGGCGAGCCACGAACAAAACGTCTGCCAGTCTGACTTTTGATTGAACAGTAAACCGAGAACCCACAACAGAGGAAAGTACCTTGTAGAAAGAAAATTCTGCAGGGGAGAGAAAATCGTCGCGCAAACGATAAGGTAAGTCACCACTGATCGGTTCGCTCCTTGAACGCCCCAAGAATGGGAGCAGGATGCTCAAGCAGCCAGATCGTTCAGCTTTGGCGGTCATTTTCTCCGTGTTCTCCCTGTCATCATATCTGGAAGTCAAAAGCGGCCCAACGCCAGAACTGA
>CAKZJX010000026.1 GCA_937120535.1 uncultured Anaerolineae bacterium
GTGTGGTTTTGTGTTTTGGCATAAACCAAACTTACACGATCACGCTCTCTTCGTCAACTATTCATGCACCAACGCCACAACAGACTATGACGTAAAGGATAAGAGTGTAAGGCGGCAAATTCGCAGTGTTACAAATCCTATGAGGGGCAACGTGTGGCTCGAGAATTTTCGGCTTTGTCAACGGCGAGCTCATCCCGCATCTCAAATCCAGCCGGGAAGTCGATCCCCAAGCAGCGCGGTAGTGTTCCCGGTTGATCGTTCTCGACGAATACATCACGAACCAAACTAGCAAGCAGCGCCCGCAAACAGGGAGCGAGCACACAAGCAACCGATCTCCCGGCGTAGCGCCGTCCTTCAACGCGCCGAGATCGGGCGTCTTGGGAGCCCGCTAACGCTCCATTTCCCTCACGTCACCGAGTACAACTCCCGCCTCTTCCTGATTCCCAGGCATCTTTTCCGCCATGTCGCTTAGCCGCAGCGATTGGACTGTGTTCACATCGCTTTGACCCTCTTGGCGCCCTTCTCGAGCAGGGCTTCCCCACCCAAAAGATAGCGCAGAAATCCCTCAAAGTTGATATACTTGTCCACGGAAGCCTCCTATTGGGTATTTGATTGGAAGGTTACGCAATATAGCGGCTTCCATTTTGGCAATACTCTGTTCGGACTTTTGTCCGAAGGCCAGCCGCAACGCTGGACTTGTTCAACCGGTACACTTAACTTATCGTCTCACCGCTCTCATACTTGGAGGTAGCATGAGCGACATCATTGTCATGTATAGTGCAAGCTGGTGCCCCGACACACGTCGCGCACGCGCCTTTCTGGACGAGTATCACATCCCGTACCAGAACATCGATCTGGATGAACATCCCGAATACGTGGAATTCGTGAAGAGCGTCAACAACGGCAAACGCGTTATTCCGACCTTGGTCTTTCCCGATGGCACTATTTTGAGCGAGCCATCCAACCAGCAACTTGCAGAAAAACTAGGGATCGCCCTTGAGCCCTAACCGTTTGCTGAAGGACGTCTTTCCCTTCCACACCTTCCTGATAGCAGCATATCCTTCGCTAATCTTAGTGGAGAACATCCGCCTGGGAGAGTTCTCCCTGCTGCGCCGTCGAGTCCCGTTGGGGGCGTGGTCGGCGATCGGCGTGGGTGGGAGATGGCTGATTTGGCACCGCTCGCTCTCGTCAGCAAATTTAACGTCTGGGCGGATCTGGTAGCTTTGGTGCTGGCGATCACGCCCGTAGTCCAGATCGCGATACCGACAGTGCGCAAAGCGTTCTGGAGAATCTGCCAATCGCCGAGCAACCTCCCGAGAGCCGTTCTGTCCCTGAGATTCGACCGGATGATGTTGATACCATCCTCAATGCTCATGGCCGGCCCGCTGTGATCGCCCGATACGACGACTACACAATAGCCGTGAATTCATCGAAGGGTTGCACCAACTCGGCTTTCACCTGACCAAATGCAGCCAGACCGATTACTCCCTGACGTTGCTCTCGCTGGCTTCATCCCTCAACTACTCTCGGCCGTCGCCCGAAGCGCGATCCGTCGCTTCCTCGAGGCGCGCGGCTGTCGGACAGTGGCATTTGCCGCCGGCTTCCGCGTGACCGAGCGGACCGACGCCGATGAATTACAATCCCCCTCCAAGTCGGCATGAACTTCACGTCTTACGAATTTTTGCTCTTTTTCCTGATCGTCTTCTCCCTATACTGGCTGGCGCCTCAGCGGACGTTCCAAAACGGCATCCTGCCGGCCGGCTGGACCGCCAGCGTGATCTTGCCGGTAGGGCTATCGTTCTTCACGTTGAAGAAACTGGCCTATATCCTAGACGTGTCTCAAGGCGCGCTACGACCAACATATCATCTGCTGGAGTTTGCGCTTTTCGTCGCTTTTTTCCCCAAATCACGGCCGGCCCAATCGATCGGGCGCAAAAGCTTCTGCCACAATTCCAATCGGCGCGCCGCTGGCGGATGGAGACTACGCTCACCTACCGACCATCACCCCCTCCCATTTTGACGATCCCTTGCACCTGAACCCGGCAGGAGGAGCGATCTTCACCCGCCTGTTGGCTGACGACCTGAGGCGCTCCTTGGGCCGGCGCTAGCTGCTATCGCGTCTGACGGCAGGGATCGGCGTTGAGGCGGATCGCAGGAGGTTGGCCAAAGGCCTCATAGACAGGAAGCCCATCCCATTCCGGTGGAAGGGGTAGACCGAGGGCATAAGCGGCTGTGGCAGCTGTGTCGATCACGTGAATTGGGGTGCGCAACGGCCCAGGGCGAACGCCTGGTCCCACTATCACCCAGGGAATAGTGGTTTCGCCTGGCGAGTCGCCGCCGTGAGTGTAGCCGATTCCGCCGTGATCGGCCGTGACCAGGATCAAGGTGGTTGAGCGCCATGGACTCTCGTCTAGAGCGCGCAGCATCTCGCCCAGCGCTCGGTCGGCGCGACGG
This sequence comes from uncultured Anaerolineae bacterium, assembly GCA_937120535.1. GTDB lineage: Bacteria > Chloroflexota > Anaerolineae > Anaerolineales > Villigracilaceae > Denitrolinea. The sequence continues at coordinate 2,455 of CAKZJX010000026.1, forward strand.
AAAGCAGCCAATTGTGGAGCGCTCAGCCATCCCCACTCGTGACCGGCGCGATCGCCTTCATAGAAGTGAACCAGCATCAGGCCAAAACCCTTTTTGATCTCAGCCGCTGCCAGGACGCCTAGGGTAGAGTCCGATTCGCGGACGACGAACGTCTCGGTGCTTTCCGGTTCGGTGAGGTGGCGCAATTTCTGCTTGCTCACCAGCATCACTGTGCGCAGGCCGGCTAGCCGTGCCAGGTCAAACAGGTCGGTGCCCATGGCATAGCCATTTTGGGGAACATACTCGTTCCAGTAGACGCCGTGTCGGGCCGGGCACATGCCGCTGACCATCGAGGCGTAGGCCGGCAGAGTGGTGCTGGGCAAGACAGTTTGCGCCCCGAGATGATAAGCGCCGACCTGCATCAAGCGCAGAACATTTTCCATCGGCGCCACATCAATCGCGTCGGGGCGCAATCCATCGAAGCTGACGATTAGGACGCGCTCCACCGGCGGGTGCAGCACCGGGGTAGGGGTAGGAGAAGCCGTCGGCAGAGGCAGGGGCGAGGGGGTTGGTTTTAGGGAAGGAGGAGGCGGCGGAGGAGAGGCAGAGAGCGAATCGGACAGAGATGACGACGCCACCGCCGGCGCGCAAGCGCTCAACGCAACGAACACCAGGAGCAGGACGACCCGCTTCACGGCTAGCCCTGACCGAAGACCAAGCTCATTTCAGCATCGGCATCTTGATGCCGTGTCGCTTGGCCGCTTCAATGGCGATCTGATAGCCGGCATCGGCATGGCGGACGATGCCCAGGCCTGGATCGGTGGTCAGGACGCGCTCCAGGCGACGGGCGGCCTCAGGAGTGCCATCAGCCACGATCACTTGGCCAGCATGCTGCGAGTAGCCGATCCCCACTCCGCCGCCGTGATGGAAGGCCACCCAGGTCGCGCCTCCCACGGCGTTGAGCAGGGCGTTGAGGATCGGCCAGTCAGAGATGGCGTCGGAGCCATCTTGCATGGCTTCGGTCTCGCGATTGGGCGAGGCGACTGAGCCGGCGTCGAGATGGTCACGACCGATGACGATCGGCGCTTTGAGCTCTCCCTTAGCGACCATTTCGTTGAACTTCAAGCCGGCCTTCACCCGCTCACCGTATCCCAACCAGCAGATTCGGGCGGGTAGGCCCTGGAAAGGAACCTTCTGGCGTGCCATAGTCAACCAACGGCGCAGATGATCATCTTCGGGAAAGAGGTCCATCACCGCCTGGTCGGTCTTGTAGATATCTTCGGGATCGCCGGAAAGGGCTACCCAGCGGAAGGGGCCCTTTCCCTCGCAGAACAAGGGACGGATGTAGGCCGGCACAAAGCCAGGAAACTCAAAGGCATCGGTCACGCCATAGTTATAGGCCTGCTGGCGGATGTTATTGCCGTAGTCAAACACTTCGGCCCCGGCCCGTTGGAAGGCCAGCATGGCTTCCACATGTTTGGCCATGGATTCGAGCGCCATGCGCTTATAACGTTCGGGGTCGATCTTGCGCAGTTCATTCGCTGCGGCAACCGACAGGCCGGAGGGCACGTACATCAAGGCATCGTGAGCTGAAGTTTGATCGGTCACCACATCGGGGATAACGTTGCGCAGGGCTAACTCGCTGTACACATCGGCGGCATTGCCGATCAGGCCGATGGATTTAGGAACCTGCTGTTTGAGGGCTTCTTCCACCAGGGTCATCGCCTCCTCAAGATTATCCACCACGGTATCCACATAGCCGATGGCCCGCCGTCGTTCGGCGCGCTCGGCATCGACTTCAACGATCAAGCCTACGCCTTCGTTCATCGTGATCGCCAAGGGCTGGGCTCCGCCCATGCCACCCAGGCCGGCGGTGAGCACGAACTTCCCTTTGAGCGATCCCCACCCTTTGAGACGGGCCAGGGCGCCGAACGTCTCGTAGGTGCCCTGCAAGATGCCCTGCGTGCCGATGTATATCCAGCCGCCGGCCGTCATCTGGCCGTACATAATCAACCCCTTGCGAGCCAACTCGTCGAAATGCTCCCAGGTGGCCCAGTGAGGCACCAAATTTGAGTTGGCGATCAGCACGCGCGGCGCGTCGGGATGAGTCCTGAAGATAGCCACCGGCTTGCCGGATTGCACCAACAGTGTCTCATCCTCCTCGAGATTGCGAAGCGCTTCAAGGATGGCATCAAAACATTCCCAGTTACGTGCCGCCTGGCCGCGCCCACCATAGACCACCAGGTCTTCCGGCCGCTCGGCCACCTCTGAATCCAGGTTGTTTTGGATCATACGATAGGCAGCTTCGATCAACCAGTTTTTACAAGTCAGAGTCGTACCGCGGGGAGCACGAACAACACGAGGACCAGACATAGCATCTCTCCTGTTTTGAGAAGGTTAGGAAAAATCGCGACGACGATCGCTCTCCATACCGCGCAACGTTGCCGGAGATAGGCAGATATCTCCAGCATGCCGGCCAAACCGCTCCACCAGCTAAGGGGAGCTTCCTCCTCTCCCCAAACGATCCCACACCCAGCAATCATACCCCGACAACCGTACACCGACAACACCCCAAAGGCGTGTTCGACCGCCAGACGTTGGCAGACGATATCCGCAGTTACAAAAACCGCAAACAACTATTGACAAAGCTGAGATCATCCAAGGCGCCAACCGACGTTCGAGCATAACCTGCGCAACTCTGTGCAATCTGTGGCAACCTGTGACCTCGCATCACCAACATCCGACTTTATGGTAAAATCACCCTCGCTTGGAGGGATGGCCGAGCGGTTGAAGGCGCCTGTCTTGAAAACAGGTTGGGTGCAAGCCCACGTGGGTTCGAATCCCACTCCCTCCGCACAATTGACGATTTTGACGATTCGATTTACGATCAACAAAAATCCCTGTTCAAATCCCGTGGGGAGGTGCCAGAGTTGGCCGATTGGGCTCGCCTGCTAAGTGAGTGCTGGGGCTTAAACCTCAGCCGAGGGTTCGAATCCCTCCCTCCCCGCTGCTCTCGACCCGCCTTCTGAGCGGGTCGTCTGTTTCTATCGAGTAAAATAAAGACACAACTCTAGTGCTCGAAGACCTTGGCCCTTCTCCCACCCGCCGATCATATGCCATGCTGCTGACGATCGACCTCGGAAACACCAACCTGACCATCGGCCTCTACCAAGGCGAAGAACTCCTGCACCATTGGCGGCTAGCCACCGACCACGCCCGCATGCCCGATGAATACGGCCTGCAATTCCTAGGACTACTCCAGCACATCGGCAAAGGGCCGGCCGACGTGAGCGGCGTGTGTCTGGCTTCGGTCGTTCCCCCGCTCACCGGCCGGGTCATCCAAGCCTGCCGCCAATATCTACGCCAAGAGCCATTGGTAGTGGATGCCGGCATCAAGACCGGCATCAAAATCCGCTACGATGACCCGCGCGCCGTAGGCGCCGACCGCGTGGCCGATGCCGTAGCTGTCTACACCCTCTACGGCGGGCCGGCCTGCGTGGTCGACTTTGGCACCGCCACCACCTTCAACGCCATCACTGCCGAGGGCGAATACCTCGGCGGCGCCATCACAGTCGGCATCTACCTGGCTGCCGAAGCCCTCTTCCAACGCGCCGCCAAACTCGCCCGCATCGACATCCAACGTCCCCCTTCGGTCATCGGTCGCAACACCGTCCACGCCATGCAATCCGGTCTGCTATTTGGCTACGTCTGCCTGGTCGAAGGCATGGTTGCCCGTTTCCGCAAAGAACTGGGCGAGGAGATGAAAGTGGTTGCCACTGGTGGCCTGGCCGAGATCATCGCCCGCGAGACCAACGTGATCGACATCCTCGCCCCCTGGCTCACCCTGGACGGCTTACGGATCCTCTGGGAACGCAACCGCTGATCTCACCCCTCCTTCTTCTCCCCTGCCCAATCCCGCTTCGCTCCGCCTCCCATCGCCGCTTCCCACCTGAACCTCTCGCCTACTCCACCTCCCGATCCCATCCCTTTCCCCGCTCTTCATGTCTCTCGTCCTCTCCCTCGCCCTGATCCTATTTCTCCTGGCGCTCTACCTGTTCTGGCAAGCGCGCCGCCAACGCCGAGCGGCCGGCCTGCCCGGCGGGCGCATCATTTACATCGACACCCATGCCCAAGGCGTCCGCCCGGAAAAACCGCTTATCGATCCTCGGCTTGGCCTGGTTGGCAAGCCCGACTACCTGATCGAACAAAACGGGATCATCATCCCGGTAGAGATCAAAACCGGCCGCACCCCATCAGAAAGCCCCTACGACTCCCACATCTACCAACTAGCGGCCTACTGCCTATTGGTCGAGCGGGTATACGGCAGACGTCCTCCCTACGGCATCCTCTTCTATCTCTCGCGCTCCTACGCCATAGACTACACCCCGGCCCTCGAATCGGCCCTACTCGACCTGCTGGCCGACATGCGCCGCGACGACGTTCGCACCGACGTCCCCTGTTCCCACAACGAACCAGCCCGCTGCCTCAAGTGTGGCTTCCGCTCCATCTGCGACCAAAAACTGGCCTAAAGAGCCGGAACACGGACCGCTCCCACAACGTCCTTAAGTAAATGCTTCCGATCTCCCCTTGCGATCGATGTTCGAGAAAGGAGAACATCATGTTCCGCCTCTCCCGCCTTGGCCGTTTGCTCTTTAGTGCTCTTGCTTTAGCTCTGCTGATGCTTCCATCCTCCATCCCCTCTCAGGCTGCGCCGGCAGCCTCTGGTTCCTCCAATGTCCCCACGCCGCTCTTCCCCAACGGCACTCTCCCCATTCGGCGCATGATCTACATCTGGAGCGAAGTGGCCGGCGCCACCCGATACCAGCTTCAAGCCTATCGAGGGAGCAACCTCATCCTGGACAGAACCCTGGAGCCGGCGGTCTGCGTCTCCGGAACCTGCGCCTATCGCCACGACACCGACCTGACCAACGACAACTACACCTGGAAAATCCGGGCCGCCGTGGGCGGCGTGAACCATCCCTACAGCCCTTCCATGGCCTTCACCGTGGCGGCGCCGGCCCCATCTGGCTTCTACTCCCCCTTCACCGACAACGCCGATGGTTGGGTGATCCACAGGGGCATCTGGCAACTCGAGGCTTCCAACTACTTCACCACCGCCGGCGTACAAGGGCGCGTCTCCTCCGTTAGCCACATTGGAGAATATAGCACCCTGACCTACGAAGTCCGCATGAAGCGCACGGGCTGCCGCGGCAACGCCAATGCCCTTGCCATCCGTGGCAATCCCGTCCTCGACTCAGTGGGCTGGTGGAAGACCGAATACACCTTCGACTACACCAACACCGGCTACTTCTCCGTCTGGAAAGACTACAACGGCACCTACACCGCCCTGCGCAACTGGACCTACACCTCGGCCATCAATCGCGATGGCTGGAATGTCCTGAAAGTGAAAGCCAGTGGCAGCTCCCTCTACTTCTACATTAACAACATCCTGGTCTGGAGCGGCTCCGACTCGGCCTATCCGAGCGGTCGGGTGGGCATTGCCATGTATCGCGGTCCATCCTGCACCGGCGACAAACTCTGGGTGGACTACGCCAAGCTAGAGACCACCGTCGGCGACCTGCCGCCTGCCGACCTGGTGATCCAGACCGATGAGCCCACCCCTGGTGGAACGCGTCACACTGCTCCATAAAGCAACTCTCCTTCCCTAGAAGTGTTTCCCATACATGAACATTACCCTCGGCCCGTCTGACCCAACTCCGACGGGCTGAGGGTCAAAAACCTTGCCTTCCAACCACGTTTTTTGTATATTTCGAGGCAAACGTATCCTTTGCCAAAGGAGAGAGCCTATGACTGCAAACCCTGCCAAGCCGCTGAGCGGAGAAGTCTACTATCCTTCCCCAGATGTGATCGAACAGGCGCGCGTCAAAGATTGGGAGGCGCTAGCCGCCTTCGCCAACCAGGACCTAGAAGGCTTTTGGGCCAGAGAAGCCGAGGAGCTGGAGTGGTTCCAAAAGTGGGAAAAGGTCCTAGATGACTCGAACAAGCCATTCTACAAATGGTTCGTCGGGGGAAAAGTCAACATCGCGCACAACTGCATTGACCGTCACCTCAAAACCTACCGCAAAAACAAACTCGCCTTGATCTGGGAAAGCGAAGACGGAAAAGAACATCGCACCTTCTCCTACTTTGCCCTTAACCGCGAAGTCTCGCGCATGGCCAATATCATCAAAGCCATGGGAATCCAGAAGGGGGATCGCGTCACGATCTACATGGGCCGGGTGCCAGAGATCGTTTTTGCCATGCTGGCCTGCGCCAAGATCGGCGCCATACACTCGGTGGTGTTCGGTGGCTTCTCGGTAGATGCCTTGCAGGGACGCATTGAAGATAGCCAATCCAAGTTGGTTATCACCATGGACGGCAGCTACCAGAACGGCAAAGTGGTCGAACTCAAACGCACCGTTGATGAGGCCCTGAAGCGCTGCCCATCGGTCGAAAACGTGCTGGTCATCAAACGCGTCGGTCACGAAGTGCCCATGGAGGCCGGGCGCGATCACTGGTATCACGACCTGTTGGCCCTGCCCATCGCCAGCGGCAAATGCCCCACCGAGGTCATGGACGCTGAAGACCCACTCTTCATTCTCTACACCTCCGGTTCTACCGGCAAGCCCAAGGCCATCTTACACACCCATGGCGGCTACATGGTCGGCACCTACACCACCTTGAAATACGTCTTCGACATCAAAGACGAAGATCGCTGGTGGTGCACGGCCGATCCAGGCTGGATCACTGGCCACTCCTACCTGGTCTACGGCCCGTTGCTGAACGGCGCCACATCCTTCATGTACGAAGGCGGACCGACGTATCCTTATCCCGATCGCTGGTGGCAATGCATCGAACGCTACGGCATCACCATATTCTACACTGCGCCCACGGCCATTCGTGGCCTGATGCGCTTTGGCGAGGCCTGGCCGGCCAAACACGATCTCTCCTCTTTGCGTTTGTTGGGCTCGGTCGGCGAACCGATCAACCCCGAAGCTTGGCGCTGGTTCTACCGAGTCATCGGCAAAGAGCGCTGCCCGATCATGGATACCTGGTGGCAGACCGAGACCGGCATGTTCATGATCACCCCCATGCCGGTCGTGCCCCTCAAGCCCGGTTCAGGGACCCGACCCTTCTTCGGCCAGCGCGCCGAGATCCTCGACGAACACGGCAACCCGGTCAAAGACGGCGAGGAAGGATACCTGGTGCTGCTGCGACCCTGGCCCTCGATGATGCGCACCATCTACAACGACCCCGATCGCTACCTCCAACAATACTGGTCGAAATACCCTGGCAAATACCTGACCGGCGATTCAGCGCGACGCGACGAGGATGGCTACTTCTGGATCATCGGTCGCACTGACGATGTGATCAAGGTCTCTGGCCATCGCCTAGGGACAGCTGAAATCGAATCGGCCTTGGTGAGCCACCCAGCCGTGGCTGAGGCGGCATCCATCGGTTTGCCCCACGAGATAAAAGGGCAGGGCATCCATGCCTTCGTCCTGCTGCGAGCCGGTTACCAACCCTCGCCGGAATTGGGAGAGCAACTGCGCCAGCATGTGGCCAGCCACCTGGGCCCGATTGCCCGCCCCGAAGAAATTCACTTCATGGACAAACTTCCCAAGACCCGCAGCGGCAAGATCATGCGACGGGTTCTCAGAGCCCGAGCGTTGGGCCTGCCCGAAGGCGATGTGAGCACCCTGGAAGAATAACCTCCTCTCGATCCTCGGCAAGCCAACCGCCTCGGCTTAGGTCGAGGCGGTTCGTCTTTGACTCATCGGGGCTACAACACCTCGCCGGGACCGCGCTTTAGGAACTGTCCCTGCCCTCGCCCTCCGAGCCAGCGGTCGCCATCCACGATCAGCTTGCCGCGCAGAAAGACCTTTTCCGGCATGCCCACCACTTCCCAGCCTTCAAAGAGGTTATAGTCGGTGCGGTGATAGCTATAGGCAACGCCGTAGGTCACCCGTTTTTCAGGGTCCCAAATCACCAGGTCGGCATCTGAGCCGGGCAGCAGGGCGCCCTTGCGTGGATATAGACCGAAGATCTTGGCCGGGTGGGTAGAGGTCAGGGCCACGAACTGGTTGGCCGTGATCCGGCCGGCCCGTATCCCATAGGTCCATAGGATCGGCAAGCGATCTCCCACGGCCGGCAATCCGTTTGGGATCTTGGTGAAGTCATCCTTCCCCAGTTCCTTGCCTGGAATGGCAATTTCCTCTCCCTCATAGACGATCGGGCGGGTGCCGTCGAAGAAGAAGGGGCAGTGGTCGGTGCCGATGGTCTGCAGCGTCCCGTCGGCCAGGCCTTGCCACAGCCGGACGTTGTCCTGCTCAGTGCGCATCGGCGGAGAACAGATCCACTTTGCCCCGTCTGGCCGGCGCAGATGATCCACGGTGAAGAACAAATACTGTGGGCAGGTTTCGCCCATCACCTTCACGCCCCGTTCGCGCGCATAGCGCAACATATCCACCTCGCCTCCGGCGTTCATGTGAACGATGTACACTGCGGCGCCGGTCTGTTCGGCCATGGCCGCCAGCCGTAGTGTGGACTCCACCGCACCCCAGGCCGGCCGAGTGTAAGCATGCCACTCGGGCGTCGTATGGCCGGCCGCCAACGCTTCGGCCACCAGCGCCTCGATCACATCCCCGTTCTCACAGTGCGCCATGACCAGCATGCCGTTCTCCTTGGCAATCCGCAGGGCGCGAAAGATGCTCCCATCGTCCAAGCGCAGACGACCGTTATAGGCCGTAAACACCTTGAGCGTGGTGATCCCCATATCCAGCAGCGACGGAATCTCGCGGGCAACCTGGTCGTTGAAACGGGTTAGATTCATGTGAAACGAGTAATCAATGGCGGCCTTCTGGGCTTTCTCGAGCCAGCGCTCTACCGAATAGGAAAACCCTTGCGGCTCGTGAACCACAAAATCAATCACCGTGGTCGTCCCGCCAAATGCAGCCGCCTTGTGACCGGTGTAGTGATCGTCCGAAGAGACCGTCCCGAACATCGGTAGGTCAAAATGCGTGTGCGGATCGATCCCGCCCGGGGTGATAAATTTGCCGGAAGCGTCTATCACCTCGCCGTTGAAATCCTTCAGAGAGAAGATGTCAGAATCGGGATGGAGGATGGAGGCAATCTGCTCTCCCTCGATCAAGATATCCCCTCGGAAAGTCTCTGAAGCAGTGATCAGCGTGCCGTTCCTAATCAACAGGGCCATAGATCTCTCCTGTGGAGTGAGATAGCTATTCGATCAAATCATCCGTTTCTACGTCATACTTGCCGGCCGGCTCGCGAAAGCCTAGCAAGGTCATCAACACCTCGGCAGGCAAGTCGGCCGGCGGCAGGTCGGTCCGATAGCGTTGTTCGTTCTCGGCGCGCTCGCGCAGCGATTTCCACAATAGCTCGCGCTCGCTTCCGTGAACCACCAGATCATTCAGCGTCCGGGCGCGTAAAAAATGTTCACCGGTGGTGTAGAGAAAGGTGATCCGGCGCCAGTCCTCGGCCAGGATCGGATGGGGCAACCGTTGTAGGGGACCCAGCTGAATCTTATAGTACTCCTCCTGGGCACGCGGGTGATCGGGTTCATCGCGTAAGAGCTCTCGCCGCGTAGTCAATTCATGGCCACGCACTTCCGCTAGCCACTCGATCCGTCCCCCTTGTTCCCCGAAGCTGGAAGGCTGGTAGAAGGCCAGATAATCCACCGCCACCACCTTGGGCGCCGTGCGCAACGGAATGCGATACCAACCGAGCAGGCGCGCAATCTCAAAATCGCGCCGCGTGGGCAAAATAGCCACCAGGATCAGCGCTGTAGGAGGAACTGTCATATCGTCCCCGGCAATTGTACTATACAGACTCAGCTGCAAAAAGGCGATTAAGCCGCCGAGACCGCAGAGTACGCAGAGACTTTACCTTGAAGAACGCCGCGCTCTCTGCGGTAGGTTTTTGCGGTGGACTCACGATGGCCTTCCGAGCTGCAAAACGCGCTGATGTGGTTTCAGCCTTCTTTGGGAGGGAGCATGCTTTCGTCGGATCCGCCGGCGCCAAACCGTCAGAACAAGCCCATAGTTGTCGCCGAAGGGATGAGCACCCTTCCCGGAGCGGGATCGCTAGACAACAAACGCCCGCTTTTGGCTGCTTCTCGGCCCCGATCGGCATCTTTATTATCAAACTCATCCGAATTCACGACATTTGTCCATTGACACCCGCTTCAGCATTGGGGTATGCTAGGCTGGTGACGCTTTTCACAGTTTGATCGATCCGACACAAACCAGCAACAACTACTTCAGAGCGCTCACCGTCCACATCCCACTTTGGAGGATTGATCCTATGGCCATGAAAATCACGGATGACTGCATTGCCTGCGGCGCCTGCGTGCCAGAATGTCCTACCGATTCGATCAGCGAAGGCGACACAATCTACGTGATCGACGCCAGCACCTGCGTGGAATGCGTGGGCTATCACGATTCGCCGCAGTGCGTCTCGGTGTGTCCGGTGGACTGCATTGTCAAGGCCGAGTAAATCTAGTCCGCTCCTGCGTAGTTGGAGTATAATTGCTCTGGAACAACTGAATACAAAACCTTCGGGGCAGGGTGAAATTCCCGATCGGTGGTATAGCCCACGAGCCTGGATGGGGGCAGCATCTTTCTCGGTGTAGAGAAAGCAGGCAGGATTCGGTGAAACTCCGGAGCCGACAGTGACAGTCTGGATGGGAGAAGGGATGTCAGCGAACCCGCGTGTGGGTTGATCTCGATTCACGCCCCGAAACCGCTCTGGTTTTCGGGGTTTTTCTTCGGATCGGATCGCCACTCCTGACCGCGGCTTCTTTCAACGCCCCGAAGGATTGCTCTTCGAGGCGTTTTTTTATGAGCCTAATGGTAGTTCATAAATTGACCCAACAGTTTCGTCGTTCGGTAGTGCTCTCTTCAAGAGGGATTATGGCCACTCTCACCCAACGCGTGATCGCTCTCCGCTCATGGCTAGGGGGCCTCTCGGTCTTGTTGTTTCTCGCAACTTGGCATCTCGCAACGCGCTACGGCGGATTGCCGGCCTTTATCTTGCCTTCGCCGGCCGCAGTAGGACAGCGCTTCCTGCGCGCCGTGATGGAAGGCTTGCTGATCGAGCACACCCTGATCACTCTGCTGGAGGTCATGGTCGGGCTGGTCACAGGGGCATCGCTGGCCACGCTGATCGGGTATGGGGTGGCCAAATCGCGCCTGCTCGAGAATCTGCTGGCCCCCTACTTAGTAGCCAGCCAGGCCATCCCAATGGTAGCCGTCGCTCCTCTGCTGATCATCTGGTTCGGGCCAGGACTGTTCTCCAAGTTCTTGATCTGCGCCCTGATTGTCTTCTTCCCAGTGCTGATCAACACCGTCGTCGGTGTGCGCGCCGTGCCCAAGGTGTATTACGAGCTGATGCGTTCTCTGCGAGCCACACGCCGCCAAACTCTGCTCAAGCTAGAAGTGCCGGCCGCTATGCCGATCTTGTTGGGAGGGCTGCGCATCGGCGCTACGCTCTCGGTGATCGGCGCAGTGGTCGGGGAATTGGTCGGCTCAGACCGTGGGCTAGGTTACCTGATCTATGTGGGACGCAGTCAATACGATACGGCCCTGGTGTTCGTGGCGGTTTTCACCCTGATCGCCATGGCCTTAGGGTTGTATGGACTGGTCACCCTCCTCGAAAAGACTTTGCTGGCCTGGCAAGAGCAACCCAGGCTCTAGTTGCCTGGATTGTTCCCGACCCATTTCCTCAACAAAGGAGACCTTCTATGTTGCGCAAAATGGTTGTGAATCTGCTTGTGATGGGATTACTTCTGATGGCCTGTGGCCCGCGCCAAGCTCGGCCAGAAGCAGATGAATGGGTTGAGATTCGTCTGCCGGTGGGCTATATCCCCAACGTTCAGTTCCTGCCGCTCTACGTGATGCTCGAGAAAGGGTTTGCTCAAGAGCAGGGACTGCGGGTGACGATTGAGCACAACGTTCGAGAAACCGATTCCGTAGCCTTGGTGGGGGCCGGCGAACTAGCCTTCGCCGTGGTCTCGGGCGAACAGGTGCTGCTTGCGCGCGCTCAAGGCATGCCGGTGGTCTACGTGGCCGCCTGGTACCAGAAATATCCGGTCTCGGTGATCGCTACAGCCGAGCAGGGCATTCAAACCGTAGCTGACCTGAAAGGCAAGACCATCGGCCTGCCCGGCCCGTTCGGGGCAAACTACATTGGGTTGCAAGCCTTGCTGGCTTCGGCCGGCCTAAGCAATGCCGATGTCACCCTGTCCTCGATTGGCTTCGCCCAAGTGGAGGCCTTGGTTGCCGATCAAGTACAGGCTGTGGTCGGCTATGCCACTAATGAACCGATCCAACTCCGAGCCCGCGGTTACTCAATCCAAGAACTGCGAGTGGCCGATTTTGTCTCGCTATGTTCCAACGGCATCATCACCAATGAAACCACCCTGCGCGAGAACCCCGACATGGTAAAGCGCCTGGTCAAGGCCTTCCTACAAGGCTTGGAATACACCGTCGCTCATCCAGACGAATCGTTTGAGATCGGCAAGAAATACATTGATGGCCTGGCCACCCTCAGCGAGGCAGAACAGGCGATCCAAAAGGAAGTGCTGCAGGTTTCGATTGAATTTTGGAAAGCCCCGCGCCTGGGATTCTCGGAAGAACAGGCCTGGCAAAACATGCACGATTCCCTGCTGACCATAGGCCTGCTCAGCGCCCCCCTAGATTGGAAATCCGCCTTTACTAATCAATTCATCCCCTGAGATTCACCAACGAGGCGAATCCGCCCGAGCGGGTTCGCCTCCCTACTAGGTTTATGACCTCGCCTACTACTCCGATCCTCACCGTTCATAACCTGAGCGCCGTCTTCCCCGATAACAACGGCGGCCTGCAGGCCCTGGACCGCGTCTCCTTTCAAGTGTACCCGCGCGAATTCTTGGCTGTCCTTGGGCCTTCAGGGAGTGGCAAATCTACCCTCCTGCGCATCATCGCCGGCCTACTGCAGCCAACCGAGGGCAAAGTTTCGTTTGGCGATCATCGGCAACCACGCATCGGGATGGTCTTCCAACAAGCCACCCTGATGCCCTGGCGAACGGTGATCCAGAACATCATGCTCCCTCTAGAACTGGACGGCACCGATCCACAACAAGCACGCGCTCGCGCCCGAGAACTGATTGACCTGGTCGGGCTGCAATCCTTTGAAAATCACTGGCCGCGGGAACTCTCGGGCGGCATGGCCCAACGGGTAGCCATCGCTCGAGCGCTGATCCACGACCCTGACCTGCTGCTGCTCGACGAACCCTTTGCCTCGCTCGACGCCTTGACCCGCGAACGAATGTGGGCTGAGCTTTTGCGCATCTGGCAGGCGCGTCAGAAGACGGTGATCATGGTGACCCACTCGATCAGCGAGGCGCTCTTCCTAGCCGATCGAGTGATCGTGTTCTCGGCTCGCCCGGGCCGCGTCAAACTTGACTTGAACGTGGACCTGCCCCGCCCACGCACCGACGAGATGCGTTACACCGCCCACTTCGGCCGCCTGGCACGCCGCCTCAAAGACACCATCGAGTGATCGTCCCCCAACAAAAGCACTTTCCCGCTAGCGAAACAACGTCCGATGCTCCTTTACCCACTCAAACAGACGCCGCACACCCTCCTCGACGCCGATCTGAGGCTGCCAACCGAGGTCGCGCTCGGCCTTCCGAATATCGGCGATGAAGACCCGTTGATCGCCGGGCCGCCAGTCATCATAAGCGACCGGGATCGGACGGCCGAGCAATCGCTCGAGCAGCGGCCCAAACTCGGCCCAGATGGATAGCGTGTTGGCCGGCCCCCCGCCCAGGTTGTAGATCTGACCTGCGGCGCGCTCAATGTGCTCGATTGCCAAATCATAGGCGCGGATCAAGTCGCTCACGTGGAGCAGATCGCGCACCTGTTTCCCATCGCCATAGATGGTGATCGGACGGCCGGTCACGGCGGCAATCACAAACCACGCCACCCATCCCTGATCTTCGATCCCAAACTGCCGCGGGCCATAGATGCACGACTGCCGAAAAACCACCGTGGGCAACCCGTAGATGCGATGGTAATCGCGCACATATTGATCGCCGGCCCCCTTGGAACAACCGTAGGGAGAATGCAGGTCTAGCGGTTGGGTTTCTGGAACGCCGAACGGCAGGTCTTTATAACGCCAGCGCGTGGCTTCCTCGACCACTTCCTCCTCTTCCATGCCGCCGTACACCTTGTTGGTCGAGGCGTAAATCACAATCGAATGGCGCCCTGAATGGCGCGCTGCTTCTAGGACGTTCAGCGTTCCCAGGGCGTTGTGTTCGAAATCGGCGCGCGGGTCGAGCACCGAGGTGGTGACGGCCACCTGGCCGGCCAAGTGTACGATCACATCGGCATCTCGAGCAGCTTCTAAGACGAAAGCCGCATCGCGCACATCGCCGCGCAGCACCTCAAACGCCTGAGCGCCAAAGCTCTCCTCTAACCAGCGTAGGTTGTGGGCTGCGCCGGCCCGCGAGAAATTATCCAAAATCTTCACCCGCTCGCTGCGGCGCAATAAGTGAAACACATAGTTTGAGCCGATAAACCCGGCTCCACCAGTGACCAGATAGGTTCGCTGCATATGGCGTCACGTACTCCGAAGATCGGGTGTGTGCGGCCAATCGGAACGCTCAGGACTTGGATGTCTCCGACGAGGTGCGTAGGGCCTGCAGCTCACGATAGATCTGGCCCAACGTCTCACCCTCGCGCAGCAGCCCAAGCCCGCCGATCACGCCGCTGTTCAAGTAATTGTACAACCGAGCGGTGAGGGCCGCCGCCAGGGCGGTAGAGGTGTGTTCCGGGCCGGCCAGCAGCACCAACGCGCCGGCCATGGCCCCCTCAAACGTGCCCACTGCGCCCGGCGCGGAGGGAATGGCGCCGCCGAACGCCGCCGCTCCCAGGATCAGCAATGACCAATACGGCTCTGCCTGCGGCAGATAGGCACGGGCCATCAAGTAATAGGCGATCAGAGCAAGACCCCAGTTGCCAACCATCCAGGCCCCAAAGTGCAGGAACAACCGGCCCTCGGTCAACACACTCAGCCCAGAAAGAAACGGCTCCAAGAACCTGCCACCCCACCGCTGCAGGGCCGGCCAGCGCACACTCAGCCGACGGAACCTCTCAAGCGCCTGACGATGATAGCGCGCCAAAACATACATCGCTGCTAGCGCAAGCCCTACCAGCGACCCGACGATATACCCAATCCGGCCGGATCCCTGGGCTGCGACCACATACGGCAACGCCGCCAACAGCAGCATCGCTGAGATGCCCAGGTCCACCACACGCTCGATCAAAATCGTCGGCAACACCTCGGCAAACGACAAGGGCGACTTACGAGCGATCAAGAACGCCCGACCCAATTCTCCCAAGCGAAAGGGCAGAAAGTTGTTCAGCAGATAGCCCTCGCCGGCAGTGAAGAGCACATCCCGATACGCAGCGCGATTGCGTAGCAGGATCTGCCACACCCGAGCCCGCACGGCCAACCACAGGAACGATAAAAGAAACGCTATTCCCAAAATGCCATAATCAGCGCTGCGCACAGCCTGCATCACCTGCTCTAAATCGGCCACAGACAACAGCGCCCCCGACAGCACGATACTGATTGCCACACCGGGCAACCATCGAGGGATACGAAAGGTTCGAGCGCTCACCCTAGCCTCGCTGACCATTGAAGTTTCTGCACCGCTATTCCTCCCTCAAGCGCAAGACAGCCATAAACGCCTCTTGGGGGATCTCCACGTTGCCGATCATCTTCAAACGGCGCTTGCCGCGCTTCTGCTTCTCCAAGAGCTTCTTCTTGCGGGTGATGTCGCCGCCATAACACTTGGCCAGCACGTCCTTGCGCAGCGCCTTGACGTTGGCCCGTGAGATGATGCGCCCGCCGGTTGCCACCTGAATCGCCACATCAAACAGTTGACGAGGGATCAACCCCTTGAGTTTGTTGATCAAGCGCTGACCTTTGTGATACGCATCGCGCTCGTGGACGATCGCCGCCAGGGCATCCACCGGCTCGCCGTTGACCAGAATCTCCAACTTCTGCAGTCGCCCCGGGCGATACTCCAGGAACTGATAGTCTAGCGAAGCATAGCCGCGAGTGCGCGACTTCAGCTCATCGAAGAAATCCACGATGATCTCAGAGAGGGGAATCTCGTAGACCAACTGCACACGGTGCGGAGCAGGATACTCCTGACGCTTGAACACGCCGCGCCGCTTGGTCGCCAAGTCCATGATCGGGCCGTAGTATTCGACCGGCGTGATGATCTCAATCACCATCCACGGTTCGCGGATCTCGGCAATCAGCCCCTCATCGGGTAGCTCCGCCGGCGAATCGATCAGAACGGTTTGCCCGTCGCGCAGCACCACCTCGTACTCCACCGAGGGAGCAGTAAACAGCACATCCAGGTTAAACTCGCGCTCGATGCGCTCCTGGATGATCTCCATGTGGAACAGCCCCAAAAAGCCAGCCCGAAAACCGAAGCCCAGGGCCTGCGAGGTCTCTGGCTCAAAGGTCAACGAAGCGTCGTTCAACTGCAGCTTTGCCAGCGCGTCGCGCAGGTCCTCGTACTGATCGGCGTCCACCGGATAAATGCCGGCAAACACCATCGGCTTGGGGTGGCGAAAGCCGGGCAACGGTTCGGGGGCCGGCCGCGTCGCATGGGTGATTGTATCCCCCACTCGGCAGTCTTGCACCGTCTTCAAGCCAGTGGCAATGTAGCCCACCTCGCCAGACTGCAACGAGCCGACCGGCTTCATGCCTGGGGCGAAGATGCCGATCTCCAACGGTTTCACCTCCACGCCGGTTGACATCAAGCGCAGCAGATCGTTCGGCCGGATGCTGCCCTCCATCACCCGCAAATAGGCGATCACGCCCTTGTACGGATCGTAGTGCGAATCGAAGATCAACGCCCGCAAGGGAGCATCGTCGGCGTCTTTGGGAGGAGAAACCCGCTCCACGATCGCCTCCAACACTTGATCCACGTTCACCCCTTCCTTGGCCGAGATGCGAATCACCGATTCCGGAGGGATTCCGAGCAGGCTTCCCACGTCCTCGGCCACCTCGTCCGGCCGGGCAGAGGGCAGATCGATCTTGTTGATCACCGGGATAATCGCCAAATCGGCCTCGAGCGCCTGATAGAGATTGGCCAAGGTTTGAGCCTCAATGCCCTGGGTCGCATCCACCACCAACACTGCCCCTTCACAGGCTTTGAGCGCCCGCGAAACTTCATAGCCGAAATCCACGTGGCCTGGCGTGTCGATCAGGTTGATCTCATACTGCTGACCATCTCGGGCGGTGTAATACATACGCACCGCCGAAGCCTTGATGGTCACTCCCTTTTCGCGTTCCAAATCCATGCTGTCCAGCACCTGCTCGGTCATCTCGCGCTCCGAGATGGCACCGGTCAGCTCGAGCAGGCGATCGGCCAGAGTGGACTTGCCGTGGTCCACATGAGCGATAATGCAGAAGTTGCGGATATGTGAGGTCATACGCGCCCCGAAGTATAACCGAGATTCGGCCACCCAAGAGGATCAGAAGGCCAGCCTCTCCACTGCCCTGCACCTAGCGCGATGCGCCCCGCCTCTGACCTCCTGCGTCGTGATCCTGGAAGAAGTCCTGATCCCGATCGAGCGCCTCCCCGAACCAGCCAAGGCAGCAGAGCGGCTGACCAGGGCTTTTTCTATTCCTGTGTTCCGGCCGGCATCGAAGGCTACACCTAAGATTTTCCCACCCAAGTGCGTCAAACTCCGATGCGCTGCTGGGGCATTTACGACGCCAATCGGGATCGCAAGAACGCCCGTCTGGCGTTACAAAGTTTGTTGAGTCAAGCGATGGCCTGTCAGGGGATTGCTCTGGAAGGTCTGGAATGGAAAGGTCACCCGGTCCACTGGTTTGATCCGCGCCCTGCATTAGCCATGCCACGCTTAATGTTGATCGGTGATGCTGCCGGCGTAGACCGCTGTTCGGCGAAGGGATCAGCATGGCCCTAGGCTTATGGTGCACTGGCCGCTCGCAAGATCGCCAATGTCTTTCACCGGCGCGATTTTTCTTCCGTCATTCCAAGCGTCACCTGCTCCAAAGCAGCCTGGGGCAAACCTTGCTTGTCCGTTGGGCAATCGCCCAGGTGGTGTACACCTTGCGCGGGCAATGGTTTCAGCGCTTGCTCTGGCGCCATCTCAAGCCACTCGTGGTTGGGCAGCATGGGTATAGGTGCTCGATCGGGCCTATCGCCTGCTGCGATCCTAGAACGCTTGCTGGGGTTCAGATCGGATCGCCTCAACCACCCCGAATCTGGCGCAGAAAATCGGGTGTGTGTAACCGACGTTCCAGGAGGAATTGAAAGTAACCCTGCATAATCGCCTCAAGTTCACGCTGCGCGGCCGAGGTGGGGCGAGCGCGTAGGGCCGTGAGATAATCGCTGCGTTGAAAGTGTCGCAGGTATTTGAGAGCTTGCATCGAGATCGGCCATAGACCCGGCAAGCCTTGCCCACAGCGGCGACAAATCACCCCGCCCAAGGAAGGCGAGAAGAATTGGTCTTCTGGCTGCACCGCCTGATGACAATTGGTGCATTCCATCAGCTGGGGGCGGAATCCCAGCAGGTCCAACAAGCGCATCTCGTAGTAGCGCAGGGTGAGCCAGGGCCATGGTCGTCTGGCTAGGCGCGAAAGCGTCTCGGTGAGCAGGTGGAAAAGGGATGGCGAAGCCACCTCCTCGTCTGGGACGAAGCGATCGAGCAGTTCCAGGGCGTAGGCGGCGTAGCCGGTGAGGGTCAGGTCCTGGCGCAGAGCGGGATAGATGTCCACTGCTTCCGCTTGGGTGATCACGAACAGGTCGCGGCTGCGGGCTAGTTGGAGTTTGACCCGGGTAAAGAGTTCTAGATGGCCGGCTTTGCGCGAGGTGATCTTGCGCACTCCCTTAGCCACGGCGCGCACTTTTCCCAGTTCGCGCGAGTAGAGGGTAATCAGGCGATCAGCTTCGCCGAAGTCAGTGTGGCGCAGCACAACCGCTTCCACACGCAACGAGCGGAACGAGAGGGTCATTGCAGGAAGGTGGAGGTAAACGCTTCAGGAAGCAACTCGGCAACGGTGGTTTCTCGGATCTGCTGGCCCTGAGTATCGGCTATCAGAACGCGTATGTGCAGGCCAAATTCAGCCAACACTTGTCGGCAGGATCCACAAGGGGAACCGCCGTTTTCGGTAACCACAGCAATGGCGTCAAACTCTCGTTCGCCTTCGGAGATGGCCTTGAATAAGGCCACGCGCTCGGCGCATATGCTGGTTGGGTAAGCTGCATTTTCAATGTTCACGCCGCTAAAGATGCGCCCGTTGCGGGTACGCACAGCTGCACCTACGCGATAGTGCGAGTAGGGAGCATAGGCATGTTGCCGCGCTTGACGGGCCACGTCGATCAACTGTTTATCTTCAGAAGTCATGACTCACCTTTTTCAGCCTCCTCAGGCGGGGAGGGACGTAGCTTTTTGATGGCACGCGCCGGCACCCCGACTACCAAGGTGTCGGGGGGCACGTCTTTGGTCACCACGGCGCCGGCGCCGGTGCGGGAGCGATCGCCCAAGCGCACTGGGGCAACCAGCATGGTGTCGGAGCCGATAAAAACGTTTTCGCCAACGTAGGTCGGGTGTTTTTTCTGGCCGTCGTAATTGCAGGTGATGGTGCCAGCGCCAATGTTGGTGCCTGGGCCGATGTCAGCATTGCCGATGTAGGAGAAATGTCCCATCTTTACCCCCTCTCGCAGGTAGGCGTCCTTGACCTCACCGAAATTGCCCATGTGGACGCGGTTGCCCAGATGGGCCCCTTTGCGCAAGCGGGCAAACGGCCCGACCTCCACCTCGTTTTCTAGCCAGGCGCCTTCCATCACCGACATGAGGATGGTGCAACGATGGCCGATTTTCGAGTCACGGATGATGGTGTTTGGCCCGATCAGGTTCGCTTCGCCGATCTCGGTCCGGCCATGGAGGTAGGTGTTGGGCCAGATGACCGTGTCGCGGCCGATGGTCACGCCGAAATCAATGTAGGTGGAGGTCGGGTCAATCAGGGTGACGCCGTTGAGCATGTGGAATTCGTTGATTCGTCGGCGCATTTCGGCCTCGACTTCGGCCAGGTGAAGGCGAGTATTGATGCCGATGGCCTCTTTGGGGTCTTCCAGACGCTCGGCTTGGACAGCCAGCCCCTGACGAACCGCTAGCTCGACGGCATCCGTCAGGTAGTATTCGCCCTGGATGGGGTTTTTCTCGATTTGGGATAAGGCATTCCACAGCCACTCGGCATCGAAACAGTAAGCGCCGACGTTCAGTTCTTTGATCTGTTTCTGTTCTTCGGTGGCGACGGACTCTTCTACAATGGCCTGCACGGTTCCGTCGGGGGCACGCAGGATGCGGCCAAAGCCATGGGGATCATCCATGACGACGGTGAGCAGAGAAAGGGGGCCGCGGTTGGCCTTTTGTCGGGCTACCAGGCGCTCCAGGGTTTCGCTGCGTAGCAGGGGCATATCGGCATAGGTCACCAACACCAAGTCGGTTCGGCCGCGCAGCAGAGGGGCGGCTTGCATTACGGCGTGGGCTGTTCCAAGCCGAGGCTCCTGGATCACCGGCCGCGCAGATTGGCCGAG
Source organism: uncultured Anaerolineae bacterium (assembly GCA_937120535.1). Classification (GTDB taxonomy): domain Bacteria; phylum Chloroflexota; class Anaerolineae; order Anaerolineales; family Villigracilaceae; genus Denitrolinea. The sequence continues at coordinate 23,090 of CAKZJX010000026.1, forward strand.
ATACTCGATCACGTTTTGCGCGCCGTAGCCGACCACCACTATCGGCAGTTCGGTGGAGGCATGCTTTGCGGCTTCAAGGGCATAGCTGATCATGGGCCGGCCCAGGATGGGATGAAGGGCTTTGGGCAAGACAGATTTCATGCGGGCACCCTGGCCGGCAGCCAGCAAGACGGCGGTCACTCTCATAGCAAGCTCCTGGATCGATCGGTATGTGATTTCTAAGGAAAGCATTCAGGCCGACTGCACCTGAGCGGGGCCGGCCAGCAATAGAGAGAAAAAGCCCCGCTGTCTAGCGGGCGATTATCGAGGCTGGGGCGCCTGGATTCGAACCAAGATCCACAGATCCAAAGTCTGGTGTGCTGCCATTGCACCACGCCCCAGTGCGGGCCATATTCTATCATAAGGTTGATAAAAAGACAAATTCCTCGGAGGATGTTTCAAAATCAGGCCCTGGTCGATAATGGCGATAGTTCGGTAAACCGTCAGCCAAGTTTGACAGGGAAGAAACGAACATCTGCCCGCTTCTCATGTGCGGCTCTACTGCAAAAAGGTTATTCAACCGCAGAGAACGCAGAGTACGCAGAGTTATAATAACTCCGCGTACTCTGTACTCTCTGCAGTTGGTTTTAGCAATGGACTCATTGGTTGATTCGCTCCCCCATTTGTTGGCAATATCTGCTGCGAGGGCCATCAACGAATTTCGACAGCGGATGGATGGCCTGGAACAAAGCACGGGTCGAAATAGTGCAGTTTTGCCGACGATCCAGCAAGAGCTAGGCGCTGACGTACAGGGCCAGCCAACTGAACCTCAGCGGCGGCAGCACACTCAACAGACCAAGCCTGTTCACAAACTGCCGAACACCTGTCGAAACAGTCGCCTGGCGGTAGAATACAAGCGAGATGTCATGGTGTTTCCCCTCTCAGGAAAAGGATTTGTTCAAATGAGGACATCCCTTTTTTGTAAATTCACCCTTGGCCCGGTGCTTGTATTGGTCTTCGTTGGGGGAATCGCCCCTAGACTGCTGATAGGCCCCAATCTTGAAACATTTCAGGGAGAAGAACGGGCCTTTGCGGTATCTGCCTGGAGAGAGGCGCGCATGTTCTTCAGCGGCTCTGCTGAGCCTCTCTTTGTGACGGCCATTCGCGTACAAGACGTCAAAGAGAAAATAGATCGGTTGGAGAGCTGCGTAATTCGTTCCACACCAGGGGCAAGTTATCTTTGTATCCTTTCCAATAAAGGACACCTTGCTTGCGCTCGTGCTAAAGGAATAGGCATACCTAGTGATAAGCTTGTAAAAAACTTTCCGAGAGGAAAGGCCTTGCTGGCTAAAACTGGCTCCGGCAGCGTAACCCAGTTTATTTGGAGGAGAGCGGACGGGTGTGTCCTCGTGGAGCCAGGCCCAGGCGCTTGGCTTGTTCGTAGGAGAGCACATCCGGCTGGAGCGGCAGGCCACCGTGTTTTTCGGCGGCCTCTTCCCAAAATGTATCTACGTTGACGTTGATCGCCTTCTGGGCCTCAAACAGACGTTCAATCTCCTGGCCAGGAGCGCTTGCCAAGGCAGATGATTGCTCTGGGGCCTGATCAGACTCGCTGTCAGACACGGTGGCCGGCGAAAGCGACACGCCCAAGGAGTGTAGAGCGCGCTCTACGTTTTGCCGGCAGGCAAGCATGGACTCCAAAACGCTAAGGATACGTTCGGAATCGCTGAGTTTATCGCCTGCTACCAGCAAGCCATACAAGGCATTTATCGGTACCAAAACAAGGTCAAACTCTCCACCGTAAAATACATGATAGTGATCTGGCTTGGGTTGATGAATGAAGCGCGAGACTTTTTGGCTAGCGGCAAAGATGGCCATGATGGCCGAAAGCAGGGAAACTTCCATGCTCGAGTCTCGTAGATCGCCGGCGCGTTCCAGCACCCGACCGCGATCGCTCAGCAGATAGACTGCATGAGCATTAATCTGTTGGCGTAGAGCGATGAGCACCTCGGCAATGGTCCTGGGATCGGCTTCTTGGACTTCATCTTCAGCGGGGAGAATGGTGCGCTCCAGCCCTAAGGCGCGCTCCACTGCGTTCAAAAAATCGGCCAGGGAAACGGGTTTTTCAAAAACGGCAAAAGCGCCGGCTTCTCGCATTTCGTTACGCGCCTTGCGATCCTGCACGCCGGAGATCAAGACCACCTTGACGTTCGGATGTTTGGCGCGCACTTTTTTCATCAGTTCCACACCGCTGATGCCAGGCAGGCGATAGTCCGCCACGAGCAAGTCAATGCGGTGCCGGCTGGCCTCCAACAGGGCCTCTTCGCCGGAAGGGACTTCGTAAATCTCTAGCTTGTGACCAAGCGTATCCAGCGCCGATCGAAGCAAGCGCAAGACATCACGCTGATCGTCTACGAGAAGAACGCAAGGAAGTGCCATAGTTTGATTATAGCAAACAAACCGTTTTAAGACCTTACAAGACTTTTAGTTGACCAGGGTTCAGTAGTGGATATGATCGGCAGACGCCGCAAGGAGATTCGGTCAACCACAAGCGTCTAGGATTAGGGGATGCAAGAGAGGCCATAGTCGAACGTCTCAATGGCGAAGAGATCGCTAGAGGCGGTCGGATCTAGCGCGAAATTGCAAAAGTCAGAGCGAGAAGCTGCCGTCTCAATGCGGAAATACAAGGGAATGGAAGGCAATTCTTGGGCAAAGATGGTCTGGGTGAGGCGATAGTTCTCCGCGTAGGTGACTTCGTGGGGCAACGATTGCCGCGCCAGCAGGCAAGCTGTATCGTAGGCTGAATTTTTGTAGCCGCTGACGTTTGTGCCCACCCAGCGATTGGCGGCAGAGGGAATCTCATCGGAAGTAAAGCGCTCACAGGGAGGTGTGATCGATAGGGTGGACATGGCAAACTCGGCCAGGTCAAATTGACGGCCGAAAAGCGGGCCGGCCGGCCCCTCGGCGTAAAACTCAAGCTGGGACAGATGAACCACCTCCACGCCGATCCCACATTCACGCAAGGATTGAGAGAGGATGGCAGCTACCTGCCGGCGTTGGGCGGCCGAAGTGGTCACATATCTGAGGCGCAGTTCGGTGCCATTGACAACGCGGGGCACTCCTTGCGCACGACGCGGCGTGGCCAGACTGGAATCGTGGTCGATCCAGCCAATGTTGTTTAAGATCTGCTGTCCTTTTTGGGGATCGTAGGGATAGGTAGGTAAGGAGGCCGCATGGAGAGGATGATTGGCAGGAAGGTAGGAGTCAGGAACAGCAACGAGGCCGTAGAGCACATTCTCGACCACCGTCCGCCGATCGAGACAGTAAGCGATCGCTTGACGCAAACGAGGATCGGCAAAATAGTTTGGGCGATCGGTCAGCTGAAAACCGTCGTCATAGGAGGCGTGAGCGATCCCAAAAGCTAGCCATTCCATGGTGGGAGTCTGACCGAAATAGGCACGCGCTTGGCCGGCCCGATCCATTTCCAACAGAAGGGCGGTGTGTGCGTCTAGGTGGACGGTGGAGTCGATCAGATCGCAGCGACCATCGAGCAGGGCGGCCAGGGCCGCTTCGGGGTCTGGAAGGATGCGATAAATCAGCTCGTCAAATTTCGGCAGACCTTGTTCAGCACGAAAATAGTAGGGATTGCGGACCAGCCGTAGAGTGGTTTCGTCCCATTCTCTGAGGATATACGGTCCATAGCCCATCGGGAAGCGCGATGAGATCTCGGCCCGTTGTAACTCGGCGGCTGAGTATTGCGCCCATAGACGCTTGGGAAGCGGCATCCAGAAATTCGTGAAGTAGGTGGGATCGAGAAAACCTGGCTTTCCCCACCATTGGACAGTGCGCTCATCAGTCGCTTCGTAGGATTGAGTGCGGTCAAAGATGAACTTGGACCCGGGCGTGTCGTTGTGACGAGCAAGGGTATACGCAAAGACTGAATCTTCGGCGGCGACCGGCGTGCCATCCGACCAAAGCAACCCTTCTCGCATGCGGAATTCGACCACCATGGCATCCATAGCGATTGGATTGATCCCATCAAAGGTCACCACGCACGACTCGCTACGACAGCCGGCCGGACGAATGCGCGTCCCAGCCCGCAACAAGACCACGTTTCCATCGGCATCGATCACTTGGTTGCCGTTGGTGACCGAGATAGGATACACCTTGGCATCGCCATCTTCAACGCGCGGGAGCTTCTCCAAAATGACCGGCTTGTACTCATATGAGATCACATCAAACGGCGCGTCGTAGATGGCCTCAAGCACGCTGCGGGCGGCTGCGTTGGGACCCCCCAAGGGGTAGAGGGTGTTGGGTTGGGCGCCCAGGCAGATCGTCAAGGTGCGAGCCGAAGGCGCGGTGGGCGTGTAGGCCGGCGAAGGCGTCAGGGTGGGTAGAAAAGGCACAGGGGGAGTTGTCAACGGGGTTTCTACCATGGGCCGGCAAGCGGACAGAATGAGGACAACGATAGTTAACGAAAGAGCGCTGCGCAAGCGATGAAGGACGGTCATCAAGCCTCCTAAAAAACGGATTCGGGCAAACTATCCGAATCCTATCGCATTCTTTTGCTTCTCACAAGCGCTCTAGTCCACCAACCAGCAGGCTGCCCAGTGGCCCGGTCGCACTTCCTTGAACTCCGGCTCTTGCCGAGCGCAGATGTCCTTAGCCCAGGGACAACGCGGATGGAAGCGACAGCCACGCGGTGGATTGAGCGGGCTGGGCACATCGCCCTTCAGAATGATCCGATCCCGTTTGGCGTTGGGATGCGGAATGGGGATTGCCGATAGCAGGGCCTTGGTATAGGGATGGAGAGGCTCACGATAGAGGGTTTCGCGATCGGTCAGTTCCACCAGTTTTCCCAAATACATCACCCCGACGCGATCGGAAATGTGCTCCACCACGCTCAGGTTATGGGCGATAAACAAGTAGGTGAGACCAAATTCACGTTGCAAATCTTTGAGAATGTTGAGCACTTGGGATTGGATGGACACATCCAGCGCCGAAACCGGCTCATCGCAGACGATGAACTTGGGGCGCAATGCCAGAGCGCGAGCAATGCCGATCCGTTGGCGTTGTCCGCCGGAGAATTCATGGGGATACCGCCGAGCGTGATATTCTTCCAGACCGACCTTCTTTAACATCTGGATGGCGATTTCCCAGCGTTCTTTGGGATGGCCGATCTTGTGAATATGCAAGCCTTCCATGATCGATTCGCCGATCGGCATGCGCGGGTTCAAGGAAGCATACGGGTCCTGGAAGATGATCTGCATGTGACGGCGCATGGCTTTGAGGGCGTCTGGGCGCATGGCAAAGATGTTCTCGCGGTTGAAATACACTTCGCCGGCCGTCGGTTCGATCAGACGCAAAATGGTCCGCCCCACCGTGGTCTTGCCACAACCCGACTCGCCCACTAGACCCAGAGTTTCTCCATCCTTGATGGTAAACGAAACTCCGTCCACCGCCTTTACCTGGGCGACCGTGCGCTGAAGCAATCCACTGCGCACCGGAAAGTATTTCACCAAATTCTTGACAACGACTAAATCGGGTTTCTGAGAGGGTTGAGGCCGTGCGTCCATAATGGCTATCTTTGCGTTCTGGACTTCACATACGGCTGTTGCCCCTTGAGGGGAGCAGTATGTTGTTCGGAGTCGGTGTATAGCCAGCAACGCACGCTGTAGTTCTCTTTCACGTTCGCCAGAGGTGGACGCCGTTCGGTGCAAATGGCTAGGTTGTAGTCCAAGCGAGCTTGGCAACGTGGAGCGAAGCGGCATCCTGGAGGGAGATTAATTAGGTTAGGCACAGAGCCGGGGATGACATCCAACTTCTCTCGCACTTCGCCTAGCACCGGCACCGAACCGAGCAGGCCGACCGTATACGGATGATGAGGCTCGTCAAACAGGTTCACCACCGAGGATTCCTCCACGATTTCACCGGCATACATCACGGCCACGCGATCGGCCATCTCGGCAATCACGCCCAGATCGTGGGTGATCAGGATCACCGCCGTATTCATCTGGCTACGCAGGTGGCGCATCAGGTCTAAGATCTGGGCCTGAATGGTCACATCTAGAGCGGTGGTCGGCTCGTCGGCGATCAACAAATCGGGCACACAGGCCAGGGCCATGGCGATCATCACCCGCTGGGCCATACCGCCGGAAAGCTCATGGGGGTAAGCGTTGGCACGGCGTTCGGCATCGGGAATGCCAACCATCTTCAACATTTCCACTGCGCGCTTTCGGGCCGCCTCTTTACCAAAGCCCTGATGGATGTTGAGCACTTCTGCGATTTGATCTCCCACCCGAAAGACAGGATTAAGGGCCGATTGAGGCTGTTGGAAGATCATCGAGATGCGGTTGCCACGAATCTGCCTCATCTCCGCCTCACCGGCCTTGACCAGGTCCTTGCCGTCGAACAAAATTTCGCCTTCGACGATCTTGCCCGGGACACCAATCAAACGCATGATCGAGAGCGAGGTCACGCTTTTGCCGCAGCCCGATTCGCCCACCAAACCGAGCACTTCACCGGGATAGACGACAAAGTCTACGCCGTCTACCGCTTTGACCACGCCATCCTCGGTGAAGAAGTAAGTCTTGAGGTTTTTGACTTCGAGAAGGGGTTTGCGTTCGGTCATTATGATGTCCTCCGAATCACGAGGCGCTGATCAGGAAGAATGGGCCACGGGCCGGCGCAGCCTCAGGGCCGGCAGGCAATAACCACCTAAAAACACGCCCTTGAGAGCACATTCGCTATCATGCGCTATCATGATACAGCTGGTTCTTAGGCTACCGATCCCGATCTTCGTTTCGCCATTTCGCGCGCAAAATAGCAACGGCAGCCATCCCTAGTAGAAAACCTAAGGTAGAAAGCGTGTACGACAACAAATTCAAAAATAGAGTGGACGGTATAATTTGCAACACCATCAAGAAAGGCAAAACACAGCCAACCACCATCAAAACGACGGCTAAAACGATCACACGCTCAGGATGCTCTATCATCTATCACTTGTACAACCAGCATGAAACGATGTGATTATCAACCTTGAACTCAGGTGGTTCTTCTACATCACACAAATTGTCGATTCGCTTTGGACAGCGTGGATGGAAACGGCAGCCACGCGGCGGCTTGACCAGGCTGGGAGGCTCGCCAGGGGGTAAGTCCCGGTACACCAGTGCATTGTTCGGATCCGGATCCGAGGTAGCATCCATTAAGGCTACGGTATAAGGATGTTTTGGCGTGTGGACGACATCGTTCACTGGGGCTTTTTCCACGATTTTCCCGGCATACATGACAAACACGCGCTCAGAGAAGTAGCGCACGGTAGAAAGATCATGAGTGATGTAAATCACGGCCAGATTGTGCGCTTCCTGAAGAGAGCGCAACAAGCGCAAAATCTCCACTCGCACCGACGCATCGAGCATAGACACCGGCTCATCGGCCACAATTAACTTCGGTCCCAGGATGATGGCTCGTGCAATGACCACACGCTGCTGCTGACCACCGCTAAGCATATGCGGATATTTGTGAATGAAATCATCTACCGGTGTGAGGCGAACCTCTTCCATTACTTTGCGGATCCGACGTTCGCGCTCTCGACGATCCCGAATCCCATTAATAATCAGCGGCTCTTCGAGAATACGATGAACGTTCATAAACGGCGCCAACGCACCGTATGGATCCTGTTGAACATAGCCAACCTTAGAGCGATAGTATTGCAGATCCTTTCCTCGTTTATCGCCAACGCTTTTCCCATCAAACAAAATCTTACCTTGAGTTGGCTTGTTGATGCCGAGGATGGTTTTCATCAAGCTGGATTTTCCACACCCCGACTCACCGACGATGGCGATCGTCTCACCATAATGCAAGTCAAAAGACACGCCATCTACTGCTCGCACATACCCCGCTAATCCTATTCCAAAACGACGCAGTTCAAACCAAACATGCAAATCCTGGATCGATAGAAGAACATTGTTGCTGTTAGCCATGTCTGATCCCTACTCGTACAACCAGCATTTGACTTGGATTCCATCCACATTCATCACGGGTGGTTCCTGGCTACACTTGGCAAAGCGCTTCGGGCAACGCTCTGCGAACCGACATCCTTGGGGTGGTTTTAGTAGACTTGGTGGTTGACCGGAGATGAAATCTGGTTCTACATTTGTTCGCAGACGCGGTACACTGGCCATCAGCATCTTGGAATAAGGATGAAGCGGCTCGCGAAAGAAACGTTGTGCATCGCTCGTTTCGATAATTTGTCCAGCATACATTACCGCCACTCGATCTGCCAATTCACTCGAAGTAGCAATATCGTGGGTGATCAAAATAAAGCTGACCTCTAGTTCTTTCTTGAGGCGTTTCAACACGTTGAAAATGTTCGCCTGTGTAAGAACATCCAGAGCAGAGGTAGGCTCGTCGAGAATCACCAACATAGGAGCTGTCACCAAGGCCATAGCAATCGCCACACGCTGGCGCATGCCTCCACTAAGCTCAAATGCGTAGCGATTCAAAAAGTCTAGCGGTACGCCTACTTGTTGGAACATCTTAGCAGCCTGAGCCAAGGCATCCTCTTTCTTGGTACCATAATGAACTATCATCGGCTCAGCCACCTGATCGCCAACCCGCAGCACGGGATTGAGAGCATTCATAGCAGCTTGAGGCACAAACGACATCCGCACCCAGCGAATGTTTTGACGAAACTGCTCGTCATCCAACGCCATGATGTTCGCGTTCTCCAAGTAAATCTTGCCGCTGTATCTTTCTACATTTCGAGGCAGCAAGCGAAGCAGAGCTCTGGCAAGCGAACTTTTTCCACATCCTGACTCGCCGAGGATAACCACAGCCTCCTTGTATCCTAATTCAAAGAATACTCCATCTACAGCCTGTACAGCACCGTTCCGAGTTCGAAAGTGCAGCACAAGATCGTTGACACGCAACAAGGGTTCTTTTGCCACGACTTACACCTCGCGCAGACGTGGATTGAAGATACGATCGAGCGAGAAGCCAACCAAGGAGAAGGCCAGCCCTGTCATCAGTAGGATAAAAGCTGGCTCCAACACCCAGTAATACTGTCCCTTAATAAGAGCCCCGTTGCTTACTCCCTCTTGGATCAATTTCCCCCAGGTAGGCAAGATTGGGTCACCCAAACCGATAACCGTCAACGAGGCTTCAAGAAAAACGTTAGATGGGATCAGGATCACCAATTGAGGAATAAGCAGGGGAACGATACGAGGCACAAGATAGTGAAGAACGATGCGTAAGTTGCTGGCGCCATAGGCACGAGCTGCTTCTACATACGGCGATTCCTTGATCTGTAAAAAGACGGCGCGGAAGTTCTTGATTGCTCCGCCAAAAATGCTCAAAGCAATGACGGCGACCAGCATAGTCCACAAGCTTCGTGAATAAAATGTGCCGATCATGATCAGAATGGAGAGGAAAGGCAAGATCAGGTTGATCTCAGTAATACGCTGAATCACCTCATCCACCCATCCTCCGTACCAGGTACCAAAGGCAGCAATGATCATGGTCGTGATGGTAGAACCAACTGCCGTCAGAAAGCCAAACATTAGGGCAATCGGGGCTCCCCACATGAGAGCAATGGTAATATCCCGGCGACGATGATCGGTTCCAGCCCAACCATATACGTGGCCATATACGATCAATTCAACGTCTACTGTAGAGTTTTCTTCAAAGGCCACAGCCTGCACTTGCAATTCATATTGACCAGCAACCACTTCCGGTTTCGGGGTCTCCGCCGTTAGGTCTATGAAGATACCTTGTTCGGGGCTGAAATTTTTCAGCCGGCGCTGCAGTTTTTGGTCTTGAGAGAAACGATAGTTAAATCGCTTGGTAATCGAAAAATTGCCAACGTTGATCTCACGACCATCAGGAGTGATGATCTTGACCGTGACAAACGGCGATTTCTCTTTGTAATCTGAGTAGAAGTAGAGGGACACTTCTTGAGGGAAGCGCTTCGATCGATACTCAAACGGCAAGGAGATAAAGACCTTTTTGGCGCCCTGCGAAAACTCTTCGACCTTTGTTCCATCTCCTTCTGCCGTATTTAGCCAGAAGGTTTCTGGCAAATCTTCGCGCAAAAACCAGTTCACCCATTTGGGTTGAGCGGTCTTTGGTGTGCGATACCAGACGTCTTCGTCGCCACGCCATAGTGAGATTGCCTCATGGTACGGCAAAGCGATCACCGTGTAAATGGCAAAAACCACCAAGGCAACAATCAAAATCAGCCCAACAACAGCAGAAGGGTAATGAGTGAGATCCCGCAGAAAACTCTTGAGTTGACTCATTGCTTTGCACTCTCGCTTCCGATTTTGACTCGTGGATCGACTAGCGCATACACAAAGTCTAGTAGGAACACGGTAATCGCTAGCAAGTAAGCAAAAATCACCGTAGTTCCCACAATGACCGGAGTATCAAACAGGCCGGCAGCAATCAAGGTTGTTCGTCCTAATCCAGGCCAATTGAACACTCCCTCGAAGATGGGTGCGCCTGCCCACACGCTAATCAACAGGAACGCAAAACTTGTGATAATGGTGGGCAAAGTCGGTCGCAGAATATATTTGCGTTCAATGTCGCGATTGTTCAACCCTTTGGCTTTCGCCATATCCACATAGTCTTCGCTGGAGTAGATCAAGAAAAAGGTGCGCGAGCTAAAGATCGAGAAAGCCATCTGATTCATGAAAAGCGCCATAGCCGGCAAAATCATGTGTTTGAGCAGACTGAGCGCATATTCGATCTTGTTTTCAGGGGGCGGAACATCCACCATACCGCCAAAAGGTAAAACGCGCAAATAAGCAGCAAAGATAACGATTAGGAAGATGCCATAAAACCAGGCCGGGACTGCCGACATGGGAGAAAGAGTTACGATAACCTTATCCATCCAACTGCCGTAACGGCGCGAGAGAGCTAGCGCTGAAAACAATGTTATGAAAAACAAGGCGATATCCACCGTGCCAAACAGCAGCAACGTAGATGGCAAACGCTCAAGGACAATTTCCTTGACCTTGCGAGAACCGTTATCGGCATTCATGAACTCGGCAAAACCGAGATTAAGAGTGAGAGCATTCCGCAAAAAGGCGATGCTGCGCACGGCAAATGGGCGGTCTAATCCCAAACGTTTCTCTTCAACCTTGATTCTCTCTTCGATCAACTTTGCACGCTGATCCCCTGTCAGCATGCGAAGAGAGGGATCATTCCGCACTTGCATCTGGACTTGCTCACGAATCTCACCGCGACGGATCTCATCCACGTGTCCACCCATGTTGGCGATCAAGATGGTTAAATAAAGTCCTACGACCACAGTGAACGCCATCGTTATCAGACGGATCAACATATATTTTCCGACACGCGCCAATGTGCTTTCGGAAAATTTTGTCTTTGGTACCGTTACGGCAGGCGCACTCAGAGTTGTCTCTGCCATATTCCCTCATTTACATATACATAAAGCAACATTTCGTTAAGACCAGCTCACACACTTCACAAAGGAAGATAGCCTGACAGGGAGAAGGCCCCTGTCAGGCTGTGAAGCAACACCCACGCTTATTTGACAACGACAATGTCAAGGCTGGCAAAGCCAGGAATGCTGACCAGTTTGCTGACGACAGCCACCTCGAGCCTGTAGGCGCCCGCCTCAAATCCACCGGTCAAATCGGCGCCGAGCGAGAACGTGTACTGGCCATCAGCCACGAACTCAGCTTGACCCGAAGCAACCAAGTTGCTAGCCGAGTCGAACACCAGATACTTGACACTTTCAAGGTCTGCTGCCGCGTAAGGTTCATCGGCAAAGGTGACCAACACTTCGTAGTTGGCTTCCTGACCGGCCACCACCTGACCATCCCCGCTGAGATCAACCACCGGGATGCGAGGTTCGGCGAAGCGAGCCCACTTATCGGCCGGATCCGGATAGGCCTCGTTGCGCTTGAGCACTGCGTTGCCCTCAGTGGTGAAGACGCGGTCTAGGTAGAACGGACCGGTGCCAACCCAGAAGTGACCATGATCAGCGTACCACTTGCTCAAGTTCTCGTAGCGAGCCTTGGCTTCATCGACAGTGATGTAGTTGCCGAGCGTGGGAGCGTAGGGGATGTACCCTTCGGCCAGCGCTTGATCCAGGTATTTCTTCTGGATCTCCAACGTTGGGCCGTCGATCATGTTGGTCCACTCAACGCCCTTTTCAGTCGCCTTGTCGTTGGTGAAGGCAACCTCACCCGCTGCTTCGGCCAGAATTGCCGGGGTCAGGTTATGCCAGCCGGCCTGACCGTAGGCATAGTTCGGCCACCAGCTGCCCCCGAAGGTCTCAGCGTCCAATGCATAGGCATCCGAGTAGGTGGAGATCACCAAGGGATTGGTGGACTCGATCTTCACGCCGCGGAAGGAAGCAACAAAGGCTTCGAAGTCCGGTACATAGGACGCATCATAGATCGCTGAGGCTTCCTTGGCACGGTCGAAGGTCAGGATCATGGCGATGACAAAGTCGGCTGGGGAGAGCGGGCTGCCATCGTGCCACTTAACCTTCTCGAACATATCTGCCGGATAGGTCCAAGTGACCTTAACGTTAGCGGTTTTGCCTGCGCCGGCAGGGATGAAGGTTTGCGCCTCAGCATCCCAATCCACCCAAGCATCGGCCGGCACCTCGATCGTGTCTGCAAACTTTAGATCCACCCAATCCAGGGTCTTGGCGATCGGCAGACCGGTTTTTGCCGTCACTTCGAGTTTGGCAGCGCGCTGCGGCCACGCCAAACCGGTATACGGATCCGGCATGCTCGCCACATCATCAGTTGCGCGAATCACCATCTGATCGGAAATCCAGTTTGAACCACCAATAGGATTCCACGGATCGATGAAGTTGTCGCTCAAGGCGATGCGCACCGTACCGCCTTCCTTCCCCACGAAGCGCACCGTGTGCGGATACAGGCGCGAACCAGAAATACCGCCGGCCAGATCGGCGGCCACGGAGACCTCCTTACGATAGGGGAAGAAAGCCTGCGTGTCGATGAGCCAGACATGGTAAGCAAACTCCGAAGAGAGCAACAAGGCTTTCTTGAACAGCTCCGCGCGCTCTTCGATCGTGGTGAAGTCGTTGTTCCACAGCTTTTTAGCTACGTCGTAGAACTCTTGACCAACCACATCGGCGGTTAGATAGTTCGTAGACAAGCCACAGCAGCCACCAAAGTCGGTATAGTAGAAGCCAAATGACGTACCATCATCGCGGGAAATAGCCGTATTAATCCAGCCTTCCGTATAGAGATTCCACTGACCCTCAAACGGATCACTGCGCAGCCAGATCGGAGAAGCCTCGGCACGAACCTTGTATTGGCGATCAACCGTGAAACCAAGGCTTTCTAGCTGGTTGGCAACATAGTTGCCAAAGCCTTGGCCCCATTCCACGCGGATGATGAAGATCAACGTCACAGGCTGGCCATTAAGCTGCCACTTGCCATTTGCGTCCTTGGTGGCTCCTAGTTTCTCCATCTCAGCATTGATGATCTCCGCCGCCTTCTCTGGGTTGTAGGCGTATTTCGCCTCCAGAGAGCGAGCAGCATCAATGTGGCGCACGTAGTCCGGGAAGACGCCGACCAGCGGGCTGTACTTGGGTAATCCTAGGCCGGCAAAGATCTCTTGGACGACGTACTTGCGATCCACCAACATGTTGACCGCTTCGCGAATCTTGGCCACTCCGAAGGGATTGACACGACCATCGTTGAATTGAGGGATGGGATTGAACAACAGGCCAAAATTCAGACCAAACGAGTTGGCATAAGTCAAGTTGGGATCGCCCTGAACGGTCTTGAAATCGTCTGCGTTGGTATTGCCATCAGCACAGATATCGAGGTCGCCGGCCTGGAGCTGTGCAATACACAGTGCATCATCGCCTTGCTCCGAGAAGACAATCTCATCAACCCAAGCCCCATTGCGCACGACCGGTTCCGGCGTGGGAGTTGGGGGAGCCTGTGGGGGTTGCGTTGGAGCAGCGGGAGGCTGAGTTGGGGCCGGAGTCTCGGCCGGCGCGCAAGCGGCCAGCACCATTGAGGCGACCACTAGAACGCTCAGCACCAGTATGACGCGGTTCTTATACATGACTTTCTCCTCCTAATCGAAATCAAGATAGTGTGAAACAGAGGATGCAACTGAACGCATGCGAAATAGACCATCCTACTTCCTGCCAAAAACCACCTCCTTCCCGGCGTAAAGGATTCTCCAAGCCGAACATACAAGTCAATATAGTAGCACAAGCATACCAGAAAGTCAAGCCAGTTGGGCCTTGTTCAATAAGTACACTTGACGCGCAAGGAGAGCCCGGTAGAGCAGGCATGGGAGGGGATCAGCAATGGAATCAGCCGCTGTTCAAGGGTCAAACGGCTCGCTTGTAGCTCTTTCTAGAGACAGTTCGTATCATTCAAATAGACTTATTGAACAAGCCCAGCCAGTTGGGGCTTGTTCAATAAGCACCCTTGACGCGTACAAGGAGAGTCCGGTGGTACAGGCATGGGAGGGAAATCAGCGATGAATCAACCGCCGATTGAAGGGTCAAACGGCCTTCTTGCGGCTCTTCTAGAGACAGTTCATACCATCCAAAGAGACTTATTGAACAAGCCCGCAGCAGGTTGACCAGGCGCAAACGATGCTATCCTCTAGATCAATACCTGCCTCAATCCTCGATGGTTCTGTTTCCTCCCCGCTTGAGACCGAGCGCTGGCCCCAAATTTGGCGCCTGGACCCCAGCCACCGTAAGCACAACTAACGCCGCTTCACCCCCTTCTCGCTTGCTGCCTCGCAGATATTTTTCGTCCAGGCTCAGGTCGCACTCCTCCACCAGTAGACCGCATAGGGCATCTTCGATGGCGCCTTCCTTCAGCCGGCTCAGCACTGTACAGAACGTGCTCAAGCCGTCGGATTGCTCGGTCTTTGGGCGTGCATTATCGCACGGTTTCGTTGTGGGTCAAAGCCTACGTCGAACGGATACCCGATCCGCCCGTTCCTACTAGGATCGAGAAAGTGGAAATGGACGAGTAATTCACCGGCCGTCCATGGCGCAAGCAGCGTTTTCCGAACTATCCAGCTCATGTGTTTCAGTTTATCAACCCATAATTTAGCCACTCCCGAAACCAGCCGTTTCGCCCAAGGCCTCCCAAAAGAGGGTACAATCTATGTTCATGAAGACCAACTCGCTATCGCTGTTTGCTGACCTTCTGCTGCCTAGCATCAAAAACACCTACGACGCCATCCGACGCCTTCCCCAACTTCCGGGGGCCTACTTTCATCCTTGGCGGCGCGAGAGCGTGCGTCGTCTCGCTGCGCTTAAGGATGCCTATCGAGGTCAACGAGCATTTATCCTCGGGAACGGCCCTTCCCTGCGTCATACTGACCTACACCGACTGCACAACGAATTCACCTTCGGCCTGAACCGCATTTATCTGCTCTTTCCAGAGCTAGGATTTTCCACCTCGTTTCTGGTCTCTGTCAATGACCTGGTGATCGAGCAATGTGCTCATGAGATAGCAGCCCTCTCGATCCCCAAATTCATCTCCTGGCGTGCCCACCGCCACTTTCGCCACCTGCCGATGAGCGAGCGTCCGATCTTTCTTTATACCACCTACACCGGCCCGCGCTTTGCACGCGATGCTCGAGGGCGCTTGTGGGAAGGAGCTACTGTCACCAACGTGGCGTTGCAGTTGGCATTCCATATGGGATTTCAACAGGTGATCCTGGTTGGCGTCGATCATAACTTCGTCAGCAAGGGAGCGGCTAATCAAACCGTGGTATCCGACGGAGATGATCCCAATCACTTCTCGCCACACTACTTCGGCAAGGGCTTCCGCTGGCAATTGCCGGACCTTGAAACCTCAGAGATCGGCTATCGCTTGGCGCGCCAAGCCTATGAAGCCGCCGGCCGTCAAGTGTTGGATGCAACCATCGGCGGCAAGTTGACCATCTTCCCAAAAGTAGATTACGACTCGCTGTTCTAAACCAGAACTGGAACCATGTCTTCTCTTTCTCTGCCTTTGCTTGAACGGTTGTGTAACGCTATCGCCATTTCGGGCGACGAGGGCGAAGTGCGTCAGATTGTCCTTGAACAGGTTGCCCCTTTGGCCGATGAAGTGCGTGTGGACGCGCTAGGAAATGTCTTGGTGACGAAACACGCCAAGGAGGCGAATCCGCTGCGGGTGTTGTTAGCGGCGCATATGGATGAGGTGGGGTTCATGGTGGTTGCTGAGGAAGGCGAAGGGGTCTATCGCTTTGAGCCCGTTGGGGGTGTGGACGTGTCCTCGGTAGCCGGCAAGGTTGTTTTGATCGGCAAGAAGCGCGTTCCGGCGGTGATCGGAATCAAGGCGATCCATCTCTTGAGCGAGGAGGAGCGCAAGCAAAAGGTCCGGTTGGAAGCGCTGCGCTTGGATACCGGCAAGAACGGCAAGGTGCAAGTGGGAGATCGGGTTGGGTTCGCCACGCGCTTCCGGCGGGTGGGAAATGTCGTGTTCGCTAAGGCGCTGGATAATCGTTTGGGGGTTTCGATCCTGATCGAGGTGTTGAAGTCCGCGCCGGCTCATCTGGAGTTGATGCTGGCGTTCACCGTTCAGGAGGAGATCGGCCTGCGAGGGGCTCGCGTCGCAGCACACGCCCTGAATCCTGATCTGGCTATCGCCGTGGACTCCACGCCGGCCCGCGATCTACCCACCCACGACGGTCGCGAGAACACCACTTACAACACCCACCTGGGGGCCGGCCCAGCCATCTATGTGGCCGACGCAGCTACCCTCTCCGATCGGCGTTTGGTAGAGCATTTCATCTACACGGCTGAGGCGGAGGGGCTCCCCTATCAAATCCGCCAACCGGGCGGCGGAGGCACCGATGCCGGCGCCATCCACCGCCAGCGGACGGGCATCCCCTCGATTTCCATCTCTGTGCCCACCCGTTACTTGCATACGCCGATTGGCTTGTGTCGGTTGGATGATTGGCAAAACACCTTCCGGCTGATCCTGGCCGGCCTAGGCCGCTTGAACCGTTCAACCTGGCCGCAACCGACACCCTAGAGGAATAGCAACGCCTCAGGCCAACCATCCGACTCGGCTCAAAAAAAACCAGGTGATCCATGTACCAAATCACCTGGTTTGGGCGTTTTTATTAGGATAAGGAAGGTTAGGCTTCGCGCACTTCTCCATCGATCACGTCGCCAGAGCCGCCTGGCGGCGTAGAGGGGCCGGCTGGACCGGGCTGGGGTTGGCCTTGCGCATACAGTTGCTGACTGAGGGCATGGAAGGCCTGCTGCACGGCATCGGTCGCTCGGCGGATGCGCTGGATGTCATCGCTCTGCATGGCGGACTTCAGGTCGTTGATGCGCGCCTCAATGTCGCTGCGCTCGGCAGATGGCACTTTATCGCCTAGTTCGCGCAGAGCCTTTTCGGTCTGGTAGATCAAGTTATCGGCCGTGTTGCGGGCTTCCACCAATTCACGTCGGCGGCGATCTTCCGCTTCATGCTGGCGCGCTTCCTGCACCATGCGCTCGATCTCATCCTTGGTGAGGTTGGTCGAGGCGGTGATAGTAACCTTCTGTTCTCTGCCAGTGGCCTTATCCTTGGCCGTCACGTTGAGGATGCCGTTGGCGTCAATGTCAAAGGTCACCTCGATCTGCGGCACGCCGCGCGGGGCCGGCGGGATGCCCTCCAAGCGGAAGCGCCCCAGCGACATGTTGTCGGTCGCCATAGGACGTTCACCCTGCAGGATGTGGATATCCACCGCTGTCTGATTATCGGCTGCCGTGGAGAAGATTTCCGTCTTGCGGACGGGGATGGTCGTGTTGCGAGGGATCATCACCGTCATCACGCCACCCAGGGTCTCCACACCCAGCGAGAGCGGCGTCACGTCTAGGAGCAAGATGTCTTTCACCTCGCCGCCCAACACGCCGGCCTGAATGGCCGCGCCAACCGCCACCACCTCATCGGGGTTGACGCCCTTGTTGGGCTCCTTGCCGTTGGTCAGACGGCGAACCAGCTCCTGAACCATGGGCATGCGGGTGGCTCCTCCCACCAACACCACTTCATCTAGATCATCGGGGGTCAGGCCGGCATCGCGCAGTGCGTTCTCAAATGGCGTGCGACAACGCTCCAGCAAGTGCTCGGTCATCTGCTCGAACTTGGCGCGGGTTAGGCGCAGCTGGAGGTGCTTCGGCCCGTTGACATCGGCCGTGATATATGGCAGGTTGATCTCGGTCTCTAGGACGGACGAGAGCTCGATCTTCGCTTTTTCGGCCGCCTCGCGCAGGCGTTGCAAGGCCTGACGGTCGTTGCGCAAATCAATGCCATACTCTTTCTTGAACTCCTCGGCCGCCCAGTTGACGATTCGCTGATCCCAGTCATCGCCGCCTAGGTGAGTATCTCCACTGGTGGCTTTGACCTCAATCACGCCATCGCCGACTTCCAAAATTGAGACATCGAAGGTGCCACCACCCAAGTCAAAGACCAGGATGGTCTCGTTTTTCTTCTTGTCCAGACCATAGGCCAGTGCGGCGGCTGTCGGTTCATTGATGATGCGCAGCACTTCTAGGCCGGCAATCTTGCCGGCATCCTTGGTCGCTTGCCGCTGGCTATCGTTGAAGTAGGCTGGGACGGTAATCACCGCCTGGGTGACGGGCTGACCAAGATAGGCTTCCGCATCGGCCTTCAACTTGGCTAAGATCATGGCCGAGATCTCCTGCGGACTATACTCCCGATTCATCACCGGGATGCGCACCCGCACATCGTCGGCCGGCCCGCGCAGCACCTGATAAGGCACCATTTTGCGTTCTACTTCCGTCTCATCATAGCGACGACCGATAAAACGCTTGATAGAATAGACGGTGTTTTCGGAGTTAATGATCGCCTGTCGCTTTGCCGTCTGGCCGACCAGGCGCTCTCCGTTCTTGTTAAACGCAACCACCGAGGGGCACAACCGGCCACCCTCTGCCGTGGGGATAACGGTCGCTTGCCCGCCCTCCATCACCGCCACAACCGAGTTAGTCGTTCCAAGGTCAATTCCAATGATCTTTCCCATACAGACACTCCTCTCCCAAACCGGATATTGTTTTTGTCATCGGATAGGGTCTCAATGTGCTCCCTAACTCTACTCCCTGTATACAAGAATTCTGTTAACGTAGTGTTGGATTTTTACAAAAGGCCAAAACAACCGTGCGTCACCCCACGAGGCGGTGACGCACTGCAACGAAAGGCTGAAGAAACGTAGCTCTAGGGCTGGCTAATTTGCAACCAATCGACTTCGATCTTCACCGGCGTGACATTCAGCGAGGAAATGGCAAACCCCACGAAGCCCTGGCGAAGGGCGAACCTACGCTCAACAACCGGGCTACCTTTGGGTTCAACCCCGTTGATGAAAAAGGAGAGCACATTGCCTTTGCAGATGAACGTGTATTGATTGGTGTCTTTACCCATCTTGATGGCTCTAGAACCACCGTTTGCGATCCGCTGATAGCGCCCGTTCTCATAAAAGAACAGGTACCACAGTCCATCACTCTGTACCGCCCATTCATACCAGCTCTCTTCATTAGCGTGGCAGATAAGGCTTACCTGCTGAGTGTTGACCCCACGGTTCTCAACGAGCAAGTCTAACCGAACATCCTCATAGCGAAACCCTTTGTAGAAGTAGTACGCATACAAATGGCGATCGGTGATATCGAACACCATGCGTCCATTGTTGAAACTATACTTGGCTTTATTGGGATTAGAACTGCTCATGCCCTTGATCACATTAAACGTCCATTGCGGGTCGCGATCGAACTCCTGGGTGAAGTAAGGACCTTGCTCGCCGCCGGCGGTTCCAGCGCCTTCCCCTGTGCTACTGCCCGTCGAACCAAACGTCTCAACAACCGCCAAAGGGCGACCGTTCAGTTGCCCCTCCAAGATTTCGTTGGTTGCAAAGCGGATCACCCTCAACGACATGGTGTCAGTCGGATTGCGGGAGCGCAAAATATCACAGTAATCCTTCATGGTCCCATCGGTGGCCAATACCAGCCCTTCCATTTGGTAGAGCAGATCGCCGGCTTGAACCCCGGCCCGATCGGCCGGGCTGCCCGACTTGACCGACATCACCCAGATGCCAGAGAGATCCCCTTCTGGCGAAGAGACCGCCATTCCATTGATGCCAATGCTCAATACATCTTTTCCCTGACGTAGGTCGGCCAGGAATCTCTGAGCGGTCTGAGCATCGATCGCAAAGTACTGGTTGTAATCGGGACGTCCTCTATAGTTGACTCCGACTATCTTCGCACCGGCAGTCACCAGCGGGCCGCCCGAATTGCCTGGATTGATGGTAGCATCGTGACCGAGCACGTGGTCCAAAGAAGCCCAGAAAGTTTGACCGGCGGCCTTTTCTTTCGAGATGATCCCCTTGGTGAGCGTGAATTCCGGCTCGCCAAGCGGGAAACCAGCGGCGTACACCTCCAACCCGGTTCGCGGTTCCTCGTTGTACCATTCCAAATAGTTGAAGTCGCTCCCATCGATCTGGATCACCGCCAGGTCAGCGCACTCCGAAGCACCGAGCACCTTGGCGCTGTATTCCTGACCGTTCAGAAATACCTTCAAGGTAGCCGCACCGGTGACCACATGATTGTTAGTGACGGCTATCCCTGCCGGATCGATCAAAAATCCGGAGCCACGGCCGGCAGCGTTCACCACCAGACCATACTCCGGATCGACAAAGGTCCCTACCGCTTCGATCTGCACCACCGCATTTCGCAGCTGATCCAGCGTGGTCACCACTTTGCTCGGCTCAACAGCCGTGGGCGCACGAGAGGGGGAAGTAGGGGACATAGGGGAAGGTTCCAAAGTAGGCGCACTGACAGTCACCGGAAACAGGTTACACGCCAGCCCGATCCCCAAGGCGAGTGAAAGAACAAAGAAAAAAGGTGTGAGCGGTTTCATGTTTCTCCTTTTTATAGATCGTCGAGATCAAGCCGACAAGATTATCGGAGCAACTTCCCCCCTTATCTCGGCCACCATGCAGGCTGTCCTGGTCAAAGACCTCTCCAAACGCTCCAAGCAAGGTAAGACTGCGATACCCAGCGAGCAGGTGGAGATGCCGGGAATCGAACCCGGGTCCGAAGGATTCGACCCTCGGAAATCTACGAGCGTAGCCAATTGTTGCTGCTCACAACAAGCTCTCCAATTGGCAAGAGAGTCCTGTTGCTAGCCGTTGGGTCTTACGCACGTTTAGCGGCGTCCCGTGCGGCACTCCGCCTTTGTCACGCCCAACCGGTCCCTGGCGGAGCTCGGGGCCAGCGGACGCGGCCTTACTCAGAAGGCCAGCTGCTCATGCGCTCGCTTTAGGCAGCAAGCGGCAATGCAGCGTAGGAAGTGCGGTTGGCACTTTTTGTTTGCGCTGATTTTACGAGTTCGGCGCCTCTCGGCTCGCATTCCGGGACCAGCCTCCTCCGTCGAAACCTGTCATCCCCAAGTCGGGCTTGGCCCGTGCACTATTATTATAACTCACCTTACGCAGTTGGAGTAAACTTGGTGCATGAAAAACGGCAAACTCTTTGACCTGTACAGCGATTATCTGATAAGCGCCTTCGGGCAAACCACGGCGACCGGGCTGTCTGCACTGTTGGATGGCGAAATCAGCCATGATCAAGTGCAACGGTTGCTGGCAGGCCCTGAGCGGACCTCTGCGGATTTATGGCGGGTTGCCAAGCCGCACGTGCGCCAGATTGAGAGTGACGATGGTGTCATCATTGTGGATGACAGCATTGCCGAGAAACCATACACCGATGAAAACGATATTGTTTGCTGGCACTATGATCATTCTCAGCAACGAACGGTCAAGGGCATCCACTTTGTCACCTGCTTATATCACAGCCGGGGAGTGTCGTTGCCCGTTGGGTTTGAACTGGTTCGCAAAACCAAACGCTACACCGACCCGAAGGACGGGAAGGAAAAGCGCCGCGCCGAGAAAACCAAGAATGCAATGTACCGCGACCTCTTGCAACAAGCCGTGAAAAACCAGATTCCGTTCCGCTATGCGCTCAACGATATCTGGTT
>CAKZJX010000027.1 GCA_937120535.1 uncultured Anaerolineae bacterium
GGAAAAAAGCGCCTTTCAAGGTGGTTGCTACAGACGGCAACATGGACTGGGTGATTACCCATTGCCCGGATGAGACCTTGACGGCGCAGGCCGCTCAAGCAGCGAGCGACGTGCGTTGGCAAGTCGAAGAACTGCATCGTGGCCTCAAGCAGTTGACCGGAATGGAAACATGCCGCTGTCGCAAGGGACGTTCGCAACGCAACCACATGGCTTGTGGTTACCATGCCTGGCTCGCACTCAAAGTCAAGGCCAAGGAATTCGGCAAGACACCGTACCAAACCAAGCACGACCTGCTCAGCGACTACTTGCGAGCAGAACTTCGCCGGCCGCGCATCCCTGCCTTCAGGCCCACATAAGCAAATGTCCCATCAATTGTGGTATTTTTCGCAAAATAAAATATGATGTTCGACTCGCACTTCTGGTGAAAAACTTCACTATGCCTTGGCCGATGCTTCGGATATTATGTCTAGAGAAATATGCGGATATTTGCATAACTAAGGAGGCATCCTTATGAACAAGACCTTAGATGCAGAAATTAACCAACTTCATGCGGAGATCTGTGCCGGCCTGGCCGACCCCAATCGCATCATGATCCTCTACGCCCTGGCACAAAGCCCGCGCAACGTGACTGAACTGTGCACTGAATTGGGGATGCCCCAACCGTTGGTCTCACGCCATTTGAAGATCCTGCGCGAACGAGGAATGGTGATCGGCGAACGACGCGGCCCCCTGATCATCTACTCCTTATCCGATCGACGGTTGATCGAAGCGTTGGATCTCTTGCGAGCCGTCATGCGTGACCTATTGGCCAAGCGCGCAGAACTGGTTGAAGCCTTTGCATGAGGCGCATCCTGCCCTCAAACCCTTCTAATTAGGAGCCGGAAATGACGGAAAAGAAAGACAAACTTACCCTGGTGGTGCTAAGCGGCGACCTCGACAAGGTCATGGCATCGTTCATCATCGCCACCGGCGCAGCTGCGGCCGGCATGGAGGTAGTAATGTTCTTCACCTTCTGGGGGCTGAAAGCGATCCAGAAAGACGGCATCTTGACCGGAAAAGGATTGTTCGGTCGGATGTTGGGTCTGATGAATCGCGGCGGTCTGAACGCCATTGGCCCCTCACGCCTGAACATGGGCGGCCTGGGACGCTGGATGTTCAAACTGATGATGAAACAAAAAGGCGTCACCCCCTTGCCCGAACTACGCCGACTGGCGATTGACCTGGGGGTGAAATTGATGCCTTGCCAAATGTCCATGGATGTTATGGAGATTGATCGTAGCGACCTGATCCCAGAATGCACCGAGCCGGTTGGTGTGGCGACGATGCTCGAGCATGCCCGTGAATCTAGCATTCAGTACTTTATCTAAGCTCAAGAAAGGAACCAAACCATGGAAGTGAAACTCTCCCTCGATTTCAAAGGACTGCTCTGTCCCCTGCCCGTGGTCAAACTGGCCCAGACGATCAAACAGGTTGAAATCGGCGAGCTGGTCGAAGCTGTCGCCACCGATCCTGGGGTGATGGCAGACATTCCGGCCTGGACGCGCTCGACCGGCAATGAACTGGTTACCCTGGAAAAGCGCGACGACAAGACCTTCCGCTTTGTGGTCAAGCGACTGAAATGATCCTTTCCCACAGGCAGGCTGCTAGCAATGAGCGTTCTGCCTGCCTGTGGATTTTATTGCTGGAGGAAATGCCATGCTCATCTTCCAACTTATCGCCCTGCTCGGATTTCTGGCTGGCCTCTACGGCCTCTACTTGCGTTACGCAGAGACGCGGCGGCGGCCGTTACCGCCCGATCGCTCTCCCCTCAAGGGCAATCCCACCCATGGGATCGTATATGCCTTCACCGCCGGCATGATGCCCTGGGCCAAAGAGTCAACACGCCTGCATGGGATCGCCTACCTGCGCGGCATTGGCTTTCACCTGGGCATCTTCGCTGCGCTCGGAGCCTTCCTGCTCTCCCCCTTTTGGGGAGCCTTGCCGGCCCTGCTCTCCTGGACGCTGAGCGGGGTAATCGCCCTGGGAGCGATTCTCGGCGCGGCGGGAGGCGTGCTGCGCCTAGTGGAGCACAATCTGCGCGGCCTGAGCTTGCCCGACGACCATTTCGCTGTCTGGCTAGTCTCGGCCTGGTTGGCGCTCTCGGCGATCGCCCTCCACGGACCGGGCTGGCTGCCCGCCTACTACCTGCTCTCGGCGGTCACGCTCGCCTACATTCCCCTGGGCAAGATCCGCCATTGCCTGTACTTCTTCTTCTCGCGCATCTTCTTCGGCCGATTCTTCGGTCGGCGCGGCGTATTTCCCCATCCGAAAACCACACAGTAGCGAGGTGATCCATGACGGCACAAGTTGAACTGGCCCTAAACACCTTGGAAGCACAACTCAACCAGCCGCTTGAGACGGCCCTAGAAGCCTGCGCCCGCTGTGGGTTGTGTGCTGAAGCCTGTCACTACTACCGCGCCCAACCGAGCGTAGAACATATCCCGGCCTTCCGTGCCGAGCAACTGCGCAGCGTCTATCGCTATGAGCGCGACTTTCTGAGCCGCTTGTTCCCCTTCTGGACCGGCGCCAAGAAGCTGGATGAGAAGACGCTGCTCCACCTGACCGAAATTGCCTTTAGCCAATGCACCCTGTGCCGGCGCTGCACCATCAACTGTCCGTTGGGTGTGGATACGCCGCTCCTGATGCGCGCCGTGCGCGCCATGACGACCGCCGCCGGCACCGCCCCCGAGATCCTTGTCATGCTGGCCGACGCCGCTATCGAGAAAGGCGCCGACCCCTCCTTCTTCAAAGAACTCTTCCTCGAACAGATTCGCGAGATCGAAGAACAACTGCGCAACATCACCGGCGATCCCAACGCCACCATCCCGGTGGAGAAACAAGGCGCCAGAGTCCTCTACGTTCCCCTGGCGGGTGTGCATACGATCCTGCCGCCGGCCATCGTGTTCAACGCCGCCAAGGAAGACTGGACTCTCTCCATCTTTGAAGCGGCCAACTACGGCGTCTTCCTGGGCGATGTCAACCGGGCCAAGCAAGTTGCCAAACGGATCGTGGATGAGGCCAACCGCTTGGGCGTGCAAGAGATCGTCATTGCCGAGTGCGGCCACGCCTACGCCTCCTACCGTTGGGACGTACCCAACTGGTTCCCCGGCCAATTTCACTTCAAAGTACGCTCGATGATCGAAGTGCTGGCTGACTATCTGCGCGAGGGTCGTATCCAGGTCGATCCAAACTTCATCACCGAGCCCGTGACCTATCACGACTCCTGCAACCTAGCCCGCAACAGCGGCCTGATCGAAGAACCGCGCTTTGTGCTCAAACACATCGTCAAAGACTTCCGCGAGATGACCCCCAACAAAGCTGAAGCCCTGTGCTGTGGGGGAGGTGGCGGTTTGGTGGCCTTGGCTGAGTACACTGAACGCCGTATCCAGGCAGGCCGGCCCAAGGCCGAACAGATCCAAAAGACCGGCGCCCGCTTGGTGGTGGCCGCCTGCGAGAACTGTCGCCTGCAGATCGGCGACCTCAACGAGCGCTACGGCCTCAACGTCCACATCACCGCCTTGACTGACTTGGTGGTCCGAGCCATGCGACTGCCCAAACCGCTGCCCGGCACCGAGGCCGAGCACCTGTTCGAAGGGCAAAAAGAAATGGTCGAACTGGATCCGCCGGCGCACTAGGTGACGCGCCTCCCGATTCAGGCTCCCTTGCACCTGCATCACGGCTTTCCCTCCCCGCTCATCTATCCAG
Source organism: uncultured Anaerolineae bacterium (assembly GCA_937120535.1). GTDB lineage: Bacteria > Chloroflexota > Anaerolineae > Anaerolineales > Villigracilaceae > Denitrolinea. The sequence continues at coordinate 3,745 of CAKZJX010000027.1, forward strand.
GCCCATCCCTGCGTGTCCATCCTTGACTGCCTGGTCGTCATGCTTGGGTGAGCGGGTGCGGCAAACCCAAATCCTGTGAGTTCCATGTGGCCTTCCTCAGGCGCCGAACCGCTGACCAGCGGTGGAAGTCCGCAAAGCGCTGTGCGGGCAGGCGAGCGATCTGATCGTGCCGGGTGGAAATCTCTGGAACAGGATGCCCCAGCGCTCCCGCCAGCGCGCGCAGGCGACGATCGGACGAGCGGTAGAGTGGTCGGAAAAGCCACAAGGCCAGGACCGGCGCTTCGTCATAGCGCGGAGGGCGTCCGCGTCCCGTTTGGGGCTGCGGATGCTGCTGGACAAAGGCTTGGGCCAGTTGGTGGAGGTCTTCCAAACCGCTGTGCGATCGGTAGGGTTTGGGAGAGCGTTTTCCTTTTGCTATACTGCAAGTGTACTCGAGCCTAGCTGATTTATAGAACACCCTCCGCCCATCTTGAAATCCGTCCAAAAACGTGATATATTATTCTTACTCCATTTCCCATTCAGGGAAACGCAGTGCATCTCGCAAGAGATGCAAATTTCTATATGTTTGGGAAAGAATATGCCAGTTACGTTCTTGACTAGAGAAGGCTATCAAAGATTGCAACAGGAATTGGAGTATCTGCGCACGGTGAAGCGCCAGGAGGTTGCTCAGCGGCTTCATGAGGCCCTAGAAGGCGGTGAGCTGATCGAAAACGCCGAATATGAGGCGGCCAAAAACGAACAGGCCTTCGTTGAGGGACGTATTCAGGAGTTAGAGATCTTGCTGGCGACGGCTAGGATTATCGAAGAGAACGTTATGAATAAAGAGGGCATCATTCAAATTGGCTCCACCGTCACCATTCAAGAGGAAGGCAACCCTCCTGAGACTTATAAAATCGTAGGCGCTGTGGAAGCTAACCCGCGCCAGGGTCGCATTTCCAATGAGTCGCCGATCGGCAAGGCTATTTTGGGGCACAAGGCTGGCGATATAGTGGAAGTGGATGCGCCCGGTGGTCACTTTAAGGTCAAGATCCTCAAGGTGAAATAGGGGCTTGGAAATGAAACGTCCACAGCCCTGCGCGATGCATCTGCGCGGGGCTTTTTCTACACATTGGTTCCTGATCCATACCGGTTGGTGGGCGAGGAGGACCAGGAAGGGTCAAGTCCGTAGGAGACGGTGAACGCTATGCCTGAATATTCCTCTCTAGAAAAAATTCGCCTAGAAAAACTCCGTGTTTTGCGTGCCCAAGGGATTGAACCCTATCCGAACCGCGCTGAGCGTACCCATACCAGCGCGCAGGCCATTGCCGAATTTATGGCGGCCGAGCAGCAGGGACGCTCGGTGCAGGCCACATTAGCCGGCCGCCTGCGGGCCACACGGCCCATGGGGAAACTCTGCTTTGCCCACATCGAGGACGGTGATGGCCGCATCCAGCTGCTCTTTCGGGTGAACGAGATCGGCCCGGAGAAGTTAGAGTTCTTCAACCGCATGTTCGACTTGGGGGATTTCCTCCAGGCTTCTGGAACGCTGATGCGTACCAAAACCGGCGAAGTCACCCTGCTTGTCCACGATTTTAAGATGCTCGCCAAGGCGATTAGTCCCTTGCCGGCCGCTAAAGACGAGCAGTTGCCCGATGGTACGGTGATCCGCCACGCAGCGCTGGAAGACCCTGAGCTGCGCGCTCGCCAGCGCTATGCCGATTTGGCAGTCAATCCAGAAGTGCGGGAGGTGTTTCGCAAGCGAGCGGCTATCCTCCGGGCCTTGCGAGAGTTCCTAGATGAGCGCGGCTTCTTGGAGGTGGAAACTCCAATCTTGCAACCCATCTACGGCGGTGCCGCAGCTCGCCCCTTCATTACCTATCACAACGAACTTGAGCAGACCATGTATCTGCGCATTTCCTTCGAGTTGTATCTCAAGCGGTTGTTGGTAGGAAACTTGGAAAAGGTCTATGAAATCGGCCGCGACTTTCGTAACGAAGGGGTGTCTTACAAGCATAATCCCGAATTCACCCAGTTGGAATTCTACTGGGCCTATGCCGATTACTTGCAGGTGATGACGTTGGTGGAAGAGATGATCTCCACGGTAGCACAACGTGTACTTGGTACCACTCGCATCCGATATGGGGAGCACGAGCTGGATCTTCAGCCACCGTGGCGACGTCTGGAGATGCGCCAGGGATTGCTAGACATCACCGAGGTGGATATTTACGCTCACCCGACCGCAGACTCGCTGTTGGCTGCCCTGCGGGCCAAGGGGTATCAACCGCCTGTGGGCGTGACGCGCGGTAAATTGATCGACTGGATGCTCTCCGAATTTTTGGAGCCCACCCTGATTCAGCCCACTTTTCTTTATGATTATCCGCGTGATATTTCTCCATTGGCGAAATCCAAGCCCGGCGATCCGCTGACGGTGGAGCGTTTCGAGGTCTATATGGCTGGCTTTGAAGTAGGAAATGCGTTTACCGAGCTAAACGATCCGTTGGACCAAGAGGCCCGCTTCCTCGAGATGGGACGCGATTATGCTTCCGACGATGCCGAGCGCCATCCGATGGACGAGGATTACTTGCGGGCGATGTGTTATGGCATGCCGCCCAACGGAGGGTTTGGCATGGGCATCGATCGTTTGGTGATGCTCTTCACCGATAAGCATAATATTCGCGAGGTGCTGCTTTTCCCGGCCTTGCGCGAGGAAGAATTCTGATCCTATGGCAACTCTTCTTTTTGGCGATCTGTTCATGCTTGCTCTGTTGACGATCCTGGGCTTTGCTTCTCATGACCGCTTGGCGTTGGGCGCGTTGCCGCGCATGTTGGCCACGTTCTTTCCTCTGACGGTGGGATGGTTTTTGCTGGCGCCGGCTTTGGGCTTGTTCCGCGCTGAGTATTTGCGCGTCGAGGCTGGCGTGTGGCGCGCTGCGCTGGCGGCCTTTTTCGCCGCTCAGTTGGCGGTCATCCTGCGTGGCTTATGGCTCAACGCCGCTGTACAACCGCTGTTTGGCTTGGTTCTCGGCGCTACTTCTGCGCTGGGGATGGCGCTGTGGCGAGGCGTGGTTCGTCGCTGGAAGACGTTCTAAACTCGAATCACTCGAACCGCCGCCCGCTGCAGGCGGTCGCGAATGGCCAATCCTAAGCCGTCTTCGCCTAGATCGCGACACAGGACGATCTCCACCTGTTGTGAATCCAGCCAGCGGAGGCCGGCATAGATGTGACGGGCGGCGCTCTCCACGTCGGGGCCGAGCCGAAAGACCAGCGCGCCTTGTCGTTCTAGTGGTTCGGCCTCACGATCCAGGGCCAAAGCTCCCACCCGTTTTCCTTCGGCCAGTAAGGCGTTCAGATATTCCATTAGGGCAAGCTGCACCTGGGGCTCCCCGCTCCCTAGGAAGAAGATCACGTTGGCGCGTGGGGCGTAGTGGCGCTCCAACAAGCCCGGTGAAGGCAAGCCACCGGAGGGCGGTGTTTGCCGGTTCCAGATGGCTACTGGTCCGATCACGGCCTGGAGTTGCTCACGCGTTACCCCGCCAGGGCGCAAGATGCACGGCGGATCGCTCGACACATCTAGCACTGTAGACTCTACACCGATCGGTGTTGGCCCGCCGTCTAACAGTATATCGATGCGAGCCTGTAGATCGTGCCAGACGTGTTGGGCTGTCGTCGGGCTGGTGTGGCCAAAGCGATTGGCTGAGGGCGCGGCCACAGGCACGTCGGCCGCCTCGATCAAGGCTAGGGCGATGGGATGGGCCGGCACCCGCACAGCGACCGTGTTCAGGCCGGCGGTGACCAGATCGGGCACGGCCGGCTGCTTCGGCAGGATCAGGGTGAGTGGTCCTGGCCAGAAGCGTTCGGCCAAGGTTTGCGCCAAGGCAGGGATGGACTGAGCCACTTGCTTCAGGTTGGACCGGCGACTCAGGTGGATGATCAGTGGATCCTCAGCAGGTCGCTCTTTGGCGGTGAAAATCCGGCCAACCGCGTGGATGTCCAATGCGTTGGCGCCTAGGCCATAGACCGTCTCGGTGGGGAAGGCCACGAGACCGCCCTTGCGCAGGACCTCGGCCGCGCGGAGGATGTTCTCGGGGGTTGCAGGCAACCATTCGGTCATGTGAGCCATTTTACCGCATACTCAGGAGGGGACGTTGCGCATCGTCTGATTGTGTTAGAATTTCCCCTCGTGAGACCGATCTTGCTCCTCGCCTCTGCTTCTCTACGCCGACGGCAGTTGCTCTCCCTGATCGGGATGCCGTTCGAGACCTTGTCCGCCAACGTGGACGAAACACCTCGCTCGGGCGAAGAGGAGATCCCCGATGTCTATGTGCTGCGCTTGGCCGAGACCAAGGCCCGAGCGGCACGCTCTCAGGCCGATGGCCAATCGGTAATTGTGGCGGCTGACACTACCGTCGTGGATGGACAGGTCCTTTTGGGCAAACCCGCCGATCGGTCGGAGGCGAATCGCATGCTTCGTCGGTTGCGGGGCCGCGTTCATCAGGTGTACACCGGCATTGCCGTGCTGCGCGTCGAGGAGGATCGTTTGGTATCTGATGTATGTGTCACTGATGTCTCGATGCGTTGGTATAGCGATGAGGAGATCGAGGCCTATGTGGCTAGCGGCGATCCGCTGGATAAGGCCGGCGCGTATGCCATTCAGCACGCCGGGTTTCGTCCCGTAGCGAGGCTGTCTGGCTGTTATGCTGGCGTGATGGGCCTACCGCTTTGTTATCTCACGCGCTTGCTGCTGGCGATGGGCATTGTGCCACCTGCCGATGTGCCTTCGGCTTGTCAGTCGTTCTTGGAATATGAATGTCCGGTTTATCGGCAGATTCTGGCTCAAGCGCCCCGACCGTGAATCTTCCCTTGGTTTCCCTTGGCAGATTAGTCCTGTATTGTTGCAGGCGCTGTTGGCGCTGCCTTGAGTGACGTTTTGATAAAAGGGAACTTATGAAAGGTCTGTTACGGATAGGTTGGATCGTGTTGTTGATCGTCTTGGCCGGATGTTCGGCAGGGGAAGGGGGAGGTGTGCAGCCCCCTTTGCCGACGACCCTTCCTACGCCGGTGGTGCGGGTGACTTCTATGCCGCAAGCAGAACCGGTGATGGCAGCGTTTCTCGAAGCGCTCTCGAGAGACGATTATTCGGCCATGTATGCTTTGCTTTCGAGCGCTTCTCAACAGGCCATTTCCTCAGAGGAGTTTGCCAGGCGGTATCGTGAAACGCTCAACGAGTTGAGCGCCTATGAAGTACACTTTGAAATCGGGCAGCCGGCCCTGGGGACTTCGATGGTCCAGGTGCCGTTTCGCGTCACCTATCGCACGACGCTGGCTGGCGAGATCACGCGCCAGATGGTAGCCTCCTTGGTCAATGAACAGGGTCAATGGCGCATCGAATGGAATGATGGGTTGATCCTGCCAGAGTTGGCCGGCGGCAACCGCCTGGCCCGAGATTGTCAAGCTCCGTCCCGCGGCAACATTTACGATCGCTTTGGCCAACCGCTGGTCAGCACGGCCGAAGCGATCGCCCTGGGGATTGACACGGCCAACGTTAACCTGGACCGATTGTTTGATCTCACGCTTGAACTCTCGCGCCTCACGGGGATCGACTCGCAAACCCTGGCGAACCGAGTGCTGGCTTCTGGACCCGGTTGGTACATCCCCGTGGGCACCACCTCACGCCAAGAGGGCCAGCGTCTGTTGAGCCGCGGCTTCAGCGGCTTGGTGATTAGCCCCTACACCTCGCGCTACTATCACAACAGTGGCATCGCCTCTCAAACAGTTGGCTATACTCTGAGCATCTCCCCAGAGATGTTTGATGTTTACAAGCGAAAGGGCTATTGTGGCAATGAACGTGTGGGATGGGCCGGCATAGAGCGAGCGCGCGAACCGGTGTTGGCCGGCGAACACGGTGGCGCGTTGTATGTGATCAACCCCCAAGGTCAGGTGGTGACCACCTTGGCCCAGAAGGAGTCCAGGCCGGCTGGAGACGTGTACCTCACCCTGGATAAGAACCTGCAATTCTATGCCCAGCAAGCCCTAGCCGGCTTCAGCGGGGCGGTAGTCGTCCTTGAGCGCGATACAGGCCGCATTTTGGCTTTGGCCTCCTCGCCTGGCTTTGATCCGAACCTGTTCAATCCTCTAAATCGCAATCACGCCGAGTTACTGCCTCAATTGTTTAATGACCCTCGACGGCCGATGTATAACCGCGCTACCCAAGGCCAATACCCGTTGGGATCGGTCTTCAAGGTAATCACCTTTGCCGCCGCCTTGGAAAGCGGCCTGTATCTGCCAGAAACTGAATACGATTGCCAATATCAATTCACCGAGCTCACCGACCGCATCCTCTACGACTGGACTTGGGAACGCTGTCAGCGTCGGCTAAGCGCTGGCGAGGAATGCAACACCAGCGATAGCCGTCCGTCGGGCTTGCTCACTCTCAAAGAAGGCCTGATGCGCTCGTGCAACCCCTACTTCTGGCACATCGGCCTGGATTTGTATCGCAACCAGCGCAGCGGCGACATTGCTCGCATGGCTCGCGCCTTTGGTTTAGGATCGCTCACCGGCTTAGACGGGGTGGACGAGGAGCCGGGACAGATCCTCGAGCCGACCAGCGAATTGGAAGCCACCAATCAGGCCATCGGCCAAGGCGATGTATTGGTCACACCGCTTCAGGTGGCGCGCTTCATGGCGGCCATTGGCAACGGCAGTTTGCTCTATCGCCCTAAACTGATCGAGAAGGTAGTCGCCGCTGATGGGCAGGTGATCGAATCCTTCACGCCGGAGATCGTCGGCGCCCTTCCCATTCGTCCAGACCGCCTTCAAGCCCTTCAGGAAGCGATGGTGGAGGTGATTCGCAATCGGCGCGGCACTGCCAACTTCCGCATCGGGAGCGCGCCCTTCCCGGCTGCCGGCAAGACCGGCACAGCCGAGTCCAACATCCCTGGCTCGCCTCATGCGTGGTTCGCCGGATACACCTTTGGCAACTATCGCAACAAGCCCGATATTGCCGTGGCGGTGGTGGTGGAGTATGCCGGCGAGGGGTCCGACTACGCAGCGCCGATCTTCCGTCGCGTTCTCGAAGCCTACTACTTCGGCCAACCTCAGGCGTTGTATTGGTTTGAGTCCAGCTTTGGCGTCACCCGTACTCCCACGCCTTTGGGCGGCATCCCAACCCCCGAACCCTAAGCGTTGAGAGGCGCCTCATGCCCGCCAGTGACGGACTGCTGCCTGGTTTGATCGTTCGCTCCCAATCTGGCTTTTTCACAGTGGAGACCGAACAGGGACCGATCGTCTGTCGCTTGCGCGGCCGGCTGAAGCGCGGCCCTCGGCTGGGCGATCTGGCGGCGATCGGCGATCGGGTTCATGTGCGGCGCTTGCCCGACGGAAGTGGGGTGATCGAAACGATCGAACCCCGTCAACGGGCCATCGTGCGCTTAGATCCACGCCCCCAGGGGATGTATCAGCAGATCTTGCTGGCCAACCCCGATCAGGCGGTGTTCGTTTTCGCCTGTGCACGCCCCGAACCACGCCTGCGCATGTTGGACCGCTATTTGGTGATCGCCAAGAAGCAACACATCCCAGCCATCATTGTCGCCAACAAGATCGACTTGGTAGACGATCCGAAGAGCATCTTCGGCCTCTACGAGCAAATCGGTTGTCTGGTCCTTTACACATCAGCTGTCACAGGCGCCGGCCTTGGAGAATTGCGCGCTGCGTTGGCCAACAAGATCAGCGCCTTGGCCGGCCCGAGCGGCGTAGGCAAGTCGTCCTTGCTCAATGCCATACAACCCGGCCTGGGGTTGGCGGTGCGCGAGCTGAGCGCCGCCAACAAGGGCCAACACGCCACAGTCGTCCGCCAGCTCTTTCGCCTGGACGAGGGCGGCTATGTGGCCGATACCCCGGGCTGGAAATCGCTGGCCCTGTGGGACATCACTCCTGAGGAGATCGACGGCTATTTCCCCGAGATCGCCCCGCTGGTCGCCCACTGTCAGTTCAGCGACTGTACCCACATCCACGAACCCGGCTGCGCCGTGCGCGCAGCCCTCGAGGCCGGCGCTGTTCATCCACACCGATACGAATCCTACGTGCGCCTTCGCCAAGGACAGGAGGAAGGATGAGGCCCAACTGGGGTCTGATCGGTCACACCTGGGCGGTGGACATGCTTCGTCGCCACATCGCTGCCCGATCGGTGCGCCACGCCTATCTCTTCATCGGCCCTCCTGGCGTGGGACGTCGCACTCTGGCCCTACGTTTTGTCCAGGCACTGCTCTGCTCCCAGCCCCCTGCCGCCGGCGAGTTCTGCGGCGATTGTCGCAATTGCCGCAGCCTATCTACTTTATCTCACCCCGATCTGGTGGTGGTGCAGGCCGAGCGCGAAGGCGGTATCTTAAAGGTGGATCAGGTGCGCGAGGTGCGGCGCTTGGCCTCGCTCAAACCCTATCAGACCGATTACCGGATTGCTCTGTTCTTGCGCTTCCAAGAAGCCAATGATAGCGCCGCCAATGCGCTGCTCAAAACCCTTGAAGAAGCGCCGGAACATCTCTTGCTGCTGCTCACCGCCGATGCGGTTGAAGCGTTGTTGCCCACGATTGTCTCACGCTGTGAGGTGCTACGCCTGCGCCCCATCCCATATGGAGAGATCGAGCGGCTCTTGCTTCAGGGCGGGGTGGAGCCCGAGCGGGCGCGCCTGATCGCCCATCTGAGCGGCGGCCGGCCGGGCGTTGCCTCGCGCATGGCAGACGATCCGAGCGTGCTCGAATTTCGTCGGCAGCGGTTGGAGGAGTTGCAACAGCTGCTCTCGGCTTCACGCCGTGAGAAGTTTGCCTACGTGGAAACCTTGGCCCGGGAGCGCGACCTGATGCGCCAGACGCTTCTGATCTGGTTATCCTTTTGGCGCGATGTCTTCCTCCAGGTTGCCGGCGCCGGCACTCCGCCGGAAAATGTGGATCGCGTATCTGAAATTGCTGCCCTAGCAGCCCGTCTTGATCTGGCTACTGCACGGCGACGGATGGTGGAAACCGAACAGGCCCTGCAACGCTTGAACCACAACGTGAATGCACGCTTGCTGGCCGAAGTGCTCTTGCTGAGTTGGACGATGTAGGGGCGGACAAGGCGGCGGCTCCGTTCTGGGCCGGCTGAGCCGCTGTTCAGCAGGGAACCGTTCTCTTCCGGGCACAATCTTTCTTCACATCATGTGGAGCATGTATGACGTCGAAATGGCGGCAAACAGCTGTCTTTTATCAGATTTATCCTCGCTCGTTTGCCGATGGAAACGGCGATGGAATTGGGGATTTTGACCGCCTCCTCCAAAAACTCGATCACTTGCAAGATTTAGGGATCGATGCCATCTGGCTCTCGCCTTATTATCCTTCGCCAAACTGGGGTGGTGGATACGATATCAGCGATTATTGCAACGTCGTCCCTGAATACAAAATGCTTAAGGACTTTTGCATCGCCTCTACAACTGCTTTGGGGATGATCAGCACAAGGGCTTGTTCAATAAGCCCCTTCGTTGTAAGATATTTGGCATGAAGAGAGAAAATATCTAGAAGTCATCTCACAAATCTGTGAAATGATGTATACTACGCTCATCACGATGATCGAGGTGAGCGATGGACCTGAC
>CAKZJX010000028.1 GCA_937120535.1 uncultured Anaerolineae bacterium
GAACTGCCGGTGTTCTTTCCTTTGCTACCCATCCCCCGCTTATCGCGGTTTCGGGTAAACGGGTCGCACCAAGCGCGGGTTGGGCGGCAAAAGTTATCGTTTCTGTGTGCATTACGAACAGAACACGTGAATTCTCATTTCCCTTACCGTTCAACGGTTGTGGCTGTTTGCAAGCGGTGGTACATATATCTGATCACCTAACCACAAAATCGAGAAGTACCAACGGAAGACCGTCAAAACGGAAAGTAAATGATTGTGGCCCATATGACTCGAACTCACTCTCTTCAATTTGAAAATAGAACCGATGCTGTGCTCCTTGTCCATGAGATTCACATGCCATGTGTTCAATCGGTATAGCTTTGCGATCCGGCGTATATAGAAGTATTGGCATCCTATTGGCCACATAAGAATCTAAGCATTTGTCCGCCAAATCCACCAGGCAGATTGTGTCTACAATAACAGCAATGAAAGTATGGTCCCGTGGTGCAATAGCTACAAAAGTTCCTACCGCAGTTCTTCCTAACCTAGCTTCATCTGCTATGTAGGCTGCGGTGACTGCTATCTTCCACTCATCGTTATTGATCCATGTTCCTCTGGTGACAGGCTGTGGAGTAGGTGTCCGAGTAGATCCCAATCTAGTAGACATATCAGGCAACAATGCTGCCAGCACAAAGCATGTCGTTAGCGCAGAGATGATGGACCCCAGAACAATACCTGTCCATGCAAGCCCCTTGTTTCTGGTCTGCCTCTCTGTTTTGCCTATGTTACGAAGTGCAATGATGCCTGTGATAATTGCTGGAATGCCAGTTATGATTCCACCACAGGGGGAGAGTAGCGATAGGATAAAGCTTGCTAGTGCCCAATTATTGACGGGCGGGTTGGGAATGGGTGTATGGATGGGGCGGGATTCTTGCTGATGGCTCAAGCCACCAGCAGGAGAGTCCACAATATTGGAAGAACGCTTCTTATCAACCAGAGGCGGCATAACCTGATAATGGCTAGACGACTTTTCCCTTTTCCCCTTCATCCCTCCTACAACAATGAATATGCCCACCACGACAAGAATCAAACCAAGAATTGAGAGAGGAAGGAAGTTAATGAAACCCGAGATGCCCAGAATAGAGCCGCTAAAGAAAAACAACAAGCCAACAGCGATCAATAGACACCCCCCTGCAACTGATTCTGTTACCGAGTTTATTGATGTTCTTTTCATCGTTTGGACATCCTTTCACGGCTTTCCATGCCGCCCAACGGTTGGTTTCAGCGGCAGCGGCGGGACAGGCCAGACTCCTTCGCCTGAAACTTGCTGAGCCGGCCCGCGGCGCCTCCCTTCAGCGGCGAAGCCGCTGTCCGCTGCAAATGGTGTTAGGCGGCATTGTCTCTTGCAGTGGGAACTGAGTCTGGAACGGAAAATCCTTTTTGTCCGAGGAATAAACTCAACTGCGATGCAATTTCTTGGACATGCCGCATATTGTAAAGCAGTAATTCCGCAAAACTGACGTCGCCCCAGGCAAATATACACCGTCGTTGTGCTGTTTCCTCTGTTAGAGCTTCAATCGTTGCCTGACACTTCTTTCTTATTTCTTAAGTGCCCGAGATATGCTTGCAGTTCATCTTTGGTATACGCTCTTTCAGGAAGATCGTCTTCTTCCATTTCAACCAGTTTGAAAGGAGCTGGGGGGACAAAACCTTCTCATCCCGCCTAACGACTAAGCTCAGCGAACTGGCCCGCCGAGGGTAAGCTCTCAAGTATGAACAACCTGCCACAGCGGGCCGGGTCTGCTGCAGCGCGAGGTTAGGCCTCGGCCTGATCGCGGGGGCTGACAGACGCCGCGTACAGACCCCCGGCGAGCACGCCCAGCAGCGCACCGACGACGCAGCCAGCGGCCTGCCAGGTGCCCGAGAGCAGCGACAACGACAACACGACAGACAGCGGGCTCCCCATCAGGCAAATGAAACCCCAGCCCTCGAGACGTGACATAGGCGATCCTCCTTCTTACACGCGAAAAGTGGATAATTGTTGTCGGCAATACTGTACTGACATCAATTACATCGTAAGCCGCATTTCCTGAAGATGTCAAGAGGAATTTTTTCATCATGACCACCGATCCGTTGCCCAAAACCGCTCCCGCCAGGCCTCCTGAGCAGAAGCTGCTCGATGTCGCCCGCGGTCACCCGCCGCACACACTCCTCCATTCGTACCGGGGAAGCCGAGGTAAACTGGATCCGCCGCTTCATCCTCTGCCACAACCAGCGCCACCCCAAAGAGATGGGCACCCGATCGGTCGAAGCCTTGCTCACCCACCTGGCCGTCGAGGATTATGCAGCCGCCTCCACGCAACACCAGGCCCTCGCCGCCCGCCGTTTCCGCTCCTGCGGGGCGCTCGACCGGGAACTCACCGCCCCCATCCAGGCCCTGCGCGCCAAAGAGCCGCAGCATCTGCCCGCCGTCCTCACGAACGACGAGGTTCACCGCGTTATCGCCCAACGCTCAGGCGTCGCTCAGCTCATCGCCAGGCTCCTCCATGGCTCCGGCCTGCGCCTGCTCGAGGCACTCCGCCTGCGCGTCAAGGATATTGACTTCGAGCGCCGCGCCATCATCGCGCGCGACACCGAAGGGAATGAGGACCGGGTCACCACGCTGCCGGAAAGCGTGGTCGAGCCGCTCAAGGAGCACCTGCTGCGGGTCAAGCGCCTGCACGAAGAGAACCTGACCAACAGCTACGGCAGCGTGCATCTGTCCGACGCGCTGGAACGCAACTACCCCACGCCGTCCGCGAATGGCCCTGGCAATATGTCTTCCCCTCCGAACGCCTGTCTGTTGACCTCCGCTGCGGAGACAAACAAACAGGCTCCTCCCATTGGGAGGAGCCGTGGTTGGAACCGTATCCACCCAGATCGCTCGCCCATCTCTGTGCTGGTTGGGTTATATCACCTGCTGGTAGTCTGAGGCGAGGCACTGCCCGGTAACGCACCGCCAGACCAACCTACGCCCACCGCAGACAGCTCGCCCACTGATAGGGCCGGTCACCCCGGCGCGCGGGCTGGCCGGATGGCGCAATCTTCCAGCGCTACGAACGATCCGCCTGCTGCCAGCGACCAATCTCACCTTCCCGGCAGGCTGGTGTGCCCGAAGCGTTATTCCTGAGCAGACGGGGGCGCTGGCGCGTCGCGTGTCACCGTGTGCCAGGTCCACTGCCCGCACTGCGGACACTGCAAGTACCTTCGGGGCTGACCAGCGGCTTTCCAGCGAATGCCGCCCCAGTCCCACACCGACTGCGCGAACCCGCACGGGCAGCGCACCATCCACGCGCGCGAATCGGCCTCTATCGACTCGGCCCATCGCCGCGGCAGGACAGATTTCAACACCTTCTGAATGAAACTCATGGCTGTCGTCGCTTTCCGATTGGGGTTGGCGTACCACCGATCCGATGCCGCCCAACTCCAACATAACCTGCATCCCCGCAATCGAAACGCCCCGCGCGCGCCTGCCGCCTATGCGATGTATCTGTCCCAGATGGGCCATTGTACCTGCGCGGTCACAGTCGAAGATCCCCCTGATGGAGGACGTTTGACTGAAGGATTCTGCACGTATTTTAGCACACGCCGATACGCTGTAAAGAAGAGGTCTACGGTCTGCTCATCACCGACCCTCTTGGTTGTCACATTCTTTCCGGAGACGCGCGCTTCCCAGACCATCCTGAAGCTAAGCAGCTATTCCGTCTCTTCGGCTGCCCAGGTTGTGGCGACCAGGCGGAAGATGTCCGATTCGGTGATGATCCCAACCAGCCGTCCGTC
>CAKZJX010000029.1 GCA_937120535.1 uncultured Anaerolineae bacterium
TCAGCAGATCGGCGCAGCATGCATCATGGCCATGCCGCCCCACGTGGTGCATCCGGACGCGGCGGGCTGCTACGCGTACTATCGGGCGCTCTCGGCCGCACTCGACATCCCGATCATGATTCAGAACTACGTCGGTCCGGTCGGCACGCCGATGTCGGCCGAGCTGATCGGCCGCATGTGTCGCGAGTTGCCGCACGTCGAGTATGTCAAAGAGGAGACCGTCCCCTCCCCGCGCATGGTGAGCCAGATCATCGCGGCGGCCGGGCCGCATTGTCGGGGCGTGTTCGGCGGTCAGGCGGGCCAGTATCTTCTCGACGAGTACCGGCGCGGGGCGGTGGGCAATATGCCGGCCTGTCAGACGACCGACCTGCTCCAGGGGGTGTGGGATTTGCTGGAGGTTGGCGACGAGCGGGCCGCGCGAGCGCACTTCAACCGGGTGTTGCCGCTGATCAACTATGAGCGGCTGTACGGCGTGGCACTGTACAAAGAGGTACTTTATCGTCGCGGCGTGTTGGCGTGTCGGGCCTGTCGCACGCCCGGCAAGGAGTTGGACGATCAGGATCGGGTCGAGCTGGACGCGATCCTGGCCGATATCGAACCGCTATATCGGGTGTGAGGCCGTTGCAGCCATGAACAAGAACCAGAAACTCCAACTGATCCGAGATACGGGCGTCATCGCCATCATGCGCGCGCAGAGCTCCGACCAGCTGATCGCCGCGGCCGATGCTATCCGGCAGGGCGGCGTGCGCGCCATCGAAGTGACGATGACCACGCCGGGCGCGCTGCGGGTGATCGAGCAGGCGACCGGCCGCTACGGCGACGACGTGCTGTTCGGCGCGGGCACCGTGCTCGACGCCGAGACCGCGCGGGCGGCGATCCTGGCCGGCGCCGGTTTCATCGTCGCGCCCACGCTCAACCTGGGCGTGATCGAACTCTGCCGACGCTACAACATCCCGGTCATGCCCGGCTGCTATACGCCGACCGAGCTGTTGACTGCCTGGGAAGCCGGCGCTGATTTCGTCAAACTCTTCCCGGCCGATGTGGGTGGGCCGGGGCTGGTGAAGGCGCTTCTGGCGCCCCTGCCGCAACTCCAGATCGTGCCGGTGGGCGGAGTGGACCTGAACACGACGGCCGACTTCATCCGCGCCGGTGCGGTTGCGGTCGGCGTGGGCAGCAGCCTGATCAATCAAAAGCTGCTCGACGCCGGCGACATGGCCGAACTGACGCGCCGCGCGGCGGGGTTCATCGCCGAGGTCAGGCGAGGTAGATCGTGACGCAGATAGCTTCTCCATTGAATTCCGCTTTCACCTCGGCGGAAAATTATACCGCCAGTTAGTGTCGATTAGCCGTTTCTTGCGTGGCTGCAAATCCGCATTAAAAACCGTCGTAATGGTTGGCTTTTACAGAACGAAACAACTTTAAAAGCCTAGGCTAGAATTTTGACAAATCTGGCAAAGTACGATAGAATTATGTTTGCTCAATATGAATATTTATTCATATATAAATATTTATGCATCGCTTTTTACCCCTAACAGGCGCGATGATCAGTCGGTATCCTTGCTGACTGAAAACCGTAAAACTACTTAAGTCGGGAGGGCTGCGATGACAATTCAAGTGAATAAATGGAACTACTTTGAGCTAGAACTTAAAGCCTGGGCATCAGGCAATCCGTTTCTCGATGTCACGCTCGAAGCCACCTTTACCCATCAACATCGGAGTGTCCGTGTCGCTGGCTTCTATGATGGAGATGGCGTCTACAAGATTCGCTTTATGCCGGATATTGAAGGAGACTGGCGCTACGTCACGCATAGCAATCTTCGTGCGCTGGATAATCAGAGCGGTCACTTTGAGTGTATACCATCCCTTCCCGGCAATCATGGGCCGGTACGAGTCGTTGATCGGTTCCACTTTGCCTATGCAGATGGTACTCCCTACCATCCGGTCGGTACCACTTGCTATGTGTGGAACCTTCAGGGTGATGAGTTGGAAGAACAGACTCTTCGGACTTTGCGACAAGCTCCTTTCAATAAAATGCGCATGTGTGTTTTTCCCAAGCGTTATTCCTTCAATTTCAACGAGCCTCCCTGCTACCCATTTGAAGGCGAACTAAAACAAGAATGGGATCCGACCAACCTTTACAACCTTCGTGCTCCTGCGCCAAAGCATAATTGGGATTTCACGCGTTTCAACCCTGCATACTTTCGGCATTTGGAAAAACGGATCCTCGATCTGCGTGAACTTGGCATCGAAGCGGATCTCATTCTCTTCCATCCTTATGACTTCGGTGCCTGGGGTTTCGATAAGATGCCTCCCGAGGTCAACGATCGTTACTTGCGCTACTTGATTGCGCGGGTTTCTGCATTTAGTAACGTTTGGTGGTCATTGGCAAATGAATATGATTTAATGCTTCACCTTACGCTTGCAGACTGGGATCATTTCTTTCAACTCATCCAAGATGCCGATCCGTATGATCACTTGCGGTCCATACACAACTGTCACGGCTTCTATGATCATGGGAAGCCGTGGGTGACGCATTGCAGCATCCAGCATCACGATCTGACGTTGGTGCCTACTTGGCTGCAGCAGTATAACAAACCCGTTATCGTTGATGAATGTGGTTACGAAGGCGACATCTACATGAGTTGGGGCGATCTCTCCGCTCAGGAGCTAGTTCACCGATTCTGGCTAGGCTTTGCTGCAGGCGGCTACGTGGGTCACGGAGAGACGTATCTGAACGACGAGCAGCGCCTGTGGTGGTCAAAAGGTGGCACATTGAGCGGCGACAGTCCTGCGCGCATCGCGTTTTTGCGACAGATCATCGAGGCGACCCCAGCCCCTGGTCTCTTTCCGGCTCCGCTGCGCACCTTCGGAGCCGGCAACACGGGCAACTGGATCATGCCCGGAGGCCTGCCGCACCATCGAGCGGGATCTTATCAGGGGACCGAGTATTACCTCATCTATTACGGAACGCATCAGCCGAGGTATCAGCAATTTTCTCTGCCGCCAGGCACCTATCGTATCGACATCATTGATGCCTGGAACATGACTGTGGAGCGATTTATGGATGCAGCCAGCGGCGATGTGCGCGTCGAGTTTCCGCGTAAACAGTTTCTTGCTTGTCGTATTGAGCGGAACAAGTAGGAGGGAGCGACTGATTACATCAGGTAAGGGATAGAAAGGAGGTGATGGTTCATACAAAGAATAAGGTGGCTATTGGACGGGTAGAGCCAGCCCAACATTGGATATATTCGATTGCGGCACGTTAAAGCTAATTCAGACTTGACCCGAAAGGAGCAAAGATGTTCAAGCGCATGCGTTTAATCCTGCCGATTATCTTGGTGATGTCCATGCTGATCTCGGCTTGTGGCTCAGCGCCAGCAGTGACGTCACTGCCACCTACACAGCCACCAAGCGCCGCAGCAGCGCCAACTGCAGCGACAGCGGCTGCAACCACGGCTCCTGCAGCCGGCGCGATGACGGATGTAGGCACACCGCGCCACGAAACGTTGATCTTCCAGACCTTCGACCGCCAGACTGCCAACCCTGATCAGCACAATCCGTTGATGGTGTATGCGCAATGGCGTGGGTTCCGCGAGTTGGGCTGGGGCTATCTTTGGGAAAACGATACTGGTACGGGCAATTCCTATCCGGAACTCGCCGCCGAGATGCCCGAGGTGCTCAACAGCGAGAACACGAAATTCCGGATCAAGCTGAAGAAGGGCATCTATTGGAGTGATGGGGTCGAGTTTACTGCTGATGATGTCATCTATACCTTGGAAACCATTTTCAAATACCAGGATAAGGTCACGAATGCTGGTGCCCGAACAATTTCCAGGTATGTCAAAAGTTGGCAGAAGGTCGACGGCTACACCTTCGAAGTCGAGACCGTGAGACCAAGCTATGATCTGCATACGGTCTTGGGGACCTATACCTGGGGCGCGGCTCTGACGATCGTGCCAAAGCATGTCTTCGAGAAGCAAGCTGATGTCCTGTCCTTCCGCAACACCTATCCCGTGACCCTTGGCCCCTATACTTTGAAGTCCTTCGATCCGAACGGCTATTGGGCTTTATGGGAACGGCGGAGCGATTGGCAGCGCTCGGCTTGGGGATGGATGGGTGAACCCAAACCGAAGTATGTTCTCTACAAGGACTTCGGGCCCGAGGAGACGCGTCTACTGGCCTTCATCCAAAACCAGTACGATGTTGACACCTTCATGAGCCCCGACAGCATCAAGGCTGCTCAGGCCAAGAATCAGCACATCACAACCTTCTCGCCCAAGATGCCGTATCACAACATGAACGATGCCTGTTCCTATGGCGTGCTTATGAATATGCATAAGTCGCCTCTTGACATGCCGGAAGTGCGTTGGGCCCTTGCCTTGTCCCTTGATCTGTTGAGTGTGGGCATCAACGCTATGAACGGCGAGTTCATGGCATCCCCCTTCCCCATGGTAGATACGGCGATTCTCCGTCCTATCTACTTCGAGCCGCTGTTACCCTGGGTCAAAGACTTTGCTCTCCCTGATGGTTACAAACCCTTCAACGCCAACTTCGCCAACGATCTTGTCGCTCGTTTGCGGCAAATGGGTATACCCGATTCGGTTTTACCCCAAGGTGATCTGGCCATCTCAGAAGCCTTTGGAGTCGGCTGGTGGAAATATGACGTTGCAGAAGCTGAGAAGCTGTTGACGTCAGTTGGCTTCAAGAGAGGCAGTGGCGGAGTATGGCTGAAGCCAGACGGCAACGTGTGGCAGCTGGACTTCGTCATCCCCAGTGACTGGAACAAGGTCATGCAGCGTATCGGCTTTTCGATCGGCGATAGCTGGAAGAAATTCGGCATCCAGGTGAACGTCCGACAAGTGGACAACGCCGAGTTCACCGCTACTCAGAACACGAATGCTCTGCTGCAGACGATGCTGAACTGGACTAACTGTATCTACACACCGAATTACTTGAACTCTTGGCGAACGATTAGTGCGGCGAATCTCAAGCCCGCAGACGATACAACTACGATCTCTGGCAACATGTGGCGTTGGAACAACTCCAGGGTTCATGCTCTGGTCTCCGAAGCCCACACCATGCCCACTGATTCGCCGCGCTTCCGTGAGATCGGTCGTGAGATCATGAAGGAGTTCGTCAAGGACATGGCGTACATCAACATCATGAACATCCCAACGACGATTCCGACCAATGAGTACTACTGGACTGGCTTCCCCAAGCAGGATAACTTCTATGCGGTTCCATATTCGTGGTGGAGTTCTGCTAGGGAGATGATCATCAATATCAAGCCTACTGGCAGACGGTAAAAAATGCTGATATCTGGTTGGGACGGTCCTCCGTGAGCCGTCCCAACCATCATGCAGATAGGGAATGAAATGAACCTCATTAAATACATTGCCGGTCGGGTCGGGGTTTACCTGATGGTGCTCTTTACAGGGATCACTATCATTTTCTTTGTGCCGCGTTTCATGCCCAGCGATCCGGTTGAGGGCTATATCGGGCGCATGGTCTACCAAGCAGGTCAGACGATGAGTGCAGAGGATGTCGAACAACTGCGGGAGTCACTGCGGGAATTGTATGGCTTAAAGGGGAGTCTCTTGTCCCAGTACATCAGTTTCATACGGCGTGCCCTCATTTCTTGGGACTTTGGGCCTTCATTGGCCGGCTATCCCAAGCCCGTCTCGGAGTATATCGCGACGGCACTGCCGTGGACATTGGGATTGCTGACAACAACGACTGTGTTAGCGTGGACGCTCGGAAATCTCGTGGGCCTTTTGGCTGGCTTCTTTCATGGCAATCGCATTACCACGGTCTTGGAAGTCATCGGCGTTATTTTGTATCCGATACCGTATTATATCCTGGCCCTGGTGCTGATTATACTTCTTGCTTACGTGTGGCCCGTTTTCCCCTTGTCTACCACGATTATGCCTGGCGCCTTGACAATTCGGAAGTTGGGAGAGATATTCCGCAACTCTTTTTTGCCTGGCATGGCATTGATTCTGGCTGGGTTTGGCTGGAACGTGTTGGGAATGAAAGCCATGGCGTACGCAACGAAAGAGGAGCCATTTGTTACCTATGCTCGTTTGAAGGGCACACCTTCGTTTACGATTATGTTCCATTATGTTTTTCGCAACGCCATGCTTCCCCAAATAACGGCCCTAGCGCTACATATGGGCATGATTTTTAACGGCGCTGTTCTGACCGAAATGCTTTTCTCCTATCCGGGCGTGGGATCATTGATCCGGTATGCTATTGGTAATGGTGACTACAATCTGATTTATGGCACTTTGTCGTTGTCAATCGTGGCCGTAGCCACGGCAGCACTCATTGTTGACCTCCTTTATCCGCTATTTGATCCGCGAATTCGCTACAGGTAAATAGACACTATGTTGAGACTAAATCTTCGCCTTAAAATAGGTATGTGCATTTTAGCGGTTTTCGTGCTGAGCAGTATTATTTTGCCATTCTTTACCGAGGTTGATCCGACCGCCCAAGGCACGTATTTTAAGAATCTGCGACCAAGCAGGGAGCATCTTCTGGGTACAAATGCGCTCGGTCAGGACATCTTCTGGTATCTTGTCTTCGCAGTACGGAATTCGCTCTTGCTTGGAGTAGTAGTCAGTCTATGCACTACGGTGATTTCGACTCTCATTGGTCTGACAGCCGGTTATAACGGTGGTTGGGTCGATCGAATCATCATGCTTGTCACGGATTGCTTCATCACCATCCCTGTATTGCCCATTCTCATTACGCTTAGCACCCTAGTGAGAGGTCGTTCATCCTTCTTGAGCATTGGCGCGATCCTGGTCGCCTTTGGGTGGGCATGGAATGCGCGCACCGTCCGCTCCATGGCGCTCTCCATTAGGGAGCGCGAGTTCATCAATATGGCCCGGTTTTCCGGTACTGGCATGTTTGGTATTATTTCCCAGGAAGTTTTCCCTTATGTCTATGCGTATATGGTTGTGGGGTTCATCAACTCGACCTTGTATGCCATCAATACTGAAGCGGCTTTAGCCGTAATCGGGCTCTCTAAGGTGACGGTTCCCACTCTTGGCTCGATCATTTTCTGGGCCCTCAACTATAATGCAATGTTAACTGGACAATATCCGTGGATTGTGGCCCCAGTAGCGGCTACCATTCTTCTTTTCTTGGGTCTTTTTCTCACTTCAACAGGCTACAACGAGTGGTTTGCAGCCAGGCGGGGGCATTCATGATCAGATTGAAAAATCTGGTGGCGAAGTATACGACCGTGCGTGGTCAGGTTGCCGCTGTTGATGGTGTTCACCTCGAAGTCCCTGATGGTATCATTTTGGGTGTTGCCGGTGAATCGGGTTGTGGAAAAACGACCCTGATGAAGGTTATTTATGGCGACATCGGTTTTCCGCTCTCGCTTGCCAGCGGGAGCGTTGAGTACGGTTTTTGTACCGAAAGAGGTGAACCTGTTACTACGACAAATATACGGGACTACTGGTTCAAGCGCATCTCCTATATTCCGCAAAGCTCTATGAGCGCGCTAAATCCAGTTATTCGCATCAACCGGCAGTTTGTGGATTTTCGGCGCAATAGCAAACGTGAGGCCGATATTCTTGACCGGGTTCGGCAGTATGTGCAAGAACTTGGTTTGCCTGCCGAGGCCATCGACGCGTACCCGCATCAGCTCTCGGGTGGTATGCGACAAAGAATCATGGTCGCCATGGCGACATTCTTTCATCCCGATATTATCCTCGCTGATGAGCCAACAACGGCCCTTGATGTGGTCGTGCAGAAAGGCATCCTTCTCCTGCTCATGAATTTGCAGGAGAAGATGAAGAACACCATCTTTTTGGTTTCCCACGACATGGGGGTTCATTATCAGATTACTCACAGGATGCTTATTATGTATGCAGCCAAGGCGGTTGAATACGGCGATACCAATGCCGTATTCGAGCGACCGCTTCATCCATACACGCGACTTCTCATTGAATCACTGCCAACGATTGGTGACACACAGACGCGTCAAGGTGTAGCGGGGCGGCCTCCTAGCCTTTGGAGCGATCTCCGTGGATGTCGGTTCGCCGACCGTTGCCCGTTTGCCCGCGAAATCTGTCGGATGGAAGAGCCTCAGCTCAGGGAGTATTGCGCCGGGCACATGGCGGCGTGTCATTTCGTGGATAGATTTATGTAATAGCCTGTCGAAAGAGGCGTCCCACCTCCTGGTGAAGCGTCTGTCCCTTGTATGCTCGAATTATAAGGATAGATTAATGATGAGGACTGTTCTGAAAACAGAGAAGCTGCACAAAGTGTATACTTTGGGCAGCCTTTTTCGTCGGATCAAAATCAACGCGCTGGACGATGTAAATTTAGAGGTCGTGAGCGATCAACCGGTGATTGTCAGTCTGGTTGGCGAGTCAGGCAGTGGTAAGACAACTCTCGCCAAGGTTGTGCTGCGGCTAGTCGAACCCAGCGCGGGCAGCGCCATGGTGTGCGATCATCTCGTTGCCGGCAAGGGCACCAAACCGACCAAACGTGAGTTTTTGACAACCGTTCAACCGATTTTTCAGAATCCATTTGAGGCATTTAGCAGTTATCGAACAGTAGATTCTTATCTGGAAAGAACGGCGATATATGTGAATCAGTTATCTCGTCGCGAGGCCATAGACGCGATCTCGCAGGCCCTTGCTTCGGTCGGGCTAAAATACGCTGATGTGAAAGGTAAATACCCCAACCAATTCTCCGGCGGCGAACTCCAAAGAGTGTCGGTGGCCCGGGCCCTTCTCCCGCATCCAAAGATCATCATTGCCGATGAACCCGTGAGTATGATTGATGCATCGCTGCGTATGAACGTCATCAATTTATTCCTGGCACTAAAGCGGGATTTCGGTACCAGCTTCCTCTATATTACCCATGATTTGGCAACCGCTTATTATATCAGTGATTACATCGCGGTCATGTATCGCGGTTGTATCGTTGAATTCGGCCAAGCTCGGGCTGTTTTGAGCGAGCCCCAACACCCATATACCAAACTCCTGCTGGATTCCATTCCATCAACCAGATGGAAATGGGAGAGGAAAATAGCCGAATCAGATATCGAGACCAAGGAATACCGGTTTACAGGGTGCAAGTTCCACAACCGTTGTCCCTTAGCGCAAGATATCTGCAGGCAAAAAAGACCCCAAGTAGTTCGATTGTCAGATGGTCGTGATGTATACTGTCACCTGGTGCAATGAATCCGCATGCGTTAGCGGCTCATGTACGCACATCAAGTCGAGGCGATAAGAGCATGGTGAAAGACCCTTGTGTGTTACAAAAATATGCCAATAATATCCGGCGACAAGACGTGATCATGGTCCATCGGGCCGGATTAGGGCATATCGGCAGCGACCTGTCCGCCATAGACATTCTCGTCACATTGTATTTCGGCGTTCTCCGCGTCTCTTCGCAGCATCCATCCGATCCTCAGCGTGATCGCTTCATTCTTAGCAAGGGACATAGTTCCGGCGCGCTTTATGTTACTTTGGCTGAGGCGGGCTTCTTTCCGGCAGCCGAGCTCGAGACGTTTATCTGTCCTCTTTCCCGGTTAGGTGGACACCCTGATCGCAACGCGCTACCGGGAATCGAAGCCAGCACCGGCCCACTGGGACATGGATTATCTGTGGGGGTCGGTTGTGCGCTTGCCGCCAAGTTAGATGGTGCGCCATGGCGCACATTCGTGCTTGCCGGCGATGGTGAATTGCAAGAGGGAAGCAATTGGGAAGCGGCTATGGCTGCAGCTCATTTTAAACTTGACAACTTGACACTCATCATTGACCGGAATGGTCTGCAGTTAGGCGATACAACGGAGCGCACGATGGCACTG
>CAKZJX010000030.1 GCA_937120535.1 uncultured Anaerolineae bacterium
GCCGCCAATTTGTGGAAGGTCAAAGAAGAATTGTGGCAGATGATTTGCCAGCGCATTCCGTATGATCCCTATGTTACACTTCTCAAAATTGATTACTAAAACTTGCACATTGGGTTAAGTTAATCCACTTGTACTTTGGCGTAGACTATCATCTGGTTTGGAAGACGATTACAGAACGACTGCCACCAGTCAAGCTTGAGATTGCGAAGATATTACAAAGCGTGGGTTAACAACACGGGGTCGCCTGGAACGCCGCCGCCGAACCATCGCAGCCGGAAACCACGTTGCAACACGGGCGGGTTTGCGCCTGTGCCAATGCGAATGTACGGCTTGCGCGCCTGCCGTTTTTGAGTATACTGTGTATTGGGAGCTGCGACCCTGTTTCCCTCTGGAGGAACGACGGCCTAGCCGTAGATGGTGTTTCCGGGAAACACAGCAGGGAGTGGCTCAAAAATGTGCTAAAATTGCGACATGATAGAGTGTCCACGATGTCGCCGAACCGAACGACAAAACCGAGCCGGGAAAACCGGCAGCGGCAGCCAGCGTTATCGCTGCATGTTCTGTAACATCAAATACACGCCAGAGCCGAAACCCTGGGCGTATCCAGAAGAAGTCAGGCGGAAAGCGACCGAGCTGTATGCGGATAGCATGAGCTTGCGCCGGGTTGCCCAGCATTTGGGCGTGCATCATCGCACGGTTTCGTTGTGGGTCAAAGCCCACACCGAACAAATATCCGACCGGTCCGTTCCTGCCAGGGTCGAGAAGGTGGAAAGGGACGAGTGATTCACCTTTGTTGGGGAAACAAATCTTCATCCTCACCTTCGTAGAGCGGTTGACGCGCCCCTTTTTGGGCTTCTAAGCGGCCCTGGCAACACAGCCAGGAAGTGATCTAGGAAGCGATAAAACCACCGCTCGCTAGAGTCACTACCTAATTTGAGTATTTAATCGCCCCCGCTCTTCTCTTCTTAATGCGCATTGGACTGATCATCTACGGCTCTCTTAGCACCGTCAGTGGAGGCTATCTGTATGATCGTCTGTTGGTGGAAGGACTACGCCGACAGGGCGAAACTGTGGAGGTCATCAGCCTACCGTGGCGTTTCTACCTAGCCCACCTGACCGACAACCTCCACGTTCGCTTGCCTCCCCACTTTGATGTGCTCATCCAAGACGAACTCAATCATCCCTCCCTGATCGCTGCCAATCGACTGAGCCGGCCCCATCCCTATCCAGTGCTCTCGTTGGTCCATCATCTGCGCTGCTCCGAGCCGCGACCCGCCTGGCAAAATGCCTTCTACCGTTGGCTCGAACGAAGTTACTTGCGCAGCGTAGACGGGTTTATCTTTAACTCGCTGACCACCCAGCGCGTGGTGCACGGCGAAGTAGGCTCACGCCGTCCCTATCTGGTGGCTTTTCCGCCCACCGATCGCTTCGGCGATCCCCTGCCAGAGTCGGAGATTGCGGCTCGCGCTCGTCGGACCCCGTTCCGACTGATCTTCGTAGGCAATCTGATCCCGCGCAAAGGTGTACACACGTTAATCCAGGCGCTGGCAAGCCGGCCCTTCGCAGGCCGGCCCTATCGGCTCGACGTGGTCGGATCGCTCACGGCTGATCCTTCCTACAGCCGTGCTATCCAACGCCAGGTGGAACGCTTTGGCCTCTCCCCGTTCGTCCACTTCCACGGCACGTTGGAGCAGGAGGCGCTTCGCCATCTGCTGGGACAAGGTCATGTGCTGGTGGTGCCCTCTGCCTATGAAGGGTTTGGGATTGTCTACCTGGAGGGGATGGGGTTTGGCCTGCCGGCGATTGGCACCACCGCCGGCGCGGCTGGCGAGATCATCGAACACGAACACACCGGCTATCTGATCGCACCCAACGACAGCGCAACCCTGGCTCACTACCTGGCTACCCTGGATGACGATCGCGAGGTGCTGCTTCGGCTCTCGCTACAGGCCCGCCGCCGTTACCTGCGCCAACCGCGTTTTCACCAGACCGTCACCGAAATTCAGGCCTTCTTGCAACGCTGTGTCCAGACTTTCCCATGGTGAAAGACGATGACCGATCCGTTCATCCGCTACCTCCTCGCCAAGCAGAGCGTAGATGACCGCGCCCTGAACCGCTCGGTCTACGAGGCGCTGATCGCCCATCTGCCGGCTGGGCCGATTCGGATCATCGAGGTGGGTGCTGGGATTGGGACCATGATCGCCCGTCTGCTGCGTTGGAACGCCTTGCGTCAGGCCGAGTATCTGGCCATTGACGCCCGTCCAGAAAACGTGGAGTACGCCCGAGTGTGGTTGCCGGCTTGGGCCGAGCGGGCCGGCTTGGGGGTCGAACGAAGCGCCGAGCAGATCCGCCTGTTCGACGCGCAGCGTCAGGTCTGGGTTCGCTTCCTGGCAGCCGATGTCTTCGACGTGATCCGCCAATCCCCACCGCCGGCCGACCTGTTGATCGCCCATGCCGTGTTGGATTTGCTGCCCCTGCCCGAAAGCCTATCCCCCTTGCTCTCGCTGACCCACCACCTGGCCTGGTTTACCCTGAACTTCGACGGGATCACTGCCTTCGAGCCGCCGCTGGACCCAGCCCTGGACGCTCAGATCGAACGCCTGTATCACCGTACTATGGATACCCGCCCGGGCGGAGGAGATAGCCGCTGTGGACGTCACCTGCTTGGATACCTGCTGAGCCTGGGGGTGGAGATGCTAGCCGCCGGCCCCTCGGATTGGATCATCTCCCCAAGCCACGGCGCGTATCCGGAAGACGAGGCCTTCTTTTTGCAGGCCATTCTGAATTTTGTGGAGGACTCCCTGCGCTATGAGCCGGAGTTGGATCAGGCGGCCTTTGCCCGCTGGCTAGGGCTGCGCCGTCAACAGGTGCAGGAAGGCAAGCTGATCTATGTTGCCCATCAAGTGGATGTGTTGGTCCAGGCGGCCGCCCACCAATCGATCGCCGGTTGACAGCAGGTGAAACGCGAACGCCCAAGGTATAATCATAGCCACAGCGAGAGCAGTGTTTCGACACCTCTCCACATCCTAGAACCTTGGACAACGTCATCTCGCCATGAACTTTTTGATCACTGGTGTTGCCGGCTTCCTCGGCTCGGCTCTTGCCAACCAATTGGTTCGCGAAGGGCATCAGGTGCGGGGATTGGATGATCTTTCCAGCGGCGATCCGCAAACGCTCTCCTCCGATGTCCACTTCACTCGCGGCGATGTCAACGACCGCCCCAAATTGTGGACGCTCTTGCAAGACGTGGACGTGGTGTATCACCTTGCGGCGCGTGTTTTGGTGCCGGAGTCCATCCTGTACCCGCGCGAGTACAACATGGTGAATGTAGGCGGCACAGTGTCACTCATGGAAGCCATGCGCGAGGTGGGCGTCAAGCGCGTGGTCCTGGCCTCTTCGGGCGCAATCTACGGCGACCAGAAAGAGCAACCCCTGCGCGAAGACATGAGCCCCAACCCTCAATCGCCTTATGCCGTCTCAAAATTGGCTGCCGAGTATTATGTTCGCACCATCGGCCGCCTGTGGGGAATCGAAACGGTTTGCCTGCGCATCTTTAACGCCTATGGCCCGGGGCAACACCTGCCGCCTTCGCATCCGCCGGTGGTGCCGCACTATTTGCGTCAGGCGTTGCGCGGCGGGACGTTGGTGGTCCACGGCGATGGCGCCCAGACCCGCGATTTCGTATACGTAGATGATGTGGTCAGCGCAATGATCGCTGCCGCCACTGCGCCCGGCATCGACGGGCTGGTGATCAACGTCGGTTCGGGCGTAGAAACCAGCGTGCGCGAGTTGATCCGGGCGGTGCTTGAGCTAACTGGCAGCAAGGCCAATGTGGTGTATAGCTCTCGAGTCTCCGGCGGGGTGGCGCGGATGTGCGCCGATCTGCGGCTGGCCCAGGACAAGCTGCGCTTTCAACCTTCGATCAAACTGGAAGACGGCCTGCGCCTAACCCTACAACGCGACCCGCGCTTCGTCAGGCTATTAGCATGATCTTGCCGCGCGAGTTCTACGATCGACCGACGCTCACCGTAGCCCGCGAGTTGCTCGGGACGCGCTTGGTGCGCCTCTTGGACGGGGTGCGCTTGGCTGGCTTGATCCTTGAGACCGAAGCCTATATCGGCGAGCAGGACCTAGGGTGTCATGCCAGGGCCGGCCGAACGCCGCGCACCCAGGTGATGTACGGCCCGCCCGGCCACGCTTACGTGTATTTCGTCTACGGCAACCATTGGCTGCTCAACGTTGTAACCGAGCGCCAGGGCTTCCCAGCAGCAGTTCTCATCCGCGCCATCTGGCCGGTGGAGGGGATCGAGGCGATGGCGGCCCGCCGAGGAGGACGGGATACGTTTGGGCCGGGGAAAGTGTGTCGGGCCATGGCGATCGGTCGGGCAGAGAACGGCGCCGATTTGACCAGCTCCCACGCCGGAGTGTGGATAGAAGCGGGGATCACTATCCCCGATTGGGCCGTGACGGTCGGGCCGCGTGTGGGGTTATATAGTGTGCCAGAACCCTGGAAGTCCATCCCTTGGCGCTTTCGGGTATCGGGTGTTGAGTTTCAGAGGTTGGGCGATACAGTTCGCTTGATCCCTGTCTCATAATTGCAGTCCTTTTCTCTAGGAGGTATCATGGGCTTACTGGAAGGCAAAACGGCCATTGTGTTCGGGCTAGCCAACGATCGCTCGATCGCCTGGGGCATCCTTCAGGCATTTCACCGAGAAGGGGCCACGTTGGGGATCAGCTACGCCGGCGAGGCGCTCAAGCGACGCATCTTGCCTTTGGCCGAGCAGTTGGGATGCAATTGGGTGGAAGAATGCGATGTGAGCCGCGACGATCAGATTGCAGCGGCGGCTGAAAAAGCGGCGGCTCATTTCGGCAAGATCGATGTGTTGGTGCATTCCATTGCTTTTGCTCAGCGCGAGGAACTGAGCGGGCTGTTCTATAACACTACCCGCGAGGGGTTTCGCATTGCGATGGATATTTCCGTATATTCGTTTGTAGCTCTAGCCAAGGCATTTCAGCCTCTCTTGAACCCGGGCGCTTCGTTGATCACCATGACCTACTACGGCTCGGTGAAGGTTGCACCTCACTACAACGTAATGGGCGTCGCCAAAGCCGCCTTAGAAGCCACCACGCGCTATCTGGCATATGATTTCGGACCGCAAGGGGTGCGGGTGAACGCCATCTCGGCCGGCCCGATCCGCACCCTGGCCGCCGCCGGCGTGAGCGGCTTCCGCGATATGTACAAATACTTTGCCGACATCGCCCCGATGCGCGAAAACATCACCATCGAAGATGTAGGCAACGCAGCCGTTTTCCTGGCCTCCGACCTGTCAAAGCGCATCACCGGCGAAGTGCTGTACGTGGACAGCGGATTTAACATCGTCGGCGTTCAGATTCACCCAGAATTTAGCCAAAGACAATCTGCATCGGCGTAGCCCTGCGCCGATCCAGACTCACCAGAGCCGCTCGGATCAATCGACGAGGGAAGGTGGGGAATGGCAGGTCGGCTTCCCCTTCCCTGGCCGAATTGTTGCGTCTGTCGCCGCTTGGGCAGCACTAGTGCTGATACTCGGCTCCCAAGTCGATTCTCGTCCTAGCTGTAGCTGCTGCGATGCGTGCGCTGCAACAGGAGCACAGCTAGGAGTGTGGCTGTTGCTCTGGTCTTATTTTTGCCCACCAAATTTGTTGCTAGTCTCCCTGCTGAGCGCAGACTGCAGATTCAAACCGCTGAGAACACAGAGAGCGCAGAGTTTTCCTTAGTTTATTGCGATTCTGGGC
>CAKZJX010000031.1 GCA_937120535.1 uncultured Anaerolineae bacterium
GGAAGCCCAAAAAGGGGCGCGTCAACCGGTCTACCAGGATGATGAAGATTTGTTGTTTTTTATCCCCAACGAAGGTGAATCGCTCGTCCCTTTCCACCTTCTCGACCCTGGCGAGAACAGACCGGTCGGGTATCTGTTCGGGGTGGGCTTTGACCCACAACGAAACCGTGCAATGATGCACGCCCAAATGCTGCGCAATCCGACGCAAACTCATGCCATCCACATACAGCTCGACCGCTTTCCGCCTGATCTCTTCTGGATACGCCCAGGGTTTCCGCTCTGGCGTATATTTGATGTGACCGAACAGGCAGCGATACCGCTGACTGCCGCTGCCGGTTTTCCCGACTTGGTTTTGTCGTTCGGTTCGGCGACATTGTGGACATTCTATCATGTCGCGATTTTAGCCCATTTTTAAGCCACTCCCGCCTCCCAAACCTTTCCTCGGCCACGGAAGAATTCAAGTATACTTGTCCAATAGCTTGCCCACCGCGATTCAGAAAGGACCCAAAATGACTGCGCAAATCACGATCATCGGCCTAGGACAAATGGGTGGCTCGATCGGCCTGGCCCTAGCGGCTCACTCCTCGCGTCTAACCCGGCTTGGACACGACAAGGACCCCGAAACGGCCCACTTGGCCCGCAAGCTCGGAGCCGTGGATAGTATTTGCTATAACCTGCCGGCGGCGGTACAACAAGCCGATATTGTCCTGCTTGCCGTGCCATTGAACGAGGTGTACGATACCTTAAAGCACATTGCTCAAGATCTCAAAGAGGGTGCGGTGGTTATAGATACTTCCCCTGCCAAGCGTCAAGTGGAACGTTGGGCGCTGGACGTGCTTCCCCCCAGGCGATATTACTTGGGAATTGCAGCAGCCGTTCAAAGCGCCTACTTGCAGCAGGCCGGCGGCGGCTTGCAGGCCGCCCATGCCGATCTCTTCCAGGATGCCGTCTTTTTCCTATGCCCGCCTTCTGGCACGCCTGCCGAAGTGGCCGATTTGGGGATGAATCTGGCCCGCCTGGTTGGAGCCAGGCCGATCTTTTCCGATGCTATGGAGGTCGATGGGCTACTGGCCACGATGTCTACCCTGCCGCATTTGTTGACGGTATCGTTGATTGCCGTCACCGCCGACCAACCCGGCTGGCAAGATGCACGTTTCCTGGCCGGCCGCTCTTATGGAGCCGCCATGGCAGTGGCCTTTGACCGTGAGGATGCCAATGCCCTCTGCGAGGCCGCTTTGCTCAATCGGGAGAACGTGGTGCATGCTCTTGATCGCTATCTTGCTGCCCTGACCGACCTACGCAGACGTATTGCGGATCAAGATCGTGAGGGGCTGCGCCAGCTTGTTCACCAGGTCTATCAACAGGGCCATCGTTGGCTGGCCGAACCACGTTCGGCGGGGCCGGCCTCTTTGAAATCATCGTCTGCCTCATCAGAAGAACCCGCCGGCCTGGGACAACATTTGCGCCAGATGGTTCTTGGACGGCTATTCGATCGTCCTTTGGGCAAGCAATAACCCCAAAAACAAGCCGTGTGGTTCCACGGCCTGTCTGCATCATCCTTTGCGTCAGGAAGATGTTTCCTCATCCATAAACAGCGGCAGATGTCCTAGGGAGTAAACGTGCATCCATTGCGCCCGATCGCCTTCCGTCAGAATGGCTGCTTCGCCCACCACCTGGGCGCCCACCTTGTCCATCAGGAGTCGCATCCCTTGTAGGGTGGAGCCAGTGCTGATCACGTCGTCCAAAAGCACCACTTTCTTGCCCCGCAGCAGATCGTGGTCCTTCTCATCGAGCACCAGAATCTGCGGATAGCCGGTGGTGATCGAAAGCGTTTCGACCATCAAGGCGGCACCCATATAGGGTTTGTAGGTCTTGCGCAACACCACGTAGGGTTTGCTCATCTCCAAAGCCAAGGCATACACCAGAGGAATGGATTTTGCTTCGGCGGTGACCAGCATGTCGAAATCCAACTCTTGCAACTTTTTGCCCAGCTCGCGCGCACAGGCCTGAACCAGTTCGGTGTCTCCCAAGATATTCAAAATCGCAATTCGAAGCCCTGGACGGACCTCAAAGAGAGGAAGGTGACGCTTCACACCAGCAATTTCGATCGCATACGTCTCACGAGCCATGTTTATTCCTCCAAGGTGGGTTAAGGCGCTTTCCCGCCTCGGTGTAGTTTATCATAAACGCTTCAGGGCAGGTATAATTTTCAACATGCTGCCCGACCTACAACTCAACGATGTTGTCCGTTTGCGCAAACCTCACCCTTGTGGGTCATTCTTGTGGAAGGTGACTCGCCTGGGCGCAGATATTGGTTTGGAATGCCTGGGCTGTGGACGGCGCATTTTGTTGACCCGACGCGAATTGATGCGACGCACCAAGGCGATCCTTTCAGCGCCGCATTCGAGTTCTGAGAATGGAGTTCCTCCTAAACTATGAGAAAACCCCATGTTCTGTTTTTGTTCTCCGATACCGGTGGAGGCCATCGTTCGGCCACCGAAGCAATCATTGAAGCCATCGGTTTGGAGTTTGGCGATCAGATGACCACCGAGATGGTGGATGTCTTCCGCGACTATGCGCCGGTGCCGTTCAACAAAATGCCCGAACTGTACCCCTACCTGGTCAAAGCGCCACAGCTCTGGAAGGCCGGCTTTTACATCAGCGACGGGCGAAAGCGGGCGCAAGTGTTGGCCAGTGCCCTGCGACCTTATGCAGCTCGAGCTGCCAGGCGTCTGATCGAGAATCACCCCAGCGATGTGATCGTTGGGACGCATATGGTGGCCAATTTTGTCAGCCTGTGGGCGTTAGGACGCGGACGCAAACAGCCCTTTATCACCGTTGTGACCGATGCGGTGACGACTCATGCGCTGTGGTTCGATCATCGCGCCGACTTGATCTTGGTGCCCACCGAATATGCTCGTCAGCGCGCCATTACCTATGCAATGCCGCCTCACAAAGTCAAAGTGGTCGGCCAGCCGGTCTCAGAGCGTTACTGTTCTCCGATCGGCGATAAACGTGCTCTGCGCCAAAAGCTAGGATGGCCAGTGGACAAGCCAATCGTCCTGTTGGTAGGCGGCGGGGAAGGGATGGGCCCCCTGGCGAAGACCGCCTATGCGATTGACGCGTCGGGTCTGGATGTGGCTCTGATCGCTGTGGCCGGCCGCAATACACGCCTTCAGGCTGAATTAGAGACCTACTCGTGGCACATCCCGACGCGGATCTATGGTTTCACGCGCGACATGCCCGATTTTATGCGCGCCGCCGATGTGCTGGTGACCAAAGCCGGCCCGGGCACCATCGCCGAGGCCCTGATCGCTGGCCTGCCGATGATCCTCTACGCTCGCCTGCCTGGTCAAGAGGACGGCAACGTGACCTTCGTCCAGAAGGAGCGTGTCGGTGTCTGGGCGCCGCGCCCGGCGCGGGTGGTGAATACCCTGCGAAGCTGGATCGAGAACCCAGCCCTACGAGAGCAGTTCGTCGAGAATTGTCGTCGTGCGGCCCGCCCCGAAGCTTCGCGGCTGATCGCGCGCTTCATCGGCGCCCAAGTCGGTTTGTGTGAGGAACCGCAGGTGTGAGCGAACGGGGTGTACACCCAAATCGCAGCTCAGACGACTCTTCTCCCGAACAGGCAGGGGTATAATCCCATCCATGCCGATCCTCGATGCCCATAGCCTGGAATTCATCAGCCGTAGCCCTGAACAGACACGACGTATCGGCCTGCGCCTGGGGGCACTGTTGCAACGCGGCGATGTGATCGGCCTGCAAGGCGAACTCGGAACGGGGAAGACCACGTTCGTCCAGGGCTTGGCCCAGGGATGGGGCGCTCTGGATGCCGTGTGTAGCCCAACGTTCGTGATTGTCAATGTCTATCGGCGCGCAGATCAGATGCCTTTCTTCCACATGGACGCCTATCGTCTAGACTCGCCGGCCGAGGGCGAGGAACTCGATCTGGTTGCGATGTTGGATGCCGGCCCATTGGTCGTAGAATGGGCCGAGCGGGTGGAGCGCCTGTTGCCGGACGAGCGGCTGTGGGTGATGTTGAAGCATATGAGCGAGGAGCATCGTCAGTTGCGGTTCATGGCTCGCGGCAGCCGATATGACCAGGTGCTCCATGCCTTGCGCCGATCGTTGCTAGGAGGTCCTTAATGTTGTTGGCAGTAGACACCTCTACGGCGCAACTGGGGTTGGCGCTGTACGATGAAGCTCAGGTCCAAGCCGAACTGATCTGGACCTCCCAGGCGCATCACACGGTGGAGCTGGCGCCAACTTTGGCCTCTCTCTTGGAGCGGCTGGGCCTCACCACCCAAGCGCTCTCGGCGCTGGCCGTGGCCATCGGCCCCGGTTCGTTCACCAGCTTGCGCGTGGGGTTGGCGTTCGTCAAGGGGTTGGCTTTGGCGCGAACTTTGCCGGTGATCGG
Organism: uncultured Anaerolineae bacterium; assembly: GCA_937120535.1. Taxonomy (GTDB): domain Bacteria; phylum Chloroflexota; class Anaerolineae; order Anaerolineales; family Villigracilaceae; genus Denitrolinea. The sequence continues at coordinate 4,418 of CAKZJX010000031.1, forward strand.
TGTTCCTACCCTGGACGCAGTGGCTGCTTCGGCGCCGGTGCAGGATTGCCGCCTGGCCACGGTGATCCAGGCTGGTCGCAGACGCATTGCAGTGGGATGGTATCGGCCCTCGCCGGACGGTTGGCAAGCCGAGGGGCCGGCCCAGGTCACCACAGTTGAGGCCTTGGCCGAATCCATCCGAGGGCCGACCTTGGTGGTGGGCGAATTGGACTCGGCGGAGCGCCAGCGGTTGGCGCGCAAGCGCAAATGGGTTCGGTTGGCCTCGCCGGCCCAATCGGTGCGACGGCCGGCTTTGCTGGCCGAGTTAGCTTGGAAACGACACCAGGCCGGCCAGGTGGATGATGTCCTCTCGTTGGCGCCGATCTACCTGCACATCGAAGGAGGACCATCGTGATTGAAATTCGTAGGATGACCCTGGACGATCTACCAGCCGTGGTGGAAATCGAGCATATCTCGTTTTCTATGCCTTGGTCTGAGCGGGCGTTCCGCTATGAAGTGCAGGAGAACCCGGCTGCTCGCGGTTGGGTGACCACCCTAGATGGACGAGTGGTGGCTATGATGGTGCTCTGGATGATCGCCGACGAGGCGCATATTGCCACGATTGCCACTCATCCCCACTTTCGGCGGCGTGGATTTGCCCGGCAGATGTTGATCAAGGCCTTGCAGGCTGCTCGACAGGAAGGGGCCAAGCATGCCTTGCTAGAGGTGCGCGCTCATCATCATGCGGCCCAAAATCTGTATCGCAGCTTGGGCTTCATCGAGGTTGGCTATCGGCCCAAGTATTACTTCGACAACGGCGAAGACGCCATTTTGATGAACTTAGAGACGCTCGACGCCTTGGAAGGATTGGAGGCAGAATGAACGCCGAAGAGATTTTGAACCAAATTGCTGCCGAAGTGGCGGTCTGCACCCGCTGCCCGTTGCATAAGAGCCGCAAGAAAGCCGTGCCCGGCGAGGGACCGGCCAACAGCGAGATCATGTTCATCGGCGAAGGGCCGGGATTCCATGAGAACGAACAGGGGCGTCCGTTCGTCGGCGCCGCCGGCCAATTCCTCGATCAGTTGCTGGCCCGGGCAGGGTTGAAGCGCTCCGAAGTCTGGATCGGCAATGTCGTAAAGTGCCGCCCTCCCGACAATCGCGATCCGTTCCCCGAAGAACTAGCCACCTGCGATGACTACCTTGAACGGCAGATTGCTGCCATCAACCCCAAGATCATCGTCACTCTTGGCCGTTTCTCCATGGCCAAGTTCCTCCCTGGAGCGAAGATCAGCGCTGTGCATGGGCAGATGCGCCGTGTGGGCGATCGCTTTGTGATTGCCATGTTCCATCCGGCAGCAGCTCTCCACAACCTCAACCTCCGGCCCCTGATCTTGGCCGATTTTGCCAAACTGCCGCAATTGCTCGAGCAGGCGCGCCGTGAGTTGGACCGATCGACGCCGGCGCCCCAAGCTCCTAAACAAGAACCCAAACAACTCAGTTTGTTTTGACCTTATATCGCTGAGGACGACCAATCGATGACCATCAAAGAAGCATTGATCCAAAAATTTCAAACCCGCTCCGCCCGCGTGGCTGTGTTGGGTTTGGGCTATGTCGGTTTGCCGTTGGCTGTGGTGTTCGGTCAGGCCGGCTTTTCAGTGACCGGCATTGATCCCGATGCCCGAAAAGTGGAGAAGTTGAACCGAGGCGAATCATACATCCCCGACGTATCGAGCGAAGAAGTGAGCAGCTTGGTTCGCTCTGGACGCTTGCGGGCCACAACCGATTTCTCGGTCTTGCAAGAGATGGATGGAGTGAGCATCTGTGTGCCGACTCCACTGCGAAAGACCGGCGACCCCGACCTGTCGTTTATTCTGGCGGCAACCGACGAGCTGGCTCGCTACATGCATCCTGGGATTGCGGTGGTGCTAGAATCCACAACCTATCCGGGCACCACGCGCGAGATCCTCCTTCCCAGGCTGGGCGCAGCTCAGGGGTTGACGGTGGGGGTGGATTGGTTCCTGGCCTTCTCGCCAGAGCGCGTTGACCCCGGCCGCCGCGACTGGACCACCGTGAACACGCCGAAGGTGATGGGCGGCATCACCGAGGCCTGCGGCGAGGTAGCCGCCGCCTGGTATGGAATGGCTATCCAGACGGTGCATCACGTCTCATCGGCAGAAGTGGCCGAGATGGCCAAACTGTTGGAGAACACCTTCCGCATGATCAACATCGGTTTGGTGAATGAGCTGGCGATCATTTGTGAGCGCCTGGGAATTGACGTATGGGAAGTGATCGATGCTGCAGCTACCAAACCGTTCGGTTTTATGAAATTCACCCCGGGCCCGGGCCTGGGCGGCCACTGCATCCCAATTGATCCGCTCTACCTCTCCTGGAGGATGAAGACCGTCAACTACAAGACGCGCTTCATCGAGCTGGCCGATGAGATCAACGCCAACATGCCGCACTATGTGGTCACCCGCCTGCTCGAGGCGATGAACGATCGCGGCGCTACCCTCAAGGGCAGTCGAGTGCTGGTCCTGGGCGCCGCCTATAAACCCGACGTAGACGATCCGCGCGAATCGCCGGCCTTCGACGTGATCGGCCTGCTCCAGAAGAAAGGCGCCCAAGTGTCGTACCACGACCCGTATATCCCTCACATTCGTCACGAACACGACGGTTGGGAGATGGATTGTGTGCCCGACTTGATTCAAGCCGTGCGTCAGGCCGATGCAGTGGTGATCATCACCAATCACAGCGTGTACGATTATCCGGCCATCGTCCGTGAAGCAAAATTCATCTTCGATACGCGCAACGCCACCGGTCCTCTAGCCAAAGGCAATCCCAAGATCGTCCGATTGTGAACGATCTGCATAGCGAGGAAACCATGTCCTATTATCTGGTCACTGGCGTGGCCGGCTTCATCGGCGCCCGAACGGCAGAAGCGCTTATCTCACAGGGTCACACCGTCCTAGGTGTGGACAACATGAACGACGCCTACGATGTTCGCATGAAGGAGTATCGCCTGCATCGGCTGCAGTCGCTGCCCAATTTTCGCTTCTTGCGAGATGACATTTCCGATAAAGGGATTGTCTCGCGTCTGCTGGCCGTTGCTGAGGGACCCTTCAATGCGTTGATCCACTTGGCGGCGCGGGCCGGCGTTCGCCTCAGCGTGGAGAACCCCTGGGTGTTCTTTGAATCGAACGTGATCGGCACCCTGAACATGCTGGAACTCTGCCGCCAGATCGGATGCCGCAAGTTCCTGTTGGCTTCCACTTCCAGCATTTACGGCGCCACTCCCCCCTATCCGACCCCGGAAACGGCCTCCAGCAGCGAACCTCTGCAGCCCTACGCCGCCAGCAAGAAGAGCGCTGAAGTTCTGGCCTATAGCTATCATCATCTGTACGGGATCGACGTCAGCGTGGTGCGCTATTTCACTGTCTATGGGCCGGCCGGCCGGCCCGATTTGGCTATGTTTCGCTTTGTGCAATGGATCAGCGAAGGGCGTCCAGTGCGCGTCAACGGCGACGGCGCCCAATCGCGTGGCTTCACCTACATCGACGACATCGTGCGCGGCACCCTGGCTGCCCTACAACCCTTTGGCTATGAGATCATCAACCTCGGCGGCCATGAGGTGATTACCATTAACGAGCTGATCCACCTCACCGAAGAGCTGATCGGCCATCGCGCCCGGGTAGAATACGGCCCTCCCAACCAGGCCGACATGTTCCGCAACTGGGCCGATATTTCCAAAGCCCAGCGCTTGCTTGGCTGGCAGCCTCAAGTCACCCTGCGCGAAGGCATGCAGCGGCTGATCGACTGGTATCGCGCCGAACGCCACTGGGCCAAAGACATTGTGACCACCTGAGCGTGCCCCTCCGACCGAGCGGTTTGCCAACGGTATGATTCCTCTGAAGTCCCTGCTTGCCCGCTGGAACGCCGATGCTTTGCTGCGTCGCGTCGTGCGCAACAGCAGTTTCCTGTTCTCCTCAACCGTGGCCTCAGCGGCCTTAGGGTTCCTGCAGGGCATCCTGGTGGTCCGTCTGATCGGCATTGCCCATTATGGCTTGCTCGTCGGAACGGTCTTCGTCTTTGTCACCAACGTCAACCGTTTGCTCTCCTTTCGCATGGCCGAGGCGACTGTCAAATACCTGCGCCAGGCCCTAGAACAAGGGGATTTGCAAGGCGCAGCCAGCCTGGTCAAAAGGATCGCCTGGATCGAAGCGGCCACCTCGGTGATAGCCTACCTGGTCTTGCTGGGGCTAGCGCCTGTGGCGGCACGCAACCTGGCCGGCGACCCAAGCCTGGCGCCGCTCTTCGCCGCCTACGGTCTGTTCCTGATCGGCAACCTTGTCTATGAAACTGCTAGCGGTGTGTTGCAAACTCTGCGGCGGTTCGACCGCATTTCGGCCGCTCAGTTTACGGGCAGCCTGATCACTGCCTTGCTCATCCTGGGGGCGTTCCTGCTGCGCGGTCATCTGGTGCACATCCTAGCCGCCTACCTGGCCGGTAAACTAACTGCCGGCCTCCTGATCACCCTCTTTGCCGTCCATGCCCTGCGCGCTCACCTGGGGCCGGCTTGGGGGCATCCCTCTCCCCACCTCCTTCCCAGCCGCTCCTCGTCCGCTGCGATCGATGCGCCCACCTCCCCTGCTAATCGTCCTCCCTGGCGCGACATTCTGGCCTTTGCCTTCCAGACCAACCTCAACGGCACGGTCAACCTGATCGTGCGCGACTCAGCGCCCCTCTTCCTGGCCTTCTTCGCCGGCCCGGCCGAAGTCGGCTATTTCAAACTGGCCCTTTCCTTAGTCAACTTGATCACCCTGCCGATCGAACCCTTCATCTGGCCGACCTACGCCGAAATCGCCGAAACCATCGCCCGCGCCCAATGGGCCACCACTCGGCAGCTGCTATGGCGCATCTCGATCATCGCTGCTGCCTGGACCCTTCCTGCTGGAGCCGCCCTGATCGCCTTGGGAAAGTGGCTCATCCCGTTTGTCTATGGCGCCGAGGCGGGGCCGGCCTATCCGGCGACGGTCTTGCTTCTAGTCGGCTACGGCATGGCCAACATCTTCCACTGGAACCGTCCCCTCTTGCTGGCCCTTCACAAACCCTCCTATCCGTTGATGGTCTCGGCCATCGTAGGCGCAGGCCAGCTGGCCTTGATTGGCCTGATTATCCCCCCTTTTCGCCACCTTGGTATGGCGGCCCTGCTATCTGCTTACCTACTGATCTCGATCCTGCTCACCGTTTGGCGCGGCCTGGCCGAACTCCGAGGTCGTGCCCTCCCCTCTGCCCGATGAACATCGTTGCCATTGCCGGCTCTTCCATCCCCTCCGACACAGCCAACAGCATCCAGGTGATGAAAGCCTGCTCGGCCCTGGTTGAACTCGGCCATTCCCTCACCCTGATCGTGCCCGAGTTCGCCGGCCGGCCTCAGATCGACATCCAACGCCACTATGGCATCCCTTGCCCCTTCCCCATTGAATGGCTTCCCAGCCCTTCGCGTCGCCTCTTCCCCATCCTTGCCTTTGGGCGCGCCCTGCGCCATCGGCCCGAGCTGATCTACACCTGGTTCCCCTTCTCGGCGGCGTTGGGACTACTGGCCCGCACGCCTGTTGTCCTGGAGGCCCACTTTTACCCCACTGGTCGCTTCGGCCCTCTATGGCATTGGGCCTTTGTGCACCTGCCCGGTCAGAAACGTCTGGTCTGCATCACCCAAGCGCTCTTAGACATCTTGGAACGTGACTTCGGCACCCACCTCCGCCCCGAAGAGATCGTCATCGCTCCCAACGGAGTCGAACTCGAGCGCTTCGCTTCCTTACCGAACCCCGAACAGGCTCGCCGTGCCCTCGGCCTTCCCTCCGCGCCGACCGTTGTATGCGCTGGCCACCTCTACCCGGGTCGCGGCGCTGACCTGTTCCTTGAGTTAGCCAAGTCCCTGCCCGAGGTCCAGTTCGTGTGGGTTGGTGGTCGGCCTGCCGACGTGCAAGAGTGGACTCGCCGAGCGACCGGTATACAGAACATCGCCTTTCTTGGCTTTGTCCCCAACCACGAACTGCCGCGCTACCTAGCCGCAGCCGATGTGCTGCTCATGCCCTATGGGCGTGTCATTTTGGGTTCCAGCGGCTCCCTATCCTCGGCGGCGGTTGCCAGCCCGATGAAAATGTTCGAATACATGGCAGCCGGCCGGCCCATCCTCTCGAGCGATCTGCCCGTGATCCGCGAAGTGCTTGACGAGACCATGGCCGTCTTTGCCCCACCTGAAGATGTGTCTGCCTGGCGCTCGGCCTTGATCGAATTGCTGAGCGACCCGCAACGTCGTGCCCGCCTGGCGGCCAACGCCCGCCGTGTTATAGAGCGATACACCTGGTCGGCGCGTGCACGAGCTATCCTGGCCGGCTGGTAAATGTCTTCGGCGCTTGTCTTGCCTCTGTTGCTTGCTGCCATCTGATAGTTCCTTCTTTGCGTGACCTTCTCTGGGCCGGCGCCGTGCAAATACACCGTTCGCACGTTTGGCCCAAGCGTTCCCTCTGAGTCCCAGAAAAATCACCAGGACAACCAACAGCAGGGTAATGCCAAACCGAAACAGTTGAAACAAAGGCGACATGTAATTCTAACCGGCAAATCTTTTCAAAGAACACATCCCTTCTTGACAAATTCTTTACATCTTCCCATTATGATCAGCGCAGAACGAAAGGAGATGAGACGATGAACAGAGTATGGAAATGGATTCTCGGTATCCTAGCGGTTCTGGTGCTTCTCTGGCTGCTGGTTCCGATCGGCTATGCATGGCGGTCCTACTCCCTAGGCGCCTTCGATGCGCCCTGGATCGACCCCAATTGCTACTGGATGTGGCATCATCCCGGCCGACCCTCGATGTGGTTCGGCTGGGGAGGGTATGGAATGTTCCCCTTCGGCGGTTTCGTATGGGGATGGATAGGAGGCCTGATCCGGCTTCTCATCTTGGCCGCCCTGCTCTACGGGGCGTATTGGCTCGGTCAACGCAGCCTCCGCTCCCAGCCGAACCCCGTGCCGGCCGCGCCGGCCCCGAGCGCCTCCTCCGCCCCGACGTCTCCCCCCGCTCCTACGCCTGAAGCGGCCCCTGCCCCACCCCCGGCCGATACCTCCTCTCAAGCGACCTAATCTCCCTCTCTCCCCACACAACAAGCCGGCCCTTTCCAGACCGGCTTGTTGTCTTCCTGCCCACTCTAGCTCACACCCGTCCCGTGATGGTGGCCAATTTCAACTCAGCGATCGCCTTGGTGATCTGAATCTCGCGCGGGCAAGCCAGAGTGCAGTTAAACGCCGTATGGCAGCGCGCCAGGCCCGAGGTCTCGCTGATGATCTTCAACCGTTCGGCAGCAGCCTCGTCGCGGCTATCGAAGATGAAGCGGTGTGCCGCCACCAAGGCCGCCGGCCCTAGATAATCATCGCTCGCCCAGAAAGAAGGACACGACGTCGTGCAACATGCGCACAGAATACACTTGGTCGTGTCATCGAAACGAGCGCGTTCTTCGGGGCTCTGGCGACGTTCGCGACCATCCTCGGGCAAGGGTGAATTATTGATAAACCACGGCAGCACCTTCTTATAATTCTCAAAGAACGGCTCCATATCTGTGATCAGGTCTTTAATGACCTTCAAGCCCAAGATCGGCTCCACCGTGATATGCGTGCCCACATCGCGCACCAACACCTTACAAGCCAGCATGTTCTGCCCGTTGATGCGCATCGCGTCAGAGCCGCACACACCGTGAGCACAAGAACGGCGAAAAGCCAATGTGCCGTCGTAATACCCCTTAACGTATTCCAACAAATCCAACACCCGATCGGTTTCTTGGGCATTCTCGATGACATACGTCTCATAGTGGAAAGTCTTATCCACTTCAGGGTGATAGCGGAAGATCTTCAATGTCACCTGCATGGCATCACCTCACCAAAGCGCTAATACACGCGTTCCTTAGGCGGATACTTAGTGATCACAACCGGTTTATAGCTGATCTCGGTGTGACCGTTCCGTTTCCAGATCAGCGTGTGCTTGAGCCAATTCTGATCATCGCGATCAGGATAATCCTCTCGCGAATGACCACCACGCGACTCGGTGCGATTCAAGGCGCTTTCGGCCACCACCTCAGCCACATCCAACAAATTGCCCAGCTCCCATGCATTAAGCAATTCCGTGTTAAAAATGCGCCCCGTATCGCGCACACGGATATGCTTATAGCGCTCCTTCAGCTCATGGATCTTCTCGATCGCAAAGCGCATCCCCCTCTCGTTGCGATAGATCCCCACCTCTTCAAACATCACCTTGCGCATCTCTCGCCCGATCTCAAAGGCGTTTTCCCTGCCAGAGCCGTTGCGCAAGGCCTCCAATTGAGCGCGAACCTCCTCTTCCGGATGAGCGGGGAGCGCTTCGAAATCGGCATGTTTAGCGAACTCAGCTGCCTTCAACCCAGCATGCTTGCCGAACACCACCAAGTCAAGAAGCGAATTGGTTCCCAACCGATTCGCCCCATGCACCGAGACACAGGCACACTCACCGGCAGCATACAAGCCCGGCAACACAGTGTTCTTCTCGTCAATGACCACTTCACCGTACTTGTTGGTGGGAATGCCGCCCATCGTATAGTGGGCCGTGGGCTGGACCGGCATCATCTCCGTGAGCGGATCGACGCCCAGGTAGACACGGCAGAAATCAATGATGTCAGGCAATTTCGTTAGGATTTGCTCCCCAGTCACCGTGTAAGGTGAACCGTCGGGATTGGTACGGCCATCCATTGCGGCATATTGATTGACTGACTCAGGACGCACGTCGAGCCAGACGTAGTTCTGGCCATTCACCCCACGACCCTCGCGGATCTCGGTGTAAATGGCGCGGCTGATCACATCGCGCGAGGCCAGGTCCTTCACCGTCGGTGCGTATTTCGACATAAAGCGCTCCCCCAGGCCGTTGATCAACACCCCGCCCTCACCGCGCACTCCTTCGGTGATCAAGATGCCGAGCTTGTAAATGCCCGTGGGATGGAATTGGAAGAATTCCATGTCCTCCAGCGGCAGACCACGGCGCAACACGATAGCTGCACCATCACCAGTATACGAGTAAGCGTTCGAGGTCACTTCAAAGATGCGGCCATGGCCACCGGTAGCGAAGATCACCGCTTTGGCATGGAAGGTGTGGAATTCACCGGTCGCCAGCTCGACGGCCACCACGCCGGCCGTCCGTCCATTGACCAAGATCAAATCGAGCACCTGGAACTCATCGAAGAAAGTCACTTGATTCTTCAGACACTGCTGATACAGGGTTTGCAAGATCATGTGGCCGGTGCGATCGGCAGCGTGACAAGCACGTCGGACAGGCTTGCCGGTCACATTATTCGTATGCCCCCCAAACGGTCGCTGAGAGATGCGCCCATCAGGCGTGCGGTCGAACGGTAGCCCCATGTGTTCCAGTTCAATGATCGCCTGTGGGGCCTCGTAGCACATGAATTCAATCGCATCCTGATCCCCTAGATAATCCGACCCCTTGACCGTATCATACGTGTGCCATTCCGGATGATCCTCTTCGAGATTCCCCAGAGCCGCTCCGATGCCTCCTTGGGCCGTACCAGTGTGTGAGCGGGTAGGGTAGAGTTTGCTGATCACGGCCGTTTTGGCCGTGCGCGAGGCGTAGAGGGCGGCCATTAAGCCGGCCCCTCCTGCACCAACAACCACAACATCAAATTGATGAAGCTTGGTCATGAAATCAACTCCTACCAAGTCCAAACCACATACAACCCTGCGACCACCATTAACAGCAGGAACACGATGCTCAACGCACGAACGTTGCGCCGTCCTCTGGGATGGACGATGTAATCGTCGGCGATCACCACCAAACCATGTACCCCGTGGGCTGTAGCGACCAGCAACATGGCCGAAGCAGTCAGCCGCCAGAAGGGCGTAGCCCAAGGCTCTAGATCGGGTATATTCGTATTTTGGATATGGCCAGCTATTGACAGGAAGCCCCAGCGCAGGACATCCGCCATGTTCATCTGGGTGCGCGCTCCCATCAAGAAGGCACCGACCATCGCTACCAAGATCAGGCCATACATGACCAGCGCCGAAAGGCGCGTGAAGAGCCACATCAGCATTTCAAAGTTCAAGCCGCGCTCGCGCAGGGAGAGACGTCGTGATTTCGCAGCCATATTAACCTCCAAGCGCCGTAGAAAGAATAGTATAAACAGCTAAGCCGTAAATCGGCAGGAAAACTGCCCACTCGATCCACAACGCTTCGCGACCATATACCCATAAGGATGGCCAGAGATCGAGCAGGGTGATCCGCAAGCCGTTGACGGCATGGAACAGGACAAAAAAGTAAACTACGATCTGAAAGGCCCAGTGCATGTACAGATCGTTCAAGAACTGCCCCACAGGACCGCCCAACGCCGTAGAGAGGATGTGAACGGTTAATAAAATGGCCATTCCCAATCCGCCCAAGCGATGCAGGATGAAGGCCCACATAGGCCCTCGGCCCTTATACCGCAAGGCCGTTGCCAGACTGACATTGTGCTTCAGTGCCATCGAGATGCCTCCTTGGAGAATTCATCGGATGGTGTAAAGTGTCAATTCGGTCAGATGCCGTTTCTGACCGGCCCTCGACTCAACCGAAGAAGCTATCGAAACGCCTTACGAGCGCCGGCCATGAACCGCGGACTCGATGTTCCTCCACAGATAGGGAAATTCTCTCACCCGATCGTCCTGATTGAAAAGTGACAATGCTCATAGCTTATTTGTTCTAGACTTCCCTATTCAGGAAAGACTTGACCCGTATAATCCACGTATGCTATCGATTCCAATTAATGAAGATTGTCGCTTTTAGATCCCCAACCGCATCCTGCTAGGGGATCGAATCTACTTACACGAAATCGCTTAGCCTATGCGCACATCGTTGGATTCTAACCGAAATTCGTGCACCCTGCGAATATGCTATAGAAAGGCTAAGCCTAAAGCCATGCCGATACGGAAACGAAAGGTCGTTTCCAGAAGAAAGCATGCTGTCGTCTAAGAGACTTTTGGAACCGCTCTTTGTCCCAGTCATACAATTCCTTCCTGCGAATTTTGTTCAAGTTCCGCTACCTTTTCTCACAACGTTCTTTCCTGCAGATGGCCTTGCGCCGCTGCATTTTCACTCCTTGGAGGTTGTATGTCTGAACCTATTAGTCGCAGGGATTTCATGAAAGCCACGGTTTACTTTGTGGGAGGACTGGTTAGCGCAGCGATCGGCCTGCCGTCCATTGTATACCTGCTTGATCCGGCTTTGCGCTCTGAGGCCGGCGAAGCTTGGGTGCCCATCGGCAAACTGACTGATATGCCCGAGATCGGCAAGCCCTACCCCTTCTCATTCACCCGCGTTCGGATCAACGGATGGGAACGCACCGCCAGCACCCATGGCGGCTTTGTCATTCGCCGCTCCGAGGATCCGAACGACTTGCTGCTCCTCAACAGCCGTTGCACCCACCTGGCTTGCACTGTGAACTGGAAGGAGGAGGAGGGCATATTCGCCTGTCCTTGCCACGATGCCGGCTTCGACAAAGAAGGACGAGTGACTCACGGGCCGCCGCCGCGTCCCCTTGATCGGTATGAGAACTTCCGAATCACTGAAGATGGCGTTCTCGAGATCCTATACAAGGAAGGGTAGCTATGTGGAAGCGTTTCTTCGACTGGTTGGATGAACGCCTTGGTTTCAACGGCATGTACAAGGCCTTGCTTGATCGCCCGGAACCCCGCGGCAACTGGTGGAACACGCTGGGATCGGCTAGCCTAGTGCTGTTTCTGCTGCAGGGGATCACCGGTATCTTTTTGACCATGTATTACACTCCCTCCCCGGACCATGCCTACGACAGCATCACCTACATCATGAATGACGTGGCTTTCGGTTGGCTAGTGCGCGGCGTCCATCACTGGGGAGCCACATTGATGGTGCTGGTGGTGTTCATCCACATGCTGCGCGTTTTTGTCAGCGCTTCGTTCAAGTATCCACGCGAATTGACCTGGATCATCGGCGTGGGGTTGCTCCTAGCCACGCTGGGCATGGGATTTACCGGTTATTTGCTCCCTTGGAACCAACGTTCCTACTGGGCCACGGTGGTCGGCACCCAGATTGCTGGGACAGCGCCGTTGGTGGGGGAATTCATCTTGCGGGCCTTGCGTGGCGGCACAGATCTGAGCGCCCTTACCTTGCAGCGCTTCTTCGCTATCCATATCTGGGTGCTGCCTGCGGTGATGACTGCCCTGATTGGGGCCCACCTCTACCTGATTATCCGTCATGGCGAATCGCACTGGCCCAAACAGAACGATTAGGAGCCGCCTATGAACCACGATTGGAAGCAGAAAATCAACGAACGCTATGAGCAGGAACTACGTAAGGGCGAATTCTTTTGGCCAGATAGCGTCTTTCGAGATGCTATCGTTGCACTGGGATTGGTGATTCTGTTGCTGTTGCTCGCCACCTTCGTTGGCGTCCCGAACGAACCGAAAGCCGATCCCGCCGACACCTCCTATCTGCCACGTCCAGAGTGGTACTTCCTGTTCCTGTTCAAATTCTTGGCCCTCTACGGACAGATCCCCCTGCTGGGCAGGGTTGAATGGTTAGCCACGGTGGTGGTTCCCTTGCTGGCGATCGGCCTGTTGTTGTTCTTGCCCTTTATCGAACGCGGTCGGGATCGGCACTACACCAAGCGCGCCATTCCGCTAGCAATCATGGCTTTGATCGTGGTGGATATGGTCAGCCTGACCCTGATGGCCGAGATCCCCACCGTGGCGCCAGAAGACGCTCCTCTCGGCTGGAAACTCGCCGTGGCACTGCAACCGATCACCGGCCTGGCTATTCCGGGGGTAGGCCTGGTGCTTCTGTTGGTCTTGCCCAAAATCCACCGTAACGCCACGTGGCGCACGCCGGCCTGGATCGCCGGCATCGGATCGGGATCGATGCTCGTGCTGACAGCGACCATCCTGGTGCTCTACGGCGCGTTCGGCCCGCCACCGGAAAAGACCGAAGAAGTGCCGGTTACCCTGGCGGAGAAAATCTTGGCCGGCCAAGACCTGTATTCGATCCATTGCGTAGAATGCCACGGCGACGATGGCAAGGTGACAGTGATCGAGGGCGTAGAGGGACTGGAGGGCAAGCAGATCTCGCCGATCAACAGCCGCGATGTGCTCTATACGGTGAACGACGCATCGATGGTGGAGATCATCGCCTACGGCCGGCCCGATTCGGGCATGCCCCCGCTCGGCAAGCAGTATAACCCAGAAGGGTTGAGCAAGAGCGAGATCGATTACATCGTGCTCTTCATGCGCTACATGTGGGACGACCGCTTCCAGCCGCCGGCCGAGGTGCTGCAGCCGCTATTCCCACCGTTGGCCGCCGGTGAGGTGCCGTCCTACGAGGTGCACATCGCACCGATCGTCAAACGCTACTGCATCTCCTGTCATCGTCCAGGCAAGGACAACAACAATTACCTGATGACCACCTATGAGGAAGTCCTGTTCAGCGGCGACAACGCCGACAAAAATGTGGTAGCCGGCGATCCGAATTCCTACCTCCTGCTCACCATCCAGGGACAAGAGATCCTGGATGCCGAGGGCAACGTGCTGATCGGGGTCATGCCGCCGCGCGGCACGCTCAAACCCGATGCGATCGACGCTCTTATCCGCTGGGTGATGAACGGCATGCCGCGCACCGCCGAAGAGGCTGCCCGTCTAACTCCCACACCAACCCCTACGCCCTAAGAGGGTTTCCGACGCTGGGGATCGGGCTGCCTCGAACCAGGGGCGGCCCGATTCTCGTCGGCTCGCTCAGCCGAGCAATACTTCCAGGTAAGCATCCACCATCCGATCCAAGCCGAGCAGGGCCTCGGCACGCGCCCGGGCCCCTTGCTGGAAGCGCGGCAGATCGTCCAGCAAGGAATCAGCAGCTCGGGCCAGGGCAGGAATGTTGGGCCAGTCCAATTGCCAGGGATCGCCTCCGTAGGGAACCAATATGCCGCCTTCTTGCCCGACCAACTCGCGCAGCGCACCGCTATCGAAAGCCACCACCGGCAAACCGCAGGCCAGCGCTTCGATCACGGCGTTTGGGCAAGCCGAGTTGACATCCGCAGAATACAGCAGGTGCGCCGACCGCGCCAGGTAAGGGATTCGATCGCGCGAGATAACGCCAGCAAAGCGGATCGCCAAGGGAATAGGATGCAGGCAAAACTGATGATCCTGGACGGTGACAGAGTGGCCTTGGCGGCTCAAGAAGCGATACAAGGCCTGTTGGGTAGCCCGATCGGCCACGCCGGCGACCATCAGTTCCACGCGCCGGCGCTCTGCCAAGGCCAAGCCCAGGGCGGCAGCATGCAGCAAGCCTACGCTCCAGGGCCCTCCTAGATTGCCCTCCAACAGCAGGATGCGCAGGCGATCGTCGGGACGATCGTGAGGCCCTTCGGGAGAGAACGCCCGCAAATCCACACCGTTGAGGATGACCGTCGCCGGCGCACGCACAGCGCCGTACCATGTCTCCCACCAGCGACGAACAAATTGGCTCTGATAGACGATGCGATCGGCCAACCGAGCGCGGATCCACCTCAGCAACAGGTTGCCGTACTCGGCGCGCAGGTGGTAGACCAGGCCGCTCCAGCGGACGCGCTGGATCCAGTTGATGCCATCCAGGCGCTGTACCAGGCGCACACCTCGACGGCGCAGTTGATATAGCTCGGCCAGACGCGAGGTGCCGGCCAGGATCAGCGCAGCATCACACGGGGCGACAGGGTCATAGGTCACCTGCAGGCCGCGGGCGCGCAGGCCGGCCTCGAACTTCAGACGAAAACCGGCCACCCCGCCAACCCGTTCCACACGAGGGAGAATGCAAATCGTGGGCATACGAGAGCAACACCTGAAAGGGAAGATCAACAACCAAGTTGAGAAGATCTGGCTAATCGAGGGGCTCCATCGGTCACCGAGCGCCCCCGCCAGGGCCAAGGACCGCCCGACAGCACAAGCACCCCACCCGACAGCCGCTCACGGGGAGGCCGGCAGCGGGCGGGTCAGATCATAGATCACAAAGCCTGGCCCCTGGGCAAAAACCGCATAGCCGGCCAAGCGCTCTTGCAGCTTGGGCTGACGCGCCAGGTCAGCCAGATCGGTGACCAGGAACAGTTCTTTGTTGCTAGCCAGGCGCTCGAACAGTTCGTCGAAGGTTTTGCCTTGGCCACGCACGGCGCTATGGGCCTGGTCGGTCGAGTCGGGCCAGTTGGTCGCATACGCCCAACCCCAATAGATCAAGGGAAGGCCATAGTCCTGGGTGAGGGCGACCACGCGCCGGCCGCGGACGAGATCCCCCACTTGGCGCCAGAAATCGGCCTGGGGGCGGTAGTCGGTGGACTTTAGGGTGGAGCGAATCGTCCATAGGCCGGCAAGCAGGCTAAGGGTCAGGAGGGAAGCGACCAGAAGGCGGTTCAGGCGAGATCGAGAGGCGCAGTCGGCCAGCCGGTCCAGGATCGCCTCTCCGAGCGGAGTCAAGGACAGCGCCGCAATCGGGATGAGAGGCAGGTTGTAGTAGTCGTGGGTGGAGACGTGGTAGTTGAAGAACACGGCAAAGGCCAGGTAGCTTCCCCATAGGCCGAGGAGCAGGGCGCGGGCGGAGAGGCGTTGGATGGTCAATAGGCCCGCCAAGGCCAAAGGCACGGCGACCAACCCCAGCACGTTGTGCAGCATTTGGGCCCATCCTAGATACATGGAGGGCGAAAGGAAGAGAGCCGGCAGGAAGCGACCGCCAAACTGCTGTCCGAGGAAGCCGCGGCTCAGGCCGTAGATCACCCAGGCTGCGCCGGGCAGCGCGCCCAGTATGGCCATCATCCACAGCTGAGGGTGACGGATGAGAGAGCGCAGGGAAGTCCAGCCGAGAGCAGCGCCCAACCCCCCACCGATAACAAAGAAGGCGGCCGGCAGTTTGACGAAAATAGCCAGGCCACCTAACAGGGCAGCCAATAGGGCATAGCGCCTGGAGGCACGGCGATCGACGCCGGCCGAATCGGCAAATGCAGCCTGGGCCCAGCGGTGGACGGCCCACCAAAAGCCGATGGTGAGCATTAGCATCAGCGAGTCGGGCTGAAAGGATCGGCTGGCTAGCACGCCGTAGGGCAGGAGCAGGTAGAAGGCTAAGGTAAAAAGCGGCGCCTCTGGGCCGGCCGAGCCGCTCGAAGCGGAGGCTGGAGGAGCCCGTCCGAATAAGTCCCGGCTCAATAGGTAGAGAAAGAGGCCACCGATCAGCCAGCAGAGCGTCGAATACAAGCGAGGCACCCACAACTGTTCTCCGGTGACCTGCCAGGTGAGGGCGGCGAGGCGCTCGAGAATCTCCGGCTCGATAGTGGGGCGTAGCTTGGCCTGTTGGATGGCAAAGCGATGCTGTTCAGCCGGCGCCTCAGGCCAGGCAGCATAGTACAGCCCTCGGGCTTTGATGGCCGAAAACAGTTGACGGGTAGGGTGAAATTCCAGCGGAAGATCGGTCAAGTCGTACAGGCGGATGAGCAGACCCGAAGCCAATACGATAAGTACCATCCAGCGGCGAAAACAACCGAAGCAGGACATGGGGACATTATACAGCGTTCAAGTGGAGCAGGGGTCAGCGGGTGAGCGACGAAAACGGTATAATTTACCCCATATGATTCCCATCTCGTTGCGCATCTCCGGCTTTCTCTCGTATCGTCAACCGGTGGAGCTGAATTTTCGATCGTTCGACCTGGCGTGCATTTCAGGTCACAACGGCGCCGGCAAATCGTCTCTGCTGGATGCGATCACTTGGGTGCTGTTTGGCGAGGCGCGCAGCAAGGATAAAGAGACCATTATCAACCTCCAATCCAAAGTGGCCGAGGTGACATTGGTGTTCGAGTATGAGGGCAATATATATCGCGTGCAGCGGACGGCGCCGCGCGGCAAGACCACGCTGCTGGAATTTCAGATTTGGGAAGCCGATCTGGAATCGGACCCTGATCCACCGGCGCACCCCAGATCGGACTTCTCCACCCCTGGACGCTGGAGGCCCCTCACCGAGAAGTCCCTGCGCGAGACCCAAGCCCGTATCGAGCAAACCCTGCGTTTGGACTACGATACGTTCATCAACGCCTCATTCTTCTTGCAGGGAAAAGCCGATCAGTTCGCCCAAAAGAGGCCAGCCGAGCGCAAGGCCGTGCTCTCCAGCGTCCTCGACCTGGACGTGTGGGAAACCTATCGCGAACGCGCGGCAGAACGCCGTCGAGAGGTTGAAAAGGAAGTGAGCGCCATCGATCGCTTGGTGGCTGATCTCGATGCCGAGCTGGCCGAAGAGGGGCTGCGCCGGCGGCGCCTGCAGGCCCTGGAGGCCGAGTTGCAGCAGCTCCAGGCGGCGCGCCAAGCCCAAGAGCAGGCCCTGGAACGCCTGCGCCAGATTGCCGCCTCGCTCGATCAGCGCTTGGCCGAGGAGCGAGCACGCCTGGAGGAAGAACACCGTAGCCTGTTGGAACAAGAGAAAGCGATGCGCGAGCAGGCTGCTTCGCTGGAGCGCTGGACGGCCCAACACAAGCAGGACCAGGCCGAGTTGGCGCAGATCGAAGCCGCTCTGGGCCGGCGCGGTGAACTGGAACAGGAACGCAACACCGCCCGCGAGGAAGCCTCTGCCTTAGAAGCCGAAAACAAACTGCTCAAGCGCGAGATGGATGACCTAAAAGCACGCCTCGATCGCCTGGCGCAGGCCAAGGGAGCCGAATGCCCCTTGTGTGGCCAGCCCTTGAGCGCAGAGCATCGCCGCCAGACCTTGGAACAGCTGACCGAACAAGGAAAAGCCCGCGGCAACCGCTACCGCGCCAACCAAGCCCGCATCGAACAACTCAAACAGGCCATTGCCGGATATGATGCTCACCTGGCCCGCATGAACGCCGACGAAACCAAACGGCTCACCCTGACCTCCCGCCTCGGCCAATTGACC
The DNA here is from genome assembly GCA_937120535.1 of uncultured Anaerolineae bacterium. GTDB lineage: Bacteria > Chloroflexota > Anaerolineae > Anaerolineales > Villigracilaceae > Denitrolinea. The sequence continues at coordinate 22,365 of CAKZJX010000031.1, forward strand.
GAACGGATCGAGGCGGCTCGAACGGCCCTGTCCCGCTGGGAAGCAAAAGACGCACCTCGCCTGCGCGAAGTTGAAGCCTTGCTCTCCGAGGAGCGCTATGCCGCCGCGGCCCAACTTCCTGCCGTCAATTTGGAGGAGGCCGAACGTGCCCTGTTGCGGCTAAAAGAAGAAGAGAACAAAAAGCACCAAGAAGTGGGCGGCGCACGACAGTTGGTCGAGGTCCTCGAGACTCTGCGCGCTCGCAAGCAGAGCCTACAAGCCGAACGCCAGGCCAAGGCGCTGCTGGTCGCCCGCTACAAAACCCTGGAGCGCGCCTTTAGCAAGGATGGAATCCCCACCCTGCTGATCGAACAAGCCCTGCCGCAGATCGAGGCCCGCGCCAATGAATTGCTCGACCGCCTGACTGACGGCCGGATGAGCATCCGCTTCATCACCCAGAGCGAATACAAAGATGCTCGGCGCACCGACCTGAAGGAAACGCTGGACATCTTGATCAGCGACGGCGCCGGCGCGCGGCCCTACGAACTCTATTCCGGCGGCGAGGCCTTCCGTGTCAACTTTGCCATCCGCTTGGCCTTGTCCGAGTTCCTGGCTCGCCGTCGCGGGGCCCGTCTGCAAACGCTGGTGATCGACGAAGGCTTTGGCTCGCAAGATGCCCAAGGCCGTCAACGCTTGGTGGAAGCCATCAACGCCGTTCGCGGCGATTTTGCCAAGATCCTGGTCATCACCCACCTGGATGATCTCAAGGATGCCTTTCCGACCCGCATCGAAGTTGAAAAGACGCAGAACGGGTCACAAATTCGAGTGTTCTGATCGTTTCTCAGCCTATTCCGCCCTGATATAATCTTTGCCTGTGAAGCCTTCGCCCATGACCTATGACGTGATCGTGATCGGCGCCGGCCACAACGGCTTGACCGCCGCCGCCTACTTGGCGAAACAAGGGAAGCGCATTCTGGTGCTGGAGCGCCGTCCCCAGATCGGTGGTTCAGTGGTCACCGAAGAATTCAGCGAGGGATTCCGCGTCGATTCGGTCTGGGCCGGCGGCCGGCTGCGCCCCGCCATCGAGCGCGAACTTCGCCTGAACCGCTACGGCTGGCAGCCCGACCCTGCGCCAGCCCCCTTCGCTCTGTTCCACGACGACTCGACCCCTCTAGTGTTCGACCCTGACCCGCTCCAAGCCGCCCAAGCCATTCGGCGCTTCTCCGAGCGCGACGCGGCGCGCTGGCCCGAATTTGTGCGCTTCCTGGACCGCGCTGCCTACCTGCTGGACGTGACCTACGAGACCATCATGCCGCGCCTGCCGCGCAGCTTCACCCTGGCTGAAGGCTATGGTCTGCTAGAGTGGGCCCTCGAGCTGCGCCTGGCCGGCCGTCGCGAAATGTTGCACTTCATCCGCGCCCTGCCGATGACCGCCCTCGAATTGGCCGAAGAATCTTTCGAATCGGAGCCGGTGCGAGCAGCTGTGGCAGCCCTCGCCATCCACAGCCACACGCTGGGGCCGTTCTCGGCCGGCACCGGCTACACCCTGATCCACAACTGGCTCAACCGCGGCGGCATGGCCCACCCCAACGTTGGCAAAGCTGGCCAACTCACCCAAGCCCTGGCCCAGACCGTCACCACCCACGGCGGCCAGATCCGCACCCAAGCCGAAGTCACTCGCATCCTGATAGACACCTATACCTGCCGCGGCGTTGCCCTGAGCGATGGCAGCGAGATCTCAGCCCGCGCTGTACTTTCCACCGCCGACCCCAAACGCACCTTCTTCGCCCTGGTCGGCGCGGTCTACCTGCCGACCGAGTTTGTAGCCGCCGTGCGCTCGATCAAGATGCGTGGCGCGGCTGCCCGAGTGCACCTGCTCACCGATGGCCAGCACGGTCTGCCCGCGGGCACCATAGCCGTTGCCCCTTCGGTCACCTACCTAGAGCGAGCCTACGACGCCGCCAAATACAACCAGATGTCCGAGCGGCCGTTTGTGGAAGCCACCGTTTCTGGAAACGTGATCAGCCTCTTCGTCCAATTCGTCCCCTATACTTGGGATGCACCCCCGCAAGCGGCCCGCTCCATCGTCCTGCAGCGCGCTCTAGAGGTGCTAGCTCCATACGCCCCACGCCTGGCCTCCTCGATCCGACAGAGCGTTGTCCTGCTCCCTCAAGACCTGGAAGAAACCTACAGCTTGACCGAAGGCGACCTGAACCACGGCCAGCTCATGCTCGACCAGTTCCTCTTCATGCGCCCGCTTCCGGGCTGGTCCAACCACAAGACGCCGATCGACAACCTATACCTAGGCGGCAGCGGCGTGCACGGTGGAGGAGGCGTCTCGGGCACGGCCGGCCGCAATGCTGCCCGTGTGTTGCGCCGCCTATGATCGCCTTCCTTCTCTCCTTCGCCGCCCTGGGGATCGGCTTGATCATCCTGCGCTGGATTCATTCCCAACACCGGATGGATGTAGTCGTCACCCCGGCGCACGTCCAGCCGCCGGCCCCCTTGATCAGCTTATGCGTGCCGGCCCGCAACGAGGAGCGCAACATCGCCCGCTGTTTAAAGGCCCTGCTCGCCCAGACTTACCCGAACCTGGAGATCATCGTTGTAGACGACCGATCGACCGACTCCACCCCGCGCATCCTCGACGACCTGGCCCAATGCGACCCCCGTCTGCGGGTCATCCACGGTTCCGAACTCCCCCCAGGCTGGGCCGGCAAACCCTATGCCCTCCACCAAGCCTCGGCCGTTGCCCGCGGCGAATGGCTATGCTTCGTGGATGCCGACACCTTCCTCGCCCCCCACGCCCTAGCCTCCTGCTACCTCAAAGCCCTGGAGACCAAGGCAGACCTATTCACCATCCTGACCTACCAAGAACTGGGCACCTTCTGGGAAAAAACCCTCATGCCCTTGGTGTTGACCGCCATGTCGGTAGGCTTCCCACCGCGCCGCGTGAACGACCCTCGCCGGCCCGATGCCGTGGCTAATGGCCAATTCATCCTCATTCGGCGGGCGGTCTATCAGGACCTCGGCGGCCATGCAGCCGTACGCGACCAGATCGTAGAAGACAAAGCTCTAGCCGAGCACGTCAAACGGAACGGCTACCGCCTGATACTAGCCGACGGACAACAAATAGCCCGCACCCGCATGTATCGCTCCCTGCCCGAGATGTGGGAAGGTTGGACGAAGAACATCTACCTCGGCCTGCGCGATCGTCCCTCGCTGCTCCTGTTGGGAGCGTTTGGGGCCGCCCTGGCCTGGCTAGCGGCGTTGGTTCTACCGCTCTGGCCATTGCTCGGCCTGGCGTGGTACCTACAAGGCGGTGGAGGGCCGGCCCTGGGCGTAATCGTCCACCCCCTGATCCTATGGGGCGCCCTGCTCTGGGAACGGGCCAACGCCTGTGCCGCCCTGGGCATCCCGCGCCGCTACAGCCTCACCACTCCCTTGGGAGCAGCGGTATTTGCCGCCATTATGCTCGTCTCCGCCTGGAACGTGATCTCAGGCCGCGGCATCCGCTGGAAAGGACGTCACTACGCCGTTTCCTAATCGGACTCTTTGGAAGTTTCTCCTGAGCTGACCCCATCTATAGGATGGACAACCTGCACGACTTTCTGCCAAAGGAGCAATCTCATGAATCTGAGAGCCCTTCTTCTCTCCTGGCTTTCTCTGGCCCTCCTGTTGACCGCTTGTGCCCCTCAAAGCAGCGCTCCGGCCATCGAAGTGGAAGACCCTTGGGGTCCTGCCGTACCCTCCTCAAGCGACATGGCTGCCTTCTACATGGTCCTTCACAACCGCGGTGCACAGCCCGATCGCCTCATTGCCGCCTCCTCCCCGGCCTGCAGCATGACCGAACTCCACCAATCGATCCTATCCTCCGATGGCGTTATGCGCATGCAACAAGTCCGCGCCATCGAAATCCCGGCGAGAGGGCGTGTCGAGCTCAAACCAGGCGGCCTGCACGTGATGTGCATGCACAAAAAAGCGGCCTTTGCCGTTGGCGACACCTACTCCCTAACCCTCACCTTCGAAAAAGCCGGCCCGATCCAAGTCCAAGTCTCCATCCGCAACCCCTAACCCCTCCCGCTCTCCCTTCTCCTGCTCTCCCGCTCTCATGCCCTCCTCCTCCCACTTGACTCCCCTCTCCTTTCCCCTTAAGATACTCCCCTAGAACAAACATGCTCTCGCTTTGGCATCAGGCGACCCTTCCGCAAAGCGACCACCGAAGATAGGTCGCCGATGGCCTAGCGCGGCGGACACCAGCGATACGGAGCGAACATGGAACTCGGTCTCGTTCGTAAAATTGACATCGATCGCGAAATGCAGCAGGCCTACCTCGATTACGCCATGAGCGTGATCGTCTCACGCGCCCTGCCCGACGCGCGCGACGGCCTAAAACCTGTCCAACGGCGCATTCTATATGCCATGCACGACATGGGCTTGCGACCCGATGCCCCCTACAAAAAATCAGCGCGCATCGTCGGCGAAGTGCTCGGAAAATACCACCCCCATGGCGACGCTCCGGTCTACGAAGCTATGGCTCGCCTGGCCCAAGACTTCACCATGCGCCTCCCCCTCATCGACGGTCAAGGCAACTTCGGCTCAGTGGATGGCGATCCACCGGCGGCCATGCGCTACACCGAAGCGCGCCTCACCTCGGCTGCCGTGGACTTGCTCACCGACATCCAAAAGAACACCGTCGAATTCATCCCCAACTTCGACGATACCCTTCAAGAACCGGCGGTACTGCCGGCCGCCATCCCCAACCTGCTCGTCAACGGCGCCACCGGCATTGCCGTCGGCATGGCCACCTCCATCCCTCCCCACAACCTGGGCGAGATCGTAGACGCCTGCGTATACATGCTCGAACGCTGGGAGCGCCTGGACGACATTGACGTCGAACAACTCATCAAATTCGTCCAAGGGCCCGACTTCCCCACCGGCGGCGTCATCCTCCAAGAAAAAGGCCACGAAGGAATCGAAACCGCCTACGGCACCGGACGTGGCCGCATCACCGTGCAAGCCAAAGCCCACATCGAAGAAATGGAACGTGGCAAAAGCCGCATTATCATCACCGAACTGCCCTACAATGTTAACAAGGCTAGCCTGATCGAACGCATCGCCGAACTGGCTCGCGAAGACCACCTGGACGGCTTGGCCGACCTGCGCGACGAATCCGACCGTCGCGGCATGCGAATCGTCCTCGAACTAACCAAGAACGCCGACCCCCAAGCCCTCCTGCGCGAGCTCTACCGACGCACCCCCATGCAGACCACCTTCAGCATCAACCTGCTGGCCTTGGTGGACGGCGAACCCCGCACCCTCACCCTCAAACAAGCCCTGCGCGTCTATCTGGAACACCGCCTGACGGTCATCCGCCGCCGCACTGAATTCGACCTGGCTAAAGCCGAGGCCCGTCAACACATCCTCGAAGGCTACCTGATCGCCCTCCAGAACCTAGACCCGATCATCCACCTGATCCGCTCCGCCCCCGACGCCGAGACCGCGCGCACCAAACTAATGCGCCGCTACAAACTCACCGAGATCCAAGCCACGGCTATCCTAGACATGCAGCTGCGTCGCCTGGCTGCCCTAGAGCGCAAAAAGATCGAGACCGAATACAAAGAAGTCACCGCCCTAATCAAACAACTCAAAGCCTTGCTCAAATCCCCCAAACTGATGCGCCGCGTAGCTGCCGATGAACTGCTCAAACTCAAGGCGGCCTACGCCGACCGTCGCCGCACCCAGATCGTCAACCTACGCCAAGGCAAGGCCGAAACACCGCTCACCGTCACCGACCTGCTGTCCGATCAGACCATCTGGGTGAGCGTGACCACCGAGGGTCTCATCGCCCGCACACCCGACGACAAACGACCGCCCCGCGCCGGCCACGACGCTCCGCGTTGGCTAGTACGGGCCTCCACCTCCGACACCCTCTACCTAGCCACCGAGAGTGGTCGTTGCGCCGCTGTCGCCCTGCACGTCCTGCCCGAAGCCGAAAAACCGAGCAACGGTGCGCCCTACTACAAAGTCTCCCCGTTGAGCCAAGACGATCCCTTGGCGGCGCTCTTCGCCCTTCCGGCCCGCAAGAGCGACCTGCCTGAGGGCGCCTGTGTGCTCACCGTCACCCACAACGGCATGGTCAAGAAAAGCCCGGTGAGCGAGCTCCCTGGTCCCTCCGCTCAGCCTTTCACCCTGGTGCGGGTGAACAAAGGCGACCGCTTGGGATGGGTGGGCCTGACCGACGGCACAAACGCTCACATCCTGCTGTTCACTGCCCGCGGCATGGCGATTCGCTTCAAGGAAGACGAAGTGCGACCCATGGGGTTGGTGGCAGCCGGCGTGAACGGCATCAAACTCGACGAAGGCGATTACCTGATCGGCGCCGAAATCCTTCCTGCCGAGGGCGACATCCTCCTACTAACCTCCGACGGCAAAGCCCGGCGCGTCTCCCCCAAAGAATTCCCCCTGCAAGGCCGATACGGCAAAGGAGTGCGCGCCTGGGAACTACCCCACCACGTCACCTTGGCTGGCGCCGTGTTAGGCAAACCCAACCAAGTAGCCATCATCCTGCTCAAAAAAGGCGCGCCCAAATCCACCCGCCTCGACGCTGTGGCCCTACGCAAGCGTTCCGCCATCCGCGGCGATCTCCTGCTCGAAGTGCGCCAGGAAGATGCCATCCTCGGCCTCGCCCTGCCCTGGACGGTGGATCGCTTCCTGAAAACCGACGGAAAAGACAAACCAGCCAAAAACAACCGCCAAACCGCCCGCCGCAAACGATGAACCGCCTCCCCTCCCCTCTCGATCGACCTGCGGTTCCCCTTCGGACCCTGATCGGGATCGGCCTACTTGGCGCGATCCTCCTCCTCGCCTGCGTTCCCCTCCCCACCTCAACGGCGACGCCTCCTCCCCTCATCCCATACCCGACCCGAACACCTACCCTCATCCCCACCATCGCCCTGCTCCCCACAATTTCCCTCTCGATCTCCCCCACACCCACCCCTTTCACCTACGTCGTCCAGCCTGGAGACACCATGAGCGCCATCGCTGCGCGCTTTGGCGTCTCGCTCGAAGCGCTGATGGCTGCCAACCCCACCGTGCTCCCCAACCTCCTCCCGATCGGCGCCACCCTGATCATCCCCACCGACCCAGACAACCCGGCCGGCCCAGCTCCCCCGACGCCGGCCCCCTTCACCATCTCCCAAGCGTCCTGCTACCCCCTTCCAGACGATAGCCTCTACTGCCTGGCCTTAGTCCAAAACGACGGCCCCCAAGCCCTAGAAAACCTCTCGGCACGCCTAGTTCTATTTACCCCCAACGGCCAATTCTTTGCCGAACAAACTGCCGTCTTGCCCTTCAACCGCCTCTCCCCTGGCATGGCATTGCCCATAGCGGCACTCTTCCCGTCGCCTCTTCCGCCCGACGTGCAGCTACGCCTACAACCCATTTCCGCTATCGCCCTGCCACCCGACGACCCTCGCTTTCTCGAGACCACCCTGAGCGATCTGACCACCCAGCCGGCCCCCGATGGCCGGACGGTTCGGATAAGCGGCCAGGTACTCCTGCCATCAATAGCGCAGTCCGTTTGGATAATCGCCATAGCCTACGACAAACACGATCGAGTAGTGGGCTTCCGCCGCTGGGAGCGCCAGGGGCCAATTCCCAGCGGCGCCCTCCCCTTCGTCCTGACCGTGGCTGGCTTTCGAGCGATAGGCCGAGTTAAAATCTTCGTAGAAGCCCAAGCCGAGTGACCGCCTTGCCTCACCCGGCCCAGCCAACGCTCTCCGTGCAAGTGTGATCCGTTCGCAGATATATTCGGTAAAATAGCGTTTGTTCTGTTGAATCGGCGTTGATGATTCGAGAATGGGATCGGTGTATCGCAGAGGGGCCGGCTGATACATTGGCGCTCTCATCCCTAGCGAATAGCGTTGACGCGGTTCTCTGCAAACCGATTGGAGAGCACAACATGGCCGGAAATCCCAGGCGCCCCGCCCAGCAAAACTCGGCATCGAAATTCCGCTGCAACCCACAGTACGGCATTATTCACTAACTTTGCACTTCTAGCTTCAGACCACCATATATGCTGGACTGAGCGGTCACCCAACGCCAGATATGGCACGGAAACCCAAAAGTGCAAACATCGTGATTATTCCAATCCTTTGGAGGCCAATATGAATTTAGCAATGTGGAAGAAAGCCCTTAACGTGATCCCAGAGGTGTCAAAAGAAGAATGGGATCGTCTGGATGTCATTTCGAAGTGGTTGATCTCCTCGCGAGCAGCTGTACTAGTGATGACATTTATCTCTGCTGCCTTGGCCGGGATTTTCGCTTGGCGCGATGGCTCATTCTCCTTCGCTCCATGGCTGATCCTAACCATTGGTCTAATCTTGGCTCATGCTTCGAACAACATTTTCAACGATTTCACCGATTACATCCGTGGCGTCGATAAGAACAATTATTTCCGCACAATATATGGTGCTCAACCGATCGCCTCAGGTTTAATGACCAAGCGTCAACACCTAACGTACTTCGGCGTCACTGGCTTACTGGCGCTTCTCTGCGGGCTTTACCTCGTGTTGATCAATGGTCATGACCCCCTGATCTGGACCTTGATTGGGCTAGGAGCTTTCTTTGTCCTGTTTTACACCTGGCCGTTAAAATATATCGCCCTTGGCGAATTGGCCGTGTTAATCGTTTGGGGGCCACTCATGATCGGAGGAGGCTATTATGTCCTGACCCACCGTTGGGACTGGAACGTGACCATGGCTAGCCTACCCTACGTGCTTGGTGTCACCACGGTCATCTTCGGAAAGCACATTGACAAATTATCGATTGACAAAGAGAAGAGAATTTATACCTTGCCGGTGGTGATCGGTGAGAAGGCTGCACGCTATGCAGTGTTGAGCATGATGATCCTCCCTTACTTCTTGACAGCCTACCTGATCACTATTAAGTTTTTCACACCGGTGATGGCCATCGTGGTGCTTGCCCTGCCGACACTGAAACAAGTTTTCCCAGCGTTCCTCAAGCCTAAACCCGAGACTTGCCCTCCCGGCTTTCCCGAAGGACAGGGAGGATGGCCGCTGTTCTTTGCCCCGCTAGCATTTTGGAACAACCGAAAATTCGGTACGCTATTTATGCTTGGCTTGATCGCAGATTCTATGCTACGAGTCGCTATGCCCTGGTTTTGGCGATGAGATCTGTGGGGCGATTTCGATGGAATGCCGGTCGGCAAGGCGGGGACAGGGTTGGCCAACCCCAAGAAACGTTTTTCGAAACCAAACACCTCCACGGCCATCAAGCACTTTGCCGTGGAGGTGTGTCGTCAGTTAGGCAATCTACTACGGGACAACGACTCGGAATTGCATCGAGCAAAAATTACGGCTTCCCACACGTATGACCCAAGTAGCGGAATAGGTGCCGGCGTTTGTAGGAGCAGTCATATCAGCCACCAAGTCGATCTGTTGCTGCGAACGGACATCTCTAGGAAGGTCATAGATGGGCTGGACATGGATTCGCGCTCCACTTTGATAACGATAGTCTACGCTATTGTGGTCCCAGGTTTTGTATCCTGTGTTGAGCACTTTCCAGACCACATTGAAATTTTTCCCCCTCGGCACACTTGCCCCAAGCGGTGGAGAGGTGCTAAGGACCACGCAAGCATAATCATCGGGATTTCCACCGCCTCCGCCTCCGCCGCCCCCTCCGCCCGATCCGCCGCCAGTGCCCCCGCCGGTGCCGCCGCCTGAGCCTCCTCCTGCTGGTATAGAGAAAACGATGATCGAGGTAGGCGTCAGGGTAACCGTAGGGGTAAGCGATGGGGTGAGGGTGGGAAGTGGCGAGGGCGTTGGAGTATATCGGTTGATGGCCAAGGCTGTGCCGGCTTGGGCAGCGCCATAGGTGGCGGCGATGATCGTCTCTACGGCGCCGGCGGGTTGGGTGGGCAACGGCGCTACAATAGGCAAAGCAGGAACGCAAGCCAATACAAAGACCACAGTCACACAGAGAAGGCCAATCAGCTTTTTTCGTTCCATGCTATCCCTCCAGAAAAATCGTTATCTCCACAAGATCTGCCCGGCTCCCTAGACAATCTCACCAACGCGACCGCAGGGCAAGAGAGTGATTCTCCTACGGCGTCATCCCTGGTTTGATGACCTTGATCTGGATATATGGCCTGCAGAATTTGACGCCATCGCCAATAATGGCCATTTGCACGGTAATCCAGATCGGCTGGTTGCCCTCAAAGTTCGGAGCGGTTAGCTCTACACCTAAGGTGACGATTTCGTTTGGCTTAACATCCTGGCCAATACCCACAGTCAATGGGGTCGGATTAGTGGTCAGATTCCAATTTGCAGAGTTATCCGAACGAACGACCTCGCTGATGGGCAACCAGGAATAGGTAGCGGCAGACCAAGTTTTCGTCCCGGTGTTCTTCAACGTCCACTTGACATCTAGCTTATCTCCCACCTTGAGAATAGTGGCGGGTGAACTGTCGCGCGGGACCTGATCAATCAACTGACAACGATAGCGGGGATCCGGTGTTGGCCCCCCTCCTCCACCACCAACAAACGGCGCGTTTGTCCCACCACTGAAGGGAGTAGGTGCAAACGGAGTTAAGGTGGGGAAGGGAGTCAGGGTAGGCAATGGCGTGTGGGTAGGCGTCGACGTGGGCAAGGGAGTATTGGTCGCCACAGGCTGGGCAGCTGCAGTGAGGACGTCGCGCGCCGCAATCGTTTGCGCTATTGAAGTTTCAATTTGCCGTGCAACCGCTTGGGGATCCGGTGTAACCGGTGCGGCAGGTGTACAAGCGGCGATAGCCATCGCAAGAGCGAGGAAAATGGATAGCAGATGGGGCAATCTCACTGTTTTTCTCCCTGTGGATTTTCCTCTTCTGTCTGCTCCTGGGTGCCAATGCCGAGAGGAATCCACTTGCGTTCGTCTTTGAGTCGATGCTGAATGCCGCCGCGGTCGTGGATCTGGTCAAATCCTTCAGGCTTGATGAACATCTGCTCGCCTTCCAGCAGGCCATGGATGCCAATTTGGCCAGGCTCGGGGCGCCTGTCGCCCTTGAACTTAGCCGCGCGGCTCGGATGATAGTCCGTCGGCTCCTCATAGGTCGTGATGTAGCCCTCATAGTTGCGCAACACCACCTTGTGATCGGACATACTCAAGAGGTAATTGGGCATGACCGGAATCTTGCCTCCGCCCCCTGGAGCATCAATCACATAGGTCGGGACCGCATACCCAGAGGTGTGGCCGCGCAATCCTTCGATAATTTCGATGCCTTTGGCAACCGGCGTGCGGAAGTGGCCCGCTCCTTCAACCAAGTCACACTGATAAAGGTAATATGGACGGACGCGAATGCGGACCAAATCGTGAACAAGCTTGCGCTGGATATGAACATTATCATTCACGCCGGCCAGCAGAACGGACTGGTTCCCGAGAGGGATGCCGGCCCTCGTTAAACGATCACAAGCTTCGGCCAGTTCCAAGCTGATCTCGTTCGGGTGATTCACATGGATGTTCATCCAGAGCGGATGGTACTTTGCCAACATATCACACAGCTCTTGGGTCACGCGCATCGGCAGAAAGACTGGCACGCGCGAGCCAATACGAACAATTTCGACGTGAGGGATCTCACGTAGACGGCTGAGAATCTGTTCTAGAATCTTGGGTGCTAACACGAGCGGATCGCCCCCAGAGAGCAACACGTCTCGGATCTGGGGGGTTCGCTTGATGTATTCAATTTGCATATCGAATTCCGTCTGTGAGAAGGTCTGGCTGGGATCGCCAACAATCCGGGAGCGCGTGCAATAGCGACAGTAGGACGCACACTGAGTGGTAACTAACATGAGTACCCGATCAGGATAGCGATGGACCAGGCCAGGAACAGGCGAATGGCGGTCTTCGGCTAGCGAGTCTTCCATCATGCCCGTGAAAGTCGTTAACTCCTCTGCGGTGGGGATGACTTGTCGCCGGATAGGATCCTCGGGATCGTTGGGGTCGATCAACGAGATGAAATAAGGGGTAATATCCACACGGAACAAGCCTTTGGTCTGCAAGGCTTTCCGTTCTGACTCGGTTAGGGGAATTACCTGCTCGATTTCTTCTGCGGTATTCAAGCGATGGCTGAGTTGCCAGCGCCAATCATTCCATTTTTCATCAGGGACATCGGTATAAATCGGGGCTCGTTTTGATACAAAGGGGGTAGGCATGGCTTTCTCCTCTCAAGAAATACAAGAACATCAGACAACGGACGAGAGACCAGAAACAGTAATATCAAACTCTGTCCGGCGGGTCGTGGTCAGAACGGAAAAAACCGGCAAAGTAAGACATCATGCCAGGATTGTAAAAGCAAACTGGATAGGGGTCAATGTCATTTTCTCGTGCTCGAGAAGCGATTAGGGTAGTACAATAGGGGGAGAAAGAATAAATGAAGACATGTCTCAAACCGCTATTGTGACCGACAGCACAGCCAGCATTCCAGAATCGATGTTAAGGGCCTTGAATATCCATACTGTGGCCTATTATATCCACCGGGGCAGTGAGGTGCTACGCGATCTAGTCACCATTCAACGAGAAGAGTTCTTGCACTGGTTGACCACGGCTACCACATTGCCTACAACAGCCAGCCCGGGTCCAGGGGACTACCTGGAGATGTACCGCACGTTAATTGCACAAGGGGTACGGAATATTCTCTCGATCCACATGACATCGGTGGGAAGCGGAGCCTACCAGGCGGCCTGTGTTGCACGCGACGGCTTGCGCGAGGAGGCCCCTGATGTGCGTATTGAAGTAATAGACACACGTAATGTTTCTCTATGCCAGGGATGGATGGCGATCGAGGCTGCCCGCAGAGTTTTAGAAGGACTATCCTTCGATGAGATCGTGGAACGCGTCAAACAGATGATCCCGATCACACAGATGATCCAGACCGCCGATACCTTGAAGTACCTTTACATGGGTGGTCGGATTGGAAAGGCGCAACACCTGGTGGGATCGCTCTTGCACATTCGACCGTTGATTAGAATGAAAGATGGCGTGATCGTCGCTCTGGGAAAGGCACATAGTCGTCTGCAAGCCTATATGGCTATAGCCAATATGATGGCCGAAACGATCGGCAAAGGTGCTGCAAAGGTGGCCTACGTTCACGCTGGCGCTTTGCAGGAAGCGGAAAAGATTCGCAACTTGGTAGAAGCTAAGGTCAACATCGTTGAGTCGTTTTTTGCAGAACTTTCTCCGGCTCTGGCGGTCCATACCGGACCTGGCACAGCAGGCGTGTGCTTTTTCCCGGTAAAAACGTAGTTCTCGGTTGAAAAACCATTCAAGCACGAAGCAGGATGGTTTAACTCAATCGAAATGAGAAGTCCACGATTTATTTTATGGATGGCCCAAACTTCAGCGTTTCCCGATTCCACCCCCCGGTTCCTGAGGAAAGCGAAGAGTTCGGTTTGGGAAGGCATTACTGAAGCAGCCATGGACGTTCTTGGCTGCCGCTCATCCTGTTCAAGATAGTCCCAGGTGGAGCGCGTTTTACGTGTAGCTGAGAAGTCTTTGGGTTGATAAGATAATGAAGCTTTCTTTTTGGCATAAGGTGCTATATGGATCGGGCGATTGGGGGCTTTCTTCCATGGGAATGTTGCGTTCGATCTTCTACGCCATCTATGTCACAGACGTAGTCGGCCTGGATCCAAGAATTGGTTCCTTGGCAGCCTTGATCGGGTTGATTTGGGATGGCATGAACGATCCATTGATAGGTATGTTCAGCGATCGAACGCACACTCGGTGGGGACGACGTTTGCCCTTTTTGCTCTGGTTTGGTATACCGTTCGGATTGTCGTTTGTCTTTCTGTGGTGGGCGCCGCCCTGGAAAAGCCAGATTGCCCTGGCCATGCACATCACCTTAGTGTTCATCGCCGCTGACACGTTATCCACGCTGATCTCGATCCCTTATCTCTCGCTCACCCCAGAACTGGTTGAGGACTATGACGAGCGCACTTTTCTGACCGGTTTTCGAAATTTTTTTCAATTGACCGCCGGTCTAACGGTGGTGGTTGCTGCGCCGATGATCGTGGACGCAGCATTGGCAGCCGGCCTCACTCAACAACAAGGCTTCTTGCTGGTAGGCAGTTTATTCGGTCTGCTGGCTATTCCTCCCTATCTCATCATGCCCCTAGTTTTTAAGGAGCGTTTGAAAAACAAGGCGCCCCAAGCCATCTCCTTGCCAGAGATGTTGCGAACCGCTTGGGCCAACAAGCCATTTCGAGTGGTCGCTGCGGTTCACACCTTGAACTGGTCGGCCGTGGATATGATGGCGGTCATGTTCCCCTACTTTGCTCTATACTGGCTCGCGGCCGGCGACCCCTTGACTACGGTAAACCTCTTTGGCTTCGGGCTCGCCCTTGAGTCGGCATTGCTCGGCGTCTTAATGATAGTCACCATTCTGTCCGTTCCTTTTTGGTTGTGGTTCTCCCGACGGACGAACAAGCGCCTCGCGTACATAAGCGGCGTTCTGTTCTGGGTGATCATTCAGCTAATGGTGTTCTCTGTCCAACCCGGAGAAATTGAAACCATGCTCTGGCTCTGTGCGCTTCTCGGGATCGGGCTTTCGGCCGGCTACGTTTTGCCGGATTCGATGCTGCCCGACATCATCGAATGGGACGAATTGCATACCCATCGCCGCCAAGAGGGGATCTATTATGGGGCCCGAGCGTTCATCCGTAAAATGAGCGGAGCCTTGACGGTAGCAGCGGCTCTCCAACTCCTCGGTTGGTCAGGTTATTCGGCCCCTCAGGGCGAAGAATTCGTATACAGTCAACCTGAAGCGGTCTTGACGATGATCCGTCTGCTGATCTCCCCGATCGGAGCGACGCTGCTGCTAGGCGCCGCGTTGTTTGCCTGGATGTATCCTCTCTCGCGCCAGAAACACGGTCGCTTGCGCCAATTGTTGGAGCGCAGGCGACGAATCACAGCATGACCACCTAAGATATAGCAAGCACACAGAATATCAGCGGCTTAGACGCGCCGCACCTTGGAGTTGTTTCACTTGGATGCCAATGGCGGGAACACGCACCGGTTGAGCGCCCATTGGAGAATATCCCCCCTGCCGCTTTTCGGGAATTTTAGGAAAAGGGCTAGGCAGCGCTGAGCCCCCTGTTGCTAGGGTGAATTGCGGACGACGACCAGCACAGTAGCTGTTTCCAACCGTTGATCGGCATAAACTACACTCAATTGAATAGCGTATAGGCCTTGTAGGCCGCTGGTATCCCAGTCGGCCAGTGAGCCATTGAAGACGGGCGTGGTGGCCTCAGCGATGCGCTGCCAACGCTGGGGATACAATCCCTGGCCAATTTGAACAAAATAGGAACGAAATCCACTTCCGGCCGCTGTACCGACAATAGGAACACGACCTTGCACTTCTGCAAACAAGCTCGGCGATGTGATGTTGGCATTGGGATTGGGAGGCGGCGGTTGGATGGCATCATACGTCTGTGGAGGAAGAGGCAAGCCGGCCTGGAACGCCCAGGGGCGGGCGCGTTCCGGGACATCTAGAAACACGCGCT
Organism: uncultured Anaerolineae bacterium; assembly: GCA_937120535.1. Taxonomy (GTDB): domain Bacteria; phylum Chloroflexota; class Anaerolineae; order Anaerolineales; family Villigracilaceae; genus Denitrolinea. The sequence goes on from CAKZJX010000031.1 coordinate 37,904, forward strand.
CTTCCACAAGTTCTGGCGGCGTGAAGACGGTAGCCAACAGGCCAGTTTCACGGTTGACCGGGTAAGTCTGGAACAGGGTGTCGGCCTGAACCGGCTCGAAGCCGGCCAGAAACACTTCGCGCACGATGTTGGGACAATAGGGAGTGGGAAGCAGCCCTGAGGGATCACATACTTCCACCTCAACACTCCCTTCGGGAGGTAGCCAATCCTCAGCCGGCTGTGAGGCAGATGCCACCTGCATCAGGGCGGCCCAGAGCACGGCCGGCAGGCGAGGAGGGAGAGTAAGGGTCTCCTTCTCGGCTAGAGGAGCCAACTCTCCAACCCAGACGCCGACCAAACGGCTGGGGGTATAGCCGATCAGCCAAGCATCGGGGCCATTCGTCCAACCGCCCTTGATGGCCACGGGGCGCCCGATCTGGGTAGGATTGGGGTTGCCCCAAGAGGGCCAGCGGGCCGGCTCATCGCTCAGCACATCGTTGATCAGATACGCCAGAGGGGGAGCTACAATCGATTGGCTCAGGGGTTGCTTCCAATCTAACCAGAGAGCGCCATCAACAGTCTCAATACGCAGAATCAGAGACGGACGGATCGAATCCTGAAAGCGTTGGCCGTTGCGCGTGCCTAGGGTGGCCAGGATACCATAGGCCGAGGCGAGATCGAGCAGCGTCTGGGGGGAGGAATCGAAGAGAAAGGTTGCGCCCGGATCGAGGTCTAGGCCGAACGAGCGGGCTGTGTTGATCACATTCGGCCGTCCCATTTGATCGAGCACCTCCAGCGCCGGAGCGAGGTAATCGTTGGCCAGGGCGATGCGCAAACGCATCGGACCCTGGAAACGTCCATCGGTAGGAGTGAGATCGTCTCGCGGGATGTCCCATACCAATGAGGCCGGGCCAAGGCCACGCGTGAAGCCGGTCAGGTAAATGAACGGGGTGAGGAGAGTGCCGGCCGGGCGGCTGGGAAACACGCCGGCCATGGCCAAAATCTGCCCGCTGCCAGGGTCCAAGACAAGGACGCCTACCCCGGGCTGCAAGAGCGAGACAGGCGGGATGGCTGAGAGGTAGCGCGCCGCTTCGCAGGCGATCGGGGCAGCCGGCTCATTGACCAGACGAACAGTGTAAAGCTGGGTAAGGCAAATCGCCGACTGTTGTAGGTCATACTCCAAGGTGGTGATGATGTTCACGCCGCCGCGTTCGAGACGTTGCACGTCGTACACCGAGGCAAGTTGTCGGAGAAGCAAGGAAAAAAATTCCGGAGGCGTTGGGGGAGACGTTACAGGTGGTTCAAAAGAGATGGGCGGGACTTGCTCGATCAGGCCCAGGGCCTGCATGGACACTAAGAGTTCATGAGCACGCTGGGAAGCAGCTTGAGGAGCGTCCAGAGGATTCAAGCTCGGGACTTGAGCGGCGGCAGCCAGCAAGGCCGACTCGGTTAGCGTGAGCTCTTCGGCTGATTTTCCAAAATAAAAGCTCGCTGCAGCGCCTACTCCAAAGGCATAATTGCCGAAGTTGGCCGTGTTCAGATACCACTCCAAGATTTGCTCACGTCCAAAACGGGCTGTGATTTGCGCCGCCAACAGTCGCTCACGCAAGGCACGGCGCAAAGAAGGAGGTTCGTGGAACAGGAGAAAGTCGTAGGCCAGGGTCTGTGCGAGGGTGGGATGAGCGGAAGGATCGTCCAGCTCATCCAGCAAAAAGCCGGGATGGTGTGGGAAGCGCGGATCCAGGGCAACTTGAATGGCTTGTTGGAGCGGGACAGGGATACGGTTCAGAGGGATGTAGCGGCGAGGGGAATCGCTCGGGGCGAGGGTGAACAGCAGGTATTTGCCAGTGCGATCATAGAGGCGCGTGGGTTGAAGCAAGGCGCCCTGCGTTGGGTGAAGCAGCGTGGGCAGAAGGTCCGGCGAAGGTAAGTCACGGGTGAGTTCGGCGTAGCCAAAGGCCACGGTCAGAAGAGCTAGGGCGAGCAACGCCGAAGTAGTGTAGCCCACCCCAACGCCCAGGGCATGGCGATAGCGTTCAAGACGCCGCTGCGCAGTGCGGCGTTCGCGGCGACGATGAACGAGGGGGAGAAAAGGCATAGGGAGAACGATCAGGCGGAAGGGACGGGGATGCGGACGATAGCATCGGTCATCTTGACCACGCGGCTGACAGGCAGGACATCGTGCACGCGGACGATGTCAGCGCCGCGGGTGATGGCAACAGCAACGGCGGCAATCGTCCCCTCTAGGCGCTGGTCAGGAGGTAGGTTGAGGGTGTATCCGATGAATGATTTGCGCGAGGGACCGACCAGGATGGGAAAACCGAGGGCGCGAATCTCGTCCAGGCGACGGATCAGCTCCAGGTTTTGGGCAACGGTTTTGCCGAAACCGATGCCTGGATCGAGGATGATGTGTTCGTCGGGAATGCCGGCCCGGCGGGCGAGCGCAACTGATTCCATCAGCTCGCGCTTTACGTCTTCGATCAAGTCCTGATAGTCGGCACCCAGATAGGCGCTGCCCAAACGCTCGCGCACCTCGACATTGGCCGGATTGCTTCGATTGTGCATCAGGATGACTGGCGCTCGACGTTCAGCAGCCAGACGAGCCATGGCTGGATCGGCGCGCAGGCCCCACACATCGTTGATCAGGTGTGCGCCAGCCTGCAAGGCCGCCTCGGCGACCTCGGCTTTGTAGGTATCGATCGAGAGAACAGCTTGAGGGAATGCTTCGGCGATAGCCTGAATCGCCGGCACCACGCGCGCCTTCTCGGTAGCAGCATCCACTGGTTGTGAGCCGGGCCGAGTGGATTCCCCGCCGATGTCGAGGATATCACAGCCGGCCTCGAGAAAGGCGCGCGCCTGCTCTAGCGCCCGACGCTCAGGATCGCGATCGCCTTCCTGAGCCGAGAGCAGGCCATCCCCGGAGAACGAATCGGGCGTAACGTTGAGGATGCCCATCAGATAGGTGCGAGCCCCCCATTCGAAGGTCCGTTCGGCGATTCGTAAGGCTTTCATGGAATTTGATCGAGCGGTCGAGATAACCAGGCTTCGGCTTCGTTGATGTCGGTGAAGATCTTGATAGCAGCGGTGGTCTCGGCCGGCGCCAGCGCTGCCACGGTGCGTATTGCATCGGCGACCTGCTGATTGACCACCACGACCGCCAGGCGAATGTTGCGCGCTGCCGGATCGCTGTTCACCTCAATCGCTGCCTGAATGGCCTTTTCAGGGATCTCGGCAACAGCACGCAGATCGTATAGGTTACGCGTACGGCGATCGGAGCCAAGCAAATGCTCCAGAGCAAATTCTCGCCAAGCTTGGATGGTGGCGTCGGAGAGATCGGTGAAGGTCAAGGTCATGCCTCCGTCCTGGCGACGGGTGACATTGAGCCCAATGCCAGGAGAGGGAGTCCAATGTAACGGCTTGAGTTGAGTCATCGGCGCCTCCAGGGTAGGGATAACACAGGATGCAGCAGCGTTGTATGGAATTATAACCCAGGCGTCTCTCGCACCTCGAGCAGGATCCCCAAATCGGCCAAGGCAGCTGCAATCTTGGGAAGAGCTCGGACCGGAACGATCACCGCAGTGGGCCCGAGCGGCTCCCCAAGAAAGCGCGCAGCTTTGGAATTGCGCAGCTCTTCTAGGACCTCGGGGCGGGCCACACGCAACACGGTGTAGGTCTCCACCCGGGCTTCACTGCCAAACCTCTCCCAACGCTTGAGGGCTTTGATCAGAGACGGCGGCAGTTTGCCTTGGGTAGCTTTGGCCAACAGGGAGAGAAGTTGACCTGCCTTGAGCCCTTGCTCGGTGGCATGACGCAGGGAATGAGCGCTCACATAGTAGCGATATTCTTCTCGATGAGGTTCTTCCCACTCGCAGAAACGGGCAATCTGATAGCGAACGGCGCGTGAGGCATAGCGCGGCGCGATGATGCGACCATTGGATAGGACGGTAAAGCGGGCTTCTCCTTCGGGTGCGGTCGGCAAAGTCGTTCTCATGCGGAAGGCGGTGATCTCCTTATCGGGCTCAGGAGCGGCCAGGTCCACCAGGCCAAGGTGGTGCATGATCTGTATTAGGAAACGGATCAGAGCGCCTTCCACGGCATCCCAATAGGCAAAGCCACGGAGATATTGACCATCGGCCACACGTTTGATAAACCAAGAATCGTAATCCCCAGCTGGGCGCTGGAAGTCGGGATGGTGACGCTTGAGATCGCGCAAGAAGGCCGGCAAAGACCACCACTGATCGGGAGGGAGGGCCGTTAGGAAGGAGAGCAATGTGCGTCGGGTCTGGAGAGGATCGTTGGTCCACTCGCCTTCGCATTGGAGGGTGGGGATCAGGCGCAGTTCGTTGAAGGCGCGCGAGCTCTTCCAGGCTTCCGAGAGCAGGGCCAAGGCTGGCTGGCGTGGGGATTCCAGGAAGGTTTTGACGGCTTCGGGGCGCAAGGCATGCTTGGCGTTGATCAGGCCGGCGGCCTGAAGCAGGGCCGGCAGGGCCAAGCGCCCTTCGGTGCGCCAGAATGGCGAGAGGAAGGGCAAGTAGTCTCGGTTGCCGAGGCGCAGGGCAGCCAGCAAGGTGGTGGCATCGTCTAAAATATGATCGGCGGCTAGGATCTCGTGCGTTCGCTCGATGGGAGTGGCGGGCCGGCCAAACGGCTGTGCAGTCGCTTCCAATTGTGAAGGCAGGAGCGAAGCCAACAGAGCCAGTAAGTCATCGGGGAGGTAAGCGAATTCTTGCGGGCCGTTTTCGGCATCAAAGAAGGCACGGTAGAGCAGGCCGTGGTAGTAGAGGGTTTCCGTGGAAGAGATAGGATGACGATGAGGTTGTTCGCGATCGCGTCGGGCAGGACCCATCTCGCGCAGGGGACCGAAACGACGCGTAAACTCGGCCCAAGGAATGCGCCCGCCGGAGGCCACGAGCGACCGCAGGGCATAGCGCGCTTGGGAGGGGAGAAGGTCGAGGGTCTCGCCGAGCAGGTTCGGGGTTAAGAAGGAAGCGCTCAGCGTTTCGACCGCTGCCGGACGACCCGCAGGGGGCAGTTCCACCCCCCAACGTTCGGCCAGTAGGGAAAGGTGTCCGGCATCACACGAGAGAAGAGCCGCACGCAGATCGGGCATGGTTATCTGGAAAGGTCAATCGGATTCTAACCTTTCCAGGGTTCCTATGCAACTGCTGGACCACGTACCACCTGCAAGGCACTAGGCAACGCTTCGAACAGCAGACGACGCACGTTGGAACCAAATGAGGTGATGACTTCGCCATCGGCATGAATATACAGCGGACGATCCGACTCGAGGCGAATCTTCTTGAACGATTGCAGACGGATCGTCGGAAAGCGCAGATGGGTGCCTTTGATGAATTCGGGCAACAGGCGGAACATCATTGGCCGAGAGACCCGCTGAACGGTCAGGATTTGCATCACACCATCATCTAGCTTAGACTCGGGGGAAATCAGGAATCCGCCTCCTTCGCGCGGGCCGTTGCAGATGGTAGTCATTAGGACGCAATCGTCCCATGCCTCTCGATCGCTCTCGAAGCGGATGCAGGCGGGATGGTGATTGAGCAGGATGGTTTGGATCACGGCCGTCAGGTACATGAGAAAGCCCTTGACAATCGGCAATTGATGGGAACGGATGTTGACGATGGCATCAAAACCGATGCCAACGGTGTTATCGAAGTATTCCTGACGACCGCGAGTTTCATCGGTGAGTAAGCCGATGTCCACCGGCGAGGCCTGGCCGTTCAGAGCAAGGGCCAAAGCGCGCTCCGCTTGAGCAGGGATGCCCAGGGCATGGGCAAAATCATTGCCCGAGCCGATGGGGACGATGCCGAGCAAAGGGCGTCTTTCGGCAGGGATGCGCATCAAGCCATTGATCACCTCGTGGACGGTGCCATCGCCGCCCAAGGCGACGACTCGGTCGTAGCCTTCGCTCGCTGCTTGTCCGGCCAATTCCATGGCATGGGTGGGGTAGATCGTGTCGCTCCACGAAGCCTCACCGTCGAATTCCTCAACCACGGCTCGCAAGTCGTTTGCGATGCGCCGGGCGCGCCCCATGTCGGCCATGGGGTTGAAGATCAGTTTGACCTTTTTGGGCATGAAACCATCCTTGTTAAGAGCGATATAGAGTTTGTAGGTTATAACCCCATCGAGAGGAGAAAGGATTGGGCATATTGGATCAGGTATAAGCGCTTTTGGGTGCGCAGGTCAGAAGATCTCCCGACAAGTGTGTTAGAATGAAACAAAATGCCTTATTAGGAACAGGCTGACTGATATGAATCCAACTCTATCCCCTGCAACGCCTCTGCGACCCCGACGACGGGCCATCCTGGTCGGAGCGTCTAGCGGTTTGGGGGCCGCTTTGGCCCGCAAGTTGGCACGCGAGGGATGGACGATCGCATTGATCGCTCGGCGAGCCGAGCTTTTAGAACGCTTGCAAGCCGAGATCAATGCGGATGGTATCATACGTGCGCTCACTTATATACACGACGTAAAACGCCATGAACAGGTTACACCTCTGTTGCGACAGATCGTTGCCGATCTTGGGGGATTGGACCTGTTCATTTTCAACGCCGGCATCAACCTGCCTCCCGGCCTAGAAACGCTCAACGCCGAAACTGACTTGGAGATGATTGCGGTAAACTTATCCGGCGCCATTGCCTGGCTAGCGCCAGTTGCCAATCTATTCAAAGAAGCCGGGGAGGGGATGATCGTAGGCGTTTCTTCGGTAGCTGGCGATCGCGGGCGCTACGCCAACCCGGGCTATAATGCATCCAAAGCCGGCCTAACCGCTTATCTCGAGTCGCTGCGCAACCGCCTCTCGCGACACGGCGTACATGTGTTGACCGTGAAGCCCGGTTTTGTCGATACCGACATGCTGCGCGCTAGCCTTGGACCAAAACCCTTCACCATTTCGCCCGAACGCGCCGCTGAGGATATCTATCGAGCCATTCGTCAACGCAAGCAGGTGATCTATACTCATCCGATCTGGCGCTGGATCATGCTGGTTATCCGGCATATCCCATCATTTCTTTTCCGACGATTGCGCATCTAGCGCCGAAGGCGCTGACGCCTGCTTCATTGCCTCTTGCTTCTTTGCTACAATGACTCACTTTTCCATCTTCGAAAACTTCGGACACTCGCTGAAAGCTCAAGCGCATCGGATTGAAGCGCGCTCAGTAGAAGACGTTGAACGGGCGTTTCGCCTAGCGCGTCAATACGGACTCACAGTCACGGCTCGGGGCGCAGGGCGTAGCTACAACGATGCGGCCATGAACGGCGGCGGCATGGTGTTGGATTTCTCGGCCATGAACCGCATCTCGGAATGGGACCCGAAAACCGGTTTGGTGCGCTGTGAACCTGGGGTCACCATCCGCCAACTCTGGGAGCATGTCTTGCCCGATGGGTGGTGGCCGCCTGTGGTTTCGGGAACGATGACCACCACTTTGGGGGGCTGCCTAGCGGCTAACATTCATGGGAAGAACAACTTTCATATGGGGACCATCGGCGAGCATGTGGTGGAGTTCACGGCGCTGTTGCCCTGCGGCAATTTGGTCACTTGCTCCCCCCAGCAGAACGCCGAACTGTTTTATGCCATGATCGGCGGCTATGGTTTGTTGGGCGTTTTCTTGACCATTACGTTGCAAATGAAGCGGGTCTTCTCAGGCCTGTTAGAGGTGCATGCCTGGCCAACGTCTACCCTGGCCGACCACCTGAAAAGCTTAGAAGATCATGCGCCCGATTTCGATTATATTGTCGGCTGGCTGGATTGCATCACTATCGGCCATGGTCAGATCCATGCCGCCCGCCACCTGCACGACGGTGAGGATCCGGCACCTCAGCAGACGCTTTCGCTCGCCTATCAAACCTTGCCGAGCCGGCTGTTTGGCGTGATCCCGAAAAGGCCCTTGCACGTCTTGATTCGGCCCTTTATGAACAACCTGGGTATTTGGGGGATTAACACGGCGAAGTATTTGGTCAGCTTGCGACGTCACGTCTTCCGGCAGAGTCATGCGGCTTTTCATTTTTTGTTGGATTATGTGCCGAAGTGGGAATTGGCCTACGGAAGCGGCGGCCTAATCCAATACCAGAGCTTGCTGCCGAAGGAGACAGCGCTTCCGGTCTGGACCGAAATGTTGGCTCTCGCCAAACGACACGGCGTTCCTCCCTACCTGGGAGTGACCAAACGACATCGCCCCGATCCGTTCCTGCTGAGTCACGCCGTCGATGGGTTCTCTCTAGCGATGGATTTCAAGGTGACTGAGGCCAGGCGCCGGCGCTTGTGGCAGGTGTTGCAAGACTTTGACCGGATTGGGCTGGAGGCCGGCGGGCGGTTCTATTTCGTCAAGAATAGCGAGACAACCGCCGAGACTGCTCGCGCTTTCTACGGCAAAGAGAGGTTGTTGAAGTTCAAGCAACTCAAGCAACGCTGCGATCCAGATGGAATATTGCAGTCGGATTTGTATCGGCGCATCTTTGGGCCAGCACTGGCTTCTCTGGATGGTCAGGGATAATTTGTTGGCGAAGAGGGTTTGGCTGTGTTGAGCCGGCTAGAGGTGATTGACCTGGGCTTGATCGAATACGAGCGCGCCTGGGCACTGCAAGAGGCCTATGCGGCAGAGATCGCCGCCGGCCAGCGGCTGCCAACCTTACTGCTGCTGGAACATCCCCACACCTTCACTTTTGGCCGACGCGGCCAGCCCGAACACTTGCTCTGGTCGCCAGAGGAGCTGGAGCGGCGCGGCGTGACGGTGCACTGGGTGGACCGCGGCGGCGATGTGACGTATCACGGGCCGGGCCAGTTGGTCGGCTATCCCTTGCTGCCCTTGGAACGCATCGGGCCGGCTCACCTCGGCCGAACCGAAGCGAGAAGTGAGGCGGGAGCGGAGGCAACGCCTGTGGCGGATTACGTCGGGTATATCCGACGCCTCGAACGGGTTCTGATCCTCGCCCTGGAGCGTTTGGGGGTGAGGGCTGTGCAGCGGGCCGGCCTGAGCGGGGTCTGGCTGCCCCCTGAGGTGTGGGGCCGACGTCGAGATAGGCAAACCGCTTCAGGGGCCGGCATGGCCAAGATCGCTTCGATCGGGGTGAAAGTGGATGCGCAGGGGATCACCCGCCACGGGTTTGCTCTGAATGTCTGCCCTGACATGTCGTATTGGAAGGGAATTGTGGCCTGCGGGTTGCACGAGCCAATGGCCGCCCTGGCCGAGGTGATCTCGCCAGCCCTCTCCATGGAGCAAGTGAAAGCCCAAGTGGTAGCGGCATTTGGACAGGTGTTTGATATGCAACCTATGCTGGTCGAATCGACGGCCTAGGGGGTTTAGGACTTTCGTCGGATGAGCAGAAAATTGACGTTTCGGCGGCATCCCTGTTACACTGGGGCAAGAACGTATCTCTCGGGTCGGTGAGTCGCCGTGGGTGCGAGCAGGTGCGTTTAGGTTGGCAAATGTCTTAGGAGGTTAAGCGATGATCACTAAGTATCAATTCGTAATGCGTAGTGGGCCGACGGCGGGTGCTCTGTATCCGTTGGAGGGGGAAGCGATCTCCATCGGTCGAGACGCGTCGAGCACGATTCAGATCAATGATCCGGAGGTCTCTCGTCGCCACGCTCGCTTGCAATTTCAAGGGGGACGATATGTGATCGAGGATTTGGGTTCAACCAACGGCACCTATGTCAATGGACAGCGATTGATAGGGCCGTATGTGCTCAAGCCGGGGGACGTGGTTTCGCTAGGTGAAAATATCGTGCTGGCGTTTGAGGCTGTGGAGTTCGATCCTGGGGCAACTGTGGCCGTTCAACGAGCAGCGCCGCCTCCTCCGCTGCGTCCTATGGCTCCGCCCCCGGCGCCGGCCTACGTGGGACAAGTGCCGCCAGGGCCGGCCACGCCTACCCGCAGTATCAATCCGCTTCCGATCACCATCGGTGTGGGAGTGCTGGTGTTCCTATGCGCTTGTGTGATCTTCTTCTGGTGGGTGGACTCGGCCAATCTGTGGTGTACGTTCTTCCCGTTCCTAGGCGGGTGCCCCTAGGCTTCTCCACTCTAGGTGCGAAGAAAGGCCAAGCCTTAATCCAGAATATGGTGCTGTAGGTCCCAAAGGCGGCGATAGAGACCATTGCTGGCCAGCAGGTCGTCGTGATGGCCGCGCTCTACGATGCGACCGCGATCTAGGACCAAGATCTCGTCAACTCGATCCAGGCCAACCAGGCGATGGGTGATTAAGAGGGAGGTCTTCTGCTTCATCAAGGCGAAGAGGTTCTCTAACACCTGTTGTTCGGTCAGCGGGTCGAGGTTGGCGGTCGGCTCGTCTAGGATCAGGATAGGGGCGTTCTTGAGGATGGCGCGAGCGATGGCCAGCCGCTGACGCTCGCCGCCGGAAAGACGTAATCCTTGTTCGCCGATGCGCGTGTCGTAGCCATTGGGCAAGCTCACGATGAAGTCGTGAATCTGGGCTGCTCGAGCAGCAGCCTCGATCTCTTCTTGGGTCAACCGACGACGAGCTAGACGCAAATTGTCGCGAATGGAGGCGTTGAAGAAGTAGGCGTTTTGCGAGACGACGGCAATGTGAGCGCGAACGTGCTCCGGGTGGAGTTGGCGAATGGAACGACCACCCAAGTAGATGTCTCCGTCCTGGTATTCCCAGAAGCGCAGGATGAGATGGGCGATGGTGCTCTTGCCGGCGCCGCTCGGGCCGACGATGGCCAGGGAGCGACCGGGCGGCAGGTCAAAGGTCACATCTTGGACGGCAGGAGGAAGGGGGTCTCTCCCGTTGGGATTGGGGTAGGAAAAGGTCAGGTGGACGATCTGGAGGTGGGGAGGGATCGATTTGGACGCTAGCTCAGCAGGCGATTCAGGCGGCTCCTCAACGGCGGGACGGGTGTCTACTATTTCAAAGAGGCGCTGCGCCGCCCGCCGACAGGCATTCCACATCTGGGCCGCGGCCGGCAGCGGGGTGACGGCTTCAAACGAAGCCAGGGTGAGCAAGGCCAAGGCAGCCAGCATGGGGCCGGCGAGTTGACCGGCGCTGACCAGCGGGATGGAAAGCACCAGCACAATCCACAGCCCCAGGTTGGTAAGCAGGATAGAGAAGGCCGAATACAAGCCGGCTATGCGCGCCATGCGACGCTGGGCCTCGCCATAACGCCAGCCCAGCTCGGTCAGTTGGCTCAGGCGCTCGGCAGATCGGCGGAAAGCAATGAGATCGGCCATGCCTTGGATGCCATCCACCAGACGGGTATGTAGGTCGGCGCGCAGGGTGATGGTTTGGATGGCGGGGCGACGGCTAAGGACTTGGGAGAGGAGGGGGAGGATCACGCCCAGGGCCAGGAACACGGTCAGGTAGGCCGGACCCAGCGTGGGGGAGAAGGAACCGAGGAAGAGGGCGGTTCCCAAACCGACGATCAGCGCAGCGAGGGGCGGTGAAACGACGCGGACGTAGAAGTTTTCCAGCGTTTCTACATCGCCCACGATGCGGGCCAGCAGATCACCAGAGCGGAATTCCATCAATCGCGCCGGGGCCAACGGTTCCAGTTTTTCGTAAAACCAGACTCGCAAGCGAGCCAACAGGCGGAAGGTGACGTCGTGAGAGACCAGGCGCTCCAGGTAGCGCAGCAGGGCACGGCTTATACCAAAGAAACGCGTACCAACTACGGAGACGCCCAGATCAGCAACCGAGGTGACAATGGCTGCAGTGGAGATCAGCCAAGCGGAAGTGCCCATCAAAGCGACACTGGCGCCAACGGTGCCGGCACCCAGCAGCACCGAGAGGGCTACCCGTCCCCAGTGGCCCTGCAGGAAGGCTAGCAAGCGGGCCAGGATGGATGCGCCCCGATAGGGCAATGCGGTCGGCTCGGGAAAGCTCAAGACATCGGAGGCGGGAGAGGTGGCCGGCATAGGGATCGGGCCATCGGAGATCGGGCGTCCTTCGGCTTCGAAGCCGCTCTGATAGGTGCGCACCATGGCGGCATACAAGCCGTTTTGGGCCAGCAGGTGGCGATGGGTGCCTTGTTCGACCAGACGACCTTGGTCGAGCACAAGGATACGATCGGCTTGGAAGATGGTGTTCAGGCGATGGGCGATGGTGATCACGGTGCGCCCGCGGATCAGGCGGCGGGTGGATTCTTCGAGCAGGGCTTCGGTTTCGGGGTCTAGGCTGGAGGTGGGTTCGTCTAGGATGAGGATCGGTGCGTCGAGCAGGAAGGCACGCGCCAGGGCCAGGCGCTGGGCCTGGCCGGCCGAGAGGCGCGCTCCCCCTTCGCCGATCACGGTGTCGTATCCCTGGGGAAGGGTCTGGATGAAGTCGTGGAGGTGGGCGGAGCGTGCGGCAGCGATGACTTCTTGGAGCGAGGCTTCGGGACGGCCGAGTTTGATGTTGTTGGCAATGGTGTCATGGAAGAGGTAAGGGCGCTGCGGCACCCAGGCAATGGTCGGCCGATGATGTTGGGGAGGCGGGAAAGGTAGCAAGCGACCGTTTACGCTCAGAGAGAGACTCCCCGAGGTGGGATGCAGAAATCCCAACAGCAGGTTGACCAATGTGGATTTGCCGGCGCCGGTCTTGCCAACCAGAGCCAGGTGTTGATCGGATGGGATGCTCAGGGTTATTCCTTGCAGGGCCGGCGTGGTCTCTCCGGGGTAGGTGTAAGTGAGATCTTGGATGTGGATGGTGAAAGGGGTACTTTTGAGATCGGGGAGAGGGGAAGGGGCCTCTGGAACATCAGTAGAGGTGGGGGGCGGCGGCGCTGGAACGTCGAGGACTTCAAAGATGCGCCGGGCGGCGGTGACGCCCGACATGCCGGCGTGAAAGCGCGCCCCCAGAGCTCGCAGGGGCATGTAGAATTCGGGAGCCAACACCAACAGGAAGAGGGCCGGCTGGAATTCGATGAAGCCGTACAGCAGGCGGAAGCCGATCTCCACGGCAACGATGGCGGTGCTGATGGTGGCCAAGAGCTCCAACGCCAGCGCCGAGAGAAAGGTGACGCGCAATACGCCGAGGGTGGCCTGACGATACTGTTCGCTGGCCTGGGCGATGGTTTTGGTTTGTGCTTTGGAGCGACCGAATACCTTGAGGGTGGTCAAGCCCTGCAAACTATCCAGAAAGTGGGCGCTTAGCAGGCTGAGCTTTTCGTACTGGCGGTGGGTGATGGCTTCGGCGCCTTTGCCGATCATGATCATAAAGAAGGGGATCAGCGGCGCAGTCACCAGAAACACAAAGCCTGTCAACAGGTCAATCGGAAAGACCACGACCAGAATGGAGAACGGCACCAAGGCCGTGATCACTAGGTGGGGCAGGTATTGGCTGTAGTAGGCATCGAGGGCTTCGATGCCTTCTACTGCGGCGGTGGTCAGCTCGCCGGTGCGCTGGCCGCGGGTGTAGGCTGGCCCGAGGCGCAGCAGGTGGGCGAATAAGCGCTGGCGCAGGTCGGTCTTCACGCGGACGGCCACAACGTTGGCCGTCACTTCGCTGCCCCAGGTGAGGGCGGCGCGCAGGGCGATCAGGAACAGGAATCCAAGCAGGGCACGGCTCACCTGATCGAGGGCATGTCCTCTCAGAAAGACGTCATTGATAATGCGACTGAGCAGCCAAGCTTGGGCGATAGTCGCCAGGCCGGCTAGAAAGCTGCTCAGGATGGTCATCAAAAACGGGAGACGGGCATGACGAGCAAGAGCAATTAGACGACGGTGCATAGCCTAAAGTGTACCGATAAAAGAGAGGGATGGGAAGGGCAAACGAGAAGGGTTGAACGGCTTGCCCCTTCAACCCTTCACACAGGCCAAACGATGGAAGGGATTACTTCCACTTGCTCTGAACGGCTGCGATATACACTTTGATACTGAGGACGATAAAGCGCCAGAGCTGGTAGAGCTTGAAGCTCATCCAGAATTTTTCAGCTTTGGAGAATTCTTGCGACCCAGACATAGGATTCCTCTCTATTCAGGGATAAGTGTCCAGCCGGGTAGGCCTTTGAACTTCCAGATGAAGGTGTGGTGGAGCATGAACTTCATCCATGCGCCAGCCAAGCCCATCTCCAGATGGGAGATGAACAGATCGCGCCCATATTCGTTGTGGTACTTCTTGCGATTGGGAACCACCGGACGCATCACAATGGTGACAGCATTTCCATCCCACAGCGAGTCACCCATGGAGGCGATACAGGCGACAACCATCTCGCTCATGCGCTCTTCGTGGGTCATAGAGCCTTTTTCGATCAGGTCAATCACGTTCATGGCCACCACGCGCCCGATCATACCGCTCACCATGCCCGTGCGCGGGGGCGAAGCGGTGATCGCCAGGTTGTTCTTGTTGGTAAACGGTTTAGAGATAGGCCCAGGAGGTGCAAAGGCGATGCCGGCAGCAAAGATGTTGGGATAGTTGGGATTCTGGTAGCGGGCCGGCCAGGCTTCCGGAGTTTGGGCCAATTCCTCATAGGAGAGGCCATAGATCGCGTCTACCACCACAAAACCGGCTGGGTTGACCAATTTGCTCGAGACATCCGACCCATCCTTGCCGATATACTTGAAAGGCTGGCCCTTGAATTGGGGGATGAGCATGGCGAAGTCAAATTCGGTAACCCCTTCCTCGCCCTGATAGTTTTGCCAATAGATCTTGCCTTCTTCGACTTTGGTCACGCCGGTTTGCACTTGGTAGCGAATGCCGTGATCGTTGAACACAGAGCGAATGAATTCCTCACTGCGCAAGATATGGCCGTTGCGTTTGATCTGCACGCCGTTGACGCCGAAATCGCCCAGCTCCGGCTCGTTCGAAAGCCAGAGCAGATCGGCTTTATCGCGCAGACCTTTTTTGAGCAGATCTTTGTGGATATTGACGAGGTATTCAAAGGCTGCTCCCTGACAGGTAGCCAGAGGATGCCCCGTACCGACCACGATCTTGACCTTCTCCCCTTTGCGCATTCGCTCGCATAAGGCCAGGTAGGCATCGCGAGCTTTGACCGCATGGGGCAAGGTGCATATGGAATGGGTGTAACCGTTTTCCGGGCCCAGGCCAGGCGTGCCAGCGTAATTCAGGAAGGGGCCGCTGGCGATGATCAAATAATCGTAATCCAAGCGGACAGTTTGGCCGCTGCCGATTTCCGTTTCAATGATATATTGATCGCCTGGGTCGGGATGGATCTCGGTGACAGCAGCATGAACAAAGCGAATGTTTTTGCGATCATAGACCGGCTTGAGCTTAAAAATGGTCTGTTCCGGCTTCATGTGACCCATGCCGACCCAGACCCAGGATGGCACGTAACCGAACACATCCCGGTTGCTGACCACGGTGATCTCATGCTTCTTGCCGATCTTGCTGCCAAGATAAAGGGCCGCCGTTTGGCCGGCAAAACCTGAGCCAATCACAACTACTTTTGCCATTCGTATCTCCATAGATTGTGAAATAAGTAACAAGACGGAGGGCTTTGCCTCCGCCTTGTTTTGGACTAGTAAACCAAGTCCTTCTTCTCTACAGTGATCCGCTTACGGAACATGTAATAGGTCCATGCCTGATAGGCCAGCACAATCGGCACGAAGATCAGGGCAATGATCGTCATGGCCGTTAGGGTGTACTGGGACGAGGAGGCGTTGTAGATGGTCAGGTTCCATGCTGGCTTCAGGCTAGAGATCATTACCCGCGGGAACATCAGCATGAAGAAGGACACCTGAGTCAAGACGATGTAGGCCGAGACAGCGGCAAAGGCCCGTCCTTCGCGACGCTGGTTGATGAAGTAAATGGAAGAGACCAACGCTACCACAGAAAGGATGGGGATGATGCCCGGGTTGACGCCGATCTTGGTCAGGACGTCGGTGTAGACATAGGTACCGATGGTAAGCAAGATTACTGCAACCAAGGCAATCCAGTAGAGCTTCTTGGAGAGAGCATGAGCACGTTCACGTAGCTCGCCATCTAATTTGAGGGTCAAGAAATTGGCGCCGTGCAGCAGGAAGACCGCCACCGTGGCCAATCCGCCGATCAAGCCGTAGGGGTTAAGCAGGCTGATAGTGGTTACCAAGCCGTTCGGGCTGACATAGTTCATGTTGGCATCAATCGGAACGCCTTTGGCCAGGTTGGCAAACGCTGTGCCGAGCAACAGGGCCGCCAGGAAGGAACCGATGGCGATCATCCAATCGAAGCGATTGCGCCATTTCGGATCGGGGCTTTTCGAGCGATACTCGAACGAAACGCCGCGCAGGATCAGACCCACCAGCAGGAGGAAGAGGGGCAGGTAGAAGCCACTGAACATGGTGGCGTACCAGTGGGGGAAGGCGGCAAAGGTTGCCCCGCCGGCCGTCAGCAACCATACCTCGTTCCCATCCCAAAATGTGCCGATGGTGTTGATGATCGCCCGACGCTCCTCATCCTTTTTACCGAGGAAGGGCAGGAGCATACCCACCCCGAAGTCAAAGCCCTCAAGGAAGTAGAAGCCAATCCACAGAATGGCGATCAGGATGAACCACAAGGTTTGGAGAAATTCATAGGACATGGTGAGCCTCCATATTAGTCATCTGCCCCAACCGGGGAGAGCGCGACGTCCACCGATTCATGCATGGCGGCTTCTGGGCCGGCCAGAGCGTATTTCTTCATCAGTCGGAACATGATCACGGCCAACGAACCGTACACCAAGGTGTAGCCGATCAGCGAGATCCAGAGATCGGCCACCGTCAGGTTGGGCGAGATGGCGTCTTCCACCTTGAGCAAACCATACACCACCCAGGGCTGGCGCCCCATTTCGGTCAGGATCCAACCGCTCATGCCGGCCAAGTAGGGCATCGCCACCGCCCAGGGCAACCACTTGAAGCCCGGCCGGTTCTCATATCCCTCACGGCGCATTGCAAGCAGAATCCAGGCAGAGACTCCCATCATGATGAAACCAAACACCATCATGATGCGGAACGTCCAGTAGGTGACCACCATCAACGGGATGTAATTGCCGGGCCCATACTGAGCTTCATACTGAGCCTGCAGCTCGTTGACTCCTTTCACCTCGCAGTCAAAGTTGTTGCAGGCCAAGAAGCTCATCAGGTAGGGAATGCGGATTGACCACACCTCGCGCCGGCCGCTGAGGTCGCCGATGGTGAGCAACGAGAAGGAGGCCGGCTGTTCGGTCTCCCAGATGGCCTCCAGGGCAGCCAACTTCATGGGCTGCTGTTCATACATCAACTGACCCATCGTATGCCCACCCAGGAAGACGATGATGCTGGCGATCAGCCCCACCCAAGCGCCGATGCGCAGCGAGCGGCGGAAAAAGTCCACATTCTGCTTGCGCAGCAGATGATAGGCGCTCACGCTGATGATCAGGAAGGCGGCAGTCACCAACCCGACGGCCAGCGTATGCCAGATGAAGGTCCAGGCTTTTGAGTTACCGATCAGAGCAAAGAAATCCACCAATTCAGCGCGACCGGTTGCCTCGTTGAGCACATACCCCACCGGATGCTGCATCCAGCCGTTGGCAATCAGAATCCAGATCGCCGAGAGGTTGGAGCCGATAGCCACCAGCCAGATCGAAGCCAGATGTACCTTTTCAGGGATACGCCCTTCCCCGAAAATCCACACCCCTAGGAAGGTAGACTCCATGAAGAAGGCCAGCAGCGCTTCGATGGCCAGCGGTGCACCGAAAATGTCACCCACGTATCGCGAATAGCCCGACCAGTTCATGCCGAACTGAAACTCCATCACGATACCGGTGACCACGCCCATGGCGAAGTTGATCAGCAACAACTTTCCCCAAAACTTCGCCATCTTGCGCCAGGTCTCATCCCGCGTTTGGTAGTAGCGAGTCTGCATATAGGCCACAAACCAGCCCATGCCTAGGGTGAGCGGGACAAAGAGCCAGTGATAGATGCTAGTGAGAGCAAATTGCCATTGAGATAGAAGGGTTGGGTTCATATGCACTCCTTATTGGGAAGAGGTTGAAACGAATGAAAGCCGAAATTATGCAGGATGAGGAACGGTTGCATCCTTTGTTAAGTCCTCAAACGTAATTGACGCTAGTTCGCGCATCATCGCTATCTGGGCGCGCATCCATTTAGGACGCACCGGACATTCAGCGCGAAAAGGGCAGTCATCTTCGCCGTGCGATTCCATACACTCCGAAAGCTGGATCGGCCCTTCAAAGGCTTGGACGACATCCCACAGGCTGATCTTATTGGGCGGACGGGAAAGTTCCAGCCCACCCTCGCGCCCAGGAAAAGTGCGAATCAAACCGACCAGAGCTAATTGAGCCACAATCCGTGCTAGGAATGCCTTAGGGATCAACATTTGACGTTGAATTTCGCCGGAAGATAACCGTGTGCCGATGGGTTGCCTGGCTAAAGCCAAGATCACGCGCACTGCATAGTCGGTTTGGCGATTAATTTGGAGCATTTTCTATCTCTATTACCTTTATTACATCAGTAAACGATTACTTTCATTGTAATGATTTTGTGTAAGAGAAGCATATGACATGTGTCACATTTTGCTTATCAAAACGTCATAACCTTGCTCAGGCTGGGACGGCCCTCTGGCTTTTTTACGACCGAGACCGCAGAGGAGACAGAGTCCTTTTTGATGGGTATCTCTGCGCTCTCTGCGCTCTCGGCGGTTGACTCTTGCAAGGGGCTCACACAAGCAAAGCCCTTGGCCCATTTCGCAGCCAGACCGTCAGAAACCTCGATCTTTGTGGTAGTATAATCGCGGCATTGCCCATTGTGCGGAAATTCCGGAACCCGATCGAGATCGCCATCGTCTCTTGAGTAACACTCGAATCCCACGTCTACCGAGGAGGCTTATGATGCGCATCCTTTCCTTGATCCTACTCGCTTCGTTTGCGCTGGCCGCTTGTCAACCGTTCCCATCGCCACCTACCCCTACCCAGGGGCCAGATATAGCCGCAACCCAGACCCAAATCGGCACATCTGTTGCCCAAACGCTCACCGCCGTTTTCGAGACCCAGGTAGCGGCATACACGCCAACGCCCGAAGACACCCCCACCCCAATTCCCACGGCTACCTTGACCCCCTTCCCTACCTTCACCCCTTTCCCCACAGCTACTCCGTATCGCCCGCCGGCTGTCACTCCGACTATCCCACGCCCTTACGCCTGCCTCGTCATAAACAAATCGCCGGCTGACAACACCGTCTTCAACAAGAACGCCGACTTCGACATCAAATTCTGGCTGAAAAACGTGGGCACCAAAAAGTGGGATGACGGCATTGACCTGCTCTATGATAGCGGCACAAACTTCCTCACCAATCCGAATTTTCGTTACGAATTGCCTGAAGTCGACCCTGGAGAGACGGTCGGGCCGTTTGTCTTCGACGCCAAGGCTCCGAACAAAGCCGGCACCTACACCATGACGTTCAAACTACAAGGTGGCTTCTGCCAACCATACATCCGAATCGAAGTCAAGTGAGGCTGGGCTTGTTCAATAAGTCTCTTTGGATGGTACGAACTGTCTCTAGAAGAGCCACAAGCAGGCTGTTTGACCCTTGAATCAGCGGCTGATTCCATCGCTGATCCCCTCCTATGCCTGCTCCACTGGGCTCTCCTTTCGCACCAAGGGTACTTGTTGAACAAGCCCAGTGAAATTTGATCGCTCTATCTCACCCCAAGGAGCTTTTCTATGTCTACCCTTCCCCATTGGGATATGAGCAACGTATATCCGTCCCTTGAATCCAAAGCGTTCAAGGCAGCCACAAAGAAATATACCGCTCTGCTCGATGAACTTGAATCATCCTTGGACCAACTTGTTCGAAAAGCCAGCTCCAAGACATCCCCCAAACGCCTCGGTCAATTTATCGGAGAGACCGTTGACCGCTTCAACGAGATCTACGAGCTGGGTGGCACCTTGAACGCTTACGTGTACGCCTTTGTCACCACCGATTCGCGCGATCGGCTAGCCATGCGCACCCTGTCCCAACTCGAACAAATACAAGTGCGACAGCACATACTGGGCACGCGCTTTCAGGCTTGGCTAGGCAAGCTCGGCAAGACTACCTTGAAAAAGGCGATCCCGTTTCATCCATCAGCCCAATCGCACGCCTTCATCCTTCAGGAGATGGCAGAGCAAGCTCAATACCTGATGAGCGAAGCCGAAGAGTCGCTGGCTGCCGCGCTGACCTTGAGCGGTGGAAACGCCTTTGGCAAACTGCAAGGAACCGTTACCTCGCAACTCACGGTCGAGTTTGAGCTAGAGGGTCAGGTGAAGAAACTGCCCATGCCGGCCCTGATCAACCTCCGTTCTCACCCCGACGAATCCGTCCGCCATCGCGCCTACGAAGCCGAAAACCAAGTCTGGGAATCCGTCAAAGAAATCTTGGCAGCCTGTCTGAACGGCGTCAAGGGCGAGACCATCACCCTCAACCGCCGTCGTGGTCGAGAAGATGCCCTTCATTCAGCGCTCGACGCCGCCCGTATTGACCGTCAGACGCTGGACGTCATGTTGCGGGCCATGCGCGAGTCCTTCCCCACATTCCGCCGCTACTTTCACAGCAAAGCCCAAAAACTCGCTAAAGAAAAACTGGCCTGGTGGGACCTATTCGCCCCCACCGGCAAGGTCGACAAGGTGTACTCCTTTGAGGAAGCACGGGACCTGATCTTGGAAACCTTTGGTTCATTCTCCTCCGATCTGCGAGACATGGCTCAAACGGCCTTCGACCGCCGCTGGATTGACGCCGAACAGCGCGAAGGCAAGCGCGGCGGTGCGTTTTGCATGGACGTTCCAGCGGTCAAAGAGAGCCGCATCCTCGCCAATTACGACGGTTCGTTTGAACAGGTGAGCACCCTGGCTCACGAGCTTGGCCACGCCTACCACAATCACTGTGCCCATCAGGCCGGCAAGACCGAGATGCAACAGTTCACGCCGATGACCCTGGCCGAGACCGCCTCCATCCTCTGCGAAACCATCGTCACCGAAGCCTTGCTGGCTCGAGCCAGCGATCCAAAGGAACAGCTAGCCATCCTGGAATTGCAGCTGATCAATGCCTCCCAGGTGATCGTGGATATTTACTCCCGCTTCCTCTTTGAAAAAGAAGTCTTCGAGCGTCGCGAGAAGGCAGAACTCTCGGCCGATGAATTCTGCGAGATCATGGAACGCGCTCAGAAGGCCACCTACGGCGACGGACTCGACGAGCGCTACCTGCAGAAATTCATGTGGACCTGGAAGCCGCACTACTACGAACCGCGTCTCTCCTTCTACAATTTCCCCTACGCTTTTGGCCTGCTCTTCGGACTTGGCCTGTATGCCATCTACCAACAACGAGGTTCGGCATTCATCCCAGAATACAAAAACTTGTTGGCCTCCACGGGCGAGGCTTCGGCGGCCGATCTGGCCGCTCGGTTTGGGATCGACATTCGCAAGAAGAAATTCTGGAAAGACAGCTTGACCATCATCGGCCGTCAAATTGACCGCTACTGCGAACTTTCTTAGAGGTTAGCCTGATGACAAGACGAACCACCCTGCTCCTGTTCCTTGCCTTGACGATCGGATTGACAGCCTGTGCACCGACGGCGTCTTCCCCTACGGCGTCGCCAGCGCCGGCTCAACCATCCGCTTCAGCTTTGCCGCGCAGCGAAGCTGAGATCCCGCGGGTG
Source organism: uncultured Anaerolineae bacterium (assembly GCA_937120535.1). GTDB lineage: Bacteria > Chloroflexota > Anaerolineae > Anaerolineales > Villigracilaceae > Denitrolinea. The sequence continues at coordinate 59,432 of CAKZJX010000031.1, forward strand.
AGTGTAGAAGAAGCCAAAGCCGCCCTCGATGCCGGCCTGGCCATCTTGGTAGATGTGCGCAGCGCCGACGCCTTTGCGGCCGGCCACCTCCCCGGTGCCAAATCCATCCCCCTCTCAGAAATCGAACGAGATCCCAGCAGCGTCCCCCTAAGCCGAAATCGCTGGATCATCACTTACTGTGCTTGACCCGATGAACGATTGAGCGCCCGTGCGGCGTTCCTCCTGCTCCAACATGGGTTTGTCAAAGTGACCCCGATGCTCGGCGGCCTCTGGGCCTGGCTGGATGCCGGATACCCAATCGAACGCTGAAAAAAGCCATGGAACCTCGTGTTACCCCCTGGGATCAACCCACCCCTCCCACCGAAGCCGATCTGCGCCACCGTTTTTCCCAAGAAGGCCTATCTTACCTGGCCTGGTCAAACGGGCCTTATGACACCTACCCCCCTCATTGGCACGAGTATCACAAGGTGATTTACGTGTTGCAAGGGTCAATCACCTTCCAAGTACCTGAGCTAGGACAAGAGTACACCCTAAAAGCCGGCGACCGGCTCGACCTGCCGGCCGGCACCCTGCACGCTGCCGAAGTAGGCCCACAGGGCGTGGTTTGTCTAGAGGCCCATAAACTGGCGCAAGGCTAAGTCTGCTTCGGTTGAACAACCCCAAACTCCCAGCGAACAGCGCTGCCCATCGGCTGCGTCTTTCCATCCCCCTGCCGGCTAAGAGGCAACAAGACGTGGAACTGGCTGCCCGGCAAACGTTCCTCGTCGTATCCCTCACTTTCTACCCAAATGCGCCCACCGTGCGCCTCCACGATACCTTTGGACAAGGCCAAGCCTAGCCCGATTCCCCCGCCTTTGAAGCGACTCTTGCTTGTAGAGTGCCGATCCAGATCGCCCGGTTGATAAAACTTGGTGAAAATCAGATCGCGAAAATCGGGATCCACGCCCACACCGGTATCGTTCACAACGATCTCCACGCCGCCGTCCGGTAGATCGTTGCGATTGGGCGGAACCAGCCGGCCGGTGATTTCAATCCGTCCCCCGTTTGGGGTGAACTTGATGGCGTTGTTCACCAAATGCAGAAAAACCTTGTACAAAATGTTCGGATCGGCCCGGATCAACGGCAGAGCAGGGACATCAACAATGAGGGCCAGTTGTCGGTCGGCCAGAAGCTTTCTCAAGTCCAAGCAGGCATTGCGCACCAGCAGCGCCGTATCCACCGGCTGCAAATATAGCTGCAGCGCGCGCGCGTCGATCTGAGCGAGGTCAAACATCGAATCCATGATCTCATGCAGGCGCAAGGTGCTCTTATGAAGGGCGGCGATCATCGGTTTCAAACTTTCATCCAGACTCGGATGTTCTGAGAGCATCTCGATATAGCCGCGCATCACCGTGAGCGGCGTACGCAACTCATGCGAAGCAATCGAAATAAAATCGCTCTTGGTTCGATCCAACTGTTCCAGGTCACGATTGGCCTTATCCAAATCTCGGTACGCCTGCGTCAATCGCTGGTTAAGCTTCACCAGATGGTCCACCAAGCGAGCGTTCTCCAGCGCTACCGCCGTCTGATTGGCTAGAGCGGCGACGGTGACCAGATCATCTTCACTGAAGCGCTGCCCTGAGAGCTTTGCGCCCAGCGCCAACAACCCAATCCAGCGACGATTAGCGAAGATCGGTGCGTAGACCTCAGCGTCCAAACGGCTGAACCATTGGCGCTCCTGGAAACCCACTTCTTGGAACTTAGGCAGCAAATCCAAATCGAATTGCAACAACAGTTTCTGCTCACGCGCTAGGTGAACGGCAATCGGGTGGTCCTCGGCTAGGACAAGTGGAGGGATAGAGCGCTCCTGCTCTGAGCGAACTGCGCGCAAGCGATAGGCGCGACGACCATCGGGCATGGTTTCCGTGTCCACCAAGAAGAGAAAACCACGCCGCAGTTCCATCTCCTCTAAAATCAGGCCCATGGCCACGTTAGCCAAGCGTTGAACATCCAGGATGTTGCTGATCGACTCGCTATACTGACGCAACATTCGGCCGGCGTCGGTGATCTGAATATCCAACAGATCGTCCACCACGCGCTGCACTACCCCCAACATCGGGGTGAAGAGCATGGCCAACAAAATCGCAGTCATAGCACCGGTGATCAAAGGATTGTAATTTGGCAAAGCTCGAAAGAGCGGTTGAACCCCCAGCGTACTAATCAAGTAGAAAATCACGATCAACGAAGTTGTAACGACATAGATCAAGATGCGGCGCAATAGCAAGCGTGAATCGGGCAAATGATGGTTCAACGTCACATAGGCTATCAATGCAGCGCCCGCTAAGCGCAGTGGTGCTCCGACCACCGGCAAATAAGCAAACAAGAGCAGATCGTTAACGCTTATCAGGATCGCAATCGGAATCCAATACGAAATCCGATTGCGATGAGATGGTTGACGCAGATAGTGCTGTGCAGTAAGAAAATGAACGATTGTCCCCGCCATGAAGATGAGCCATCCCAACAGGCTCCATCCCAATGTCAGACCCTCGCGCGGCAGCATCACCCGACCGTTGGTCCAAATCACCTCCGGCAAGGGCAACACGTCCAAGGTCAAGATCGCCAGGATCAACGCCCAAGACGCGCCCACCCACAGCCAAAGCCACCCCTCCAAACGCAAAAAAGCGCGCACGATCAAAATCAACAAGAATGACAGGAAAAACGCACCGAAGGTTTGGACGGCGACAAAATCGCTTACCCCCATACGTGGGATCACATCGCCGCGCCAAAGCGCTTCCACTCCCTGCAACAGCATGGCTGCTGCCAGATAAACAACGATCAACCACGCCGCCAGCTCCTGATCGCTACGGCGACGGATGGCCCACACCAACAGTGCAACATACAACGCAACGCCAACGAGCGTACCCAAGAAAGCCAAAAACTGTGGCGTAAAAGCGGGCATCTTAAGAACTCACCTTACGCAGTTGGAGTAAACTTGGTGCATGAAAAACGGCAAACTCTTTGACCTGTACAGCGATTATCTGA
>CAKZJX010000032.1 GCA_937120535.1 uncultured Anaerolineae bacterium
CTGTTGGAGACCCAGACCACGCAAGCCGTGATTGGCTGTGCGGCTCTCAACCGCATGACCCATCTGGGCATGCCAGAGAGCGACAAAGTACTGGTTTCCGGAGAGGCTGCCTGACCGTTCCGAAGAGCAACGGGCGCATTGCGCCTGTTCCTCGATGTATGCACCAAAGCCTGCAAAAAGGTTAAATTAACTATAACAAATTCTATCCCGAGTCAAGTAGGGGGGGCTTGTTCAATAATTCTCTGTGGATGGTACGCACTGTCTCTCGAAGAGCCCCAAGAAGGCCGTTTGACCCTTCGGCGATAGATTCTACCACCGATTCCCTCCCACGCCTGCTCTGCTGGCCTCTCCTTTCGCGCCAAGAGCACTTATGAATAAGCCCAAGTGTGCTCGATCCCGGCTGATTTACACAAATCCGTCTTGACAAAATTCAAAAATTATTTAAAATAGTTCAAGAATATCAATTTGCTTATTAAATTTCTTCAACAACAGAGGAAAAATGCCATTGGCGCTCACCCGCTGCCCGGTCTGTCGAAATGAACTGAGCGTGCAACGCTTGCACTGTTCGCTTTGCGATACCACCATCGAGGGGAATTTCTCGCTTGGCCAATTTGCCGGCTTAACCCCTGAACAAATAGACTTTATCGTGACCTTTGTGCGCGTGGAGGGAAAGTTAAATCGCATGGAGGCCGAACTCGGTTTATCGTATCCGACCATCCGCAACCGCCTGCACGAGATCATCCGCGCCCTGGGGTATGAGCCCGGCAAGGAGGAAGCGCCGACGCTTGACGAGAACCGGCGGCGCGCGGTGTTGAACGATTTGGAGGCCGGCCGCATCAGCGCCGAACAAGCCATGCGCATCTTGCGCGGAGAGGAGGTGTAACCATGTTCAAGAAGATTCTTCCAGTAGAACCGACTCTTCAGAAGGTCCGCATTCCTTCAGCGGCAGGCGATGTGCGAATCAGCGGCTGGGAACGGGAGGAAATCTCGGCCCGCACCGACGGGGAGGTGTTGAACGTGGGCGGCGATGTGGCTGAGATGGTCTTGGAATGCGATGGGGATTTGGTGCTCAGCCTGCCGCGTCGCTTGGCACTAGACATCGGATCAATCGGTGGTGATGCCGACCTGCGCAATCTGGCCGGCGGCGTGACCGTGGGCGAGGTGGAGGGCGATCTCTCGTTGCGGTTGGTCAGGGCAGCGACGATCGGAGCCGTTCACGGCGACCTGGAAGCCCGAGAGAGCGGCCCACTTACAGTAGATGTGGTGCACGCCGATTTGAATGTGAAAGGGGGTAACGGCGATCTGCTGGTTCGCTCGGTAAACGGCGATGTGTCGCTGCAGGAGATCCACGGCAATGTCAACCTGGGTTCGGTGGCAGATGATTTGTATGTGCGCGAGGTGAGCGGGAATTTGCAGGCTCGGGTGGAAGAGGATGCGGTGTTGCATTTGCGACCGGCGCCCGGCCAGGTGATCGAGGTGAGCGCTGAATCGGATATTCTGTTGCACTTGTCGCCACAAACCAGCGCTCATTTGACTCTCACGGCCGGCCGCGCCGAGGATATTCGAGTGGAGATGCCGGGCGTCCCCAAGCGCGATGGCTCGAATCCACGCACGGTGACGTTGGGCAGCGGCGAGGCGACGATTGTGTTGAAGGCCGAGGGCGACGTGATGGTCACGAGCCGCGAGGCCGGCTGGGGTGGGGCCGCCGAGGACGATTTCAGCGGCAATCGAGCGGATTGGGACGACTTGGGCCGGCAGATCCGCCATCGGGTGGAGGAGAAGATCCGACGGGCCGGCCGGCAGGCCGGCGAAGCCGTTCGGCGAGGCGGCCGCGGGTTCTGGTTTCGATGGGGAAGTTCCTCTTCGGTCCTGCCTTCTTCGAGGCCTGGGGCGCGCTCGCCCGAGCCGGTTTCGGACGAGGAGCGGTTGTTTATCTTGCGCATGCTCCAGGAGAAGAAGATCACGGCCGAGGAGGCGGCAACGTTGTTGGCTGCGCTGGAAGGGGAGGAGCTATGACGGCCGAGGAGCGGCGACGGGTTTTGGATGGGATCGACCAGGGGAAGATCACGGTCGAGCAGGGGATAGCGCTTTTGGAGAGGTTGATGTCGGAGGATGCTCGGGCGGAGGAAATGCCCGGGGAGAGCGCGGCCGGCCCGGGGTCGGCAGGGGAATCGCCAAGGTGGGATGAAGTTCGAGCGCGCGTCCGTCGTTGGTCGAGGATGGCGCTTTGGGCGGGGATAGGGTTGGTGATTCTTTCCGCAACCGGGATGTTTTGGAGGTTGCAGACGGATGGAATTGGGGTGTGGTTTTTGTGTTTGATGGCGCCTTTTCTGTTCGGGGTGGGATGGATCGCTTGGGCAGGAGGAAGGGTAGATGGGTGAGAAGCAACGTGCTTCGCTGTCGATCGCGCCCGTTCTTTGGCGGTTCTTGATGGCCATGATTTTGGCCAATATCAGCGGGAATATGTATGGGCCACTGTTGCCGATTTATCTGCGCCATTTGAACGCAGGGGTCGCCGAGGTGGGGTTGTTTTTTTCGATCAGCCAGGTGATTCCATTAACGCTCCAGGTGGTGGGAGGGTGGATTTCGGACTCGGTGGGCCGGCTGCGGGCCGTTGCTGTCGGCAGTTTGGTGGGATTGGCGGCGTATTTTCCGCTGATTTTGGCGCCTTCGTGGCAGTGGGTGCTGTTGGCCGAGGGGTTGGGGGCAATTACGCGCTCGCTGGTGGCGCCAAGTTTTGATGCGTTTGTGGCCGAACAATCTTCGGAGGAGAGCCGGGCGCGCGTGTTTGGCCTGGTGGAGTCGCTGTTCATGATCGTCACGGTGATCGGGCCGCTGTTGGGCGGTTGGTTGGTGAACCGCTTTGGGTTCCGGGTGATGTTGATCGTTGCTGCAGGGTTTTACGGCGCAGCAACAGCAATCCGTCTCTCGATGGCGCGCCAGGAGGCCCAGGCACAGGAAGCCGAGGCAATGCCGCTTTCTTGGCAAGGGTTGAAGCAAACGCTGGGGACGGTGGTGGGGATGGTGTTTTCGGGCGGGGTGTTGACGTGGATGGTGATCACCGACGGGGTGCGCGATGCTTCGTTTGCGCTTTCGATGAATCTGTTGCCGATTTATATGCAGGAGTTCGGCGGGTTAGGGGCGTTTGAGATCGGGTTGACCGGCAGTCTGTTTGGGTTGGCGGTGATGCTCACCACGCTGCCGGCCGGCTGGTTGGCCGATAAGCGGGGGGAGCGCGTGGGCATCGCTTTGGGGTTCTTGGTGGTGGCTTCTTCGTTGGTGTGGTTGGTTTACGCTGTTCCTGTTGGGCGGGCGGGTTTTTTTGCCGGTTGGGTGTTGGCCGGCATCGGCGTGGGGCTGCTCTCGCCGGCCTACCGCTCGCTGATTAGCAAGGTGTTGCCCAAGGAGGTACGCGGAACCGGTTTTGGCTTGTTGAGCACCAGTTTGGGGCTCTTCTCGCTGCCGGCGCCGGCCCTAGGAGCGCAGTTGTGGGAACGGGTGTCGCCGCGTTTCCCGTTCTTGATCACAGCCGGGGTGGCATATCTCTCGGTTATTCCGGTCTGGCTGATGTTCAAGGCGCCTTCGTCCGGTTCAACGGAGAAGGCTCCATCGGCATCCAACGGCATGCCTCGCTTGGCCAACCCATCAGAAATCCCCGATGTGGAGGTGTAGGATGACAACGGCAGAGGAACGGATGAGGATTTTGAAGATGATCGAGGAGGGTAAGATCACCGCCGAGGAGGGGGCAAAGTTGTTGGCAGCGCTCTCGGAAGGTCGGCGCGCCAGTGGGCCGGCTGCTGCGCGCTCGGGCAGCGGTCCGCGTTGGCTGCGCATTCGCGTCACCGACTTGCGAAGCGGACGCAGCAAGGCCTCGGTGCAGATCCCTCTCGACTTGGTGGATGCCGGCCTGAAGATTGGGGCACGGTTTGCTCCTGAGGTAGAGGGGGTAGATATGAATAACGTGATCCAGGCCTTGCGCTCTGGCTTGACCGGCAAATTGATCGATGTAATAGACGAAGAAGACGGCGAACACGTGGAGATTTACGTCGAATGAGCGCCGCTTCATCGCTTCGCCTTCGAGCGCGTTCTTTGCGTGCTGACCTTAACGTCTAGCCAAGGTTATGAAGAAATTGCACCCGCTACCTCCCCACGGGCGATCCAGAAGCCAACCTCATCTAGCGGCTTGTTCCGCTGCAGGTTCGTCCTGAGGTCGGTTCAAACGTTGTAGGAGGGGCGAGGCGCCACCCATTCATACGCTACGCCGGGATGTCCTCTCTTGTCTTTTGGCTATACGCAATCCTGCTCCTGCTTACCGCCTGCCGGCCCGAACCGGCCGCCGTTGGGATCCCAACCCCCTCTGCAGAACCAACCCAGACATTCCCCACCCCCTATCCGTCGGACACGCCCACCCGGCCTTCCTCTTCCACGCCGCCTCCCACCCCAACCTCCAAGCCGGAAGCGCCGCCCCTCTGCGATCCCTTCATTCAAGCTTTCTGCATCGAGAGCGGCCCTTTTCCCCTGCTGCGCCCCATCCGCCCGCCGGCCAACGACGCCGTCGAACCCACCTATCGCTTTGCCTCCACCGCCAACGGCATGCGGGACGTTCACCACGGCGTAGAGTTCGTCAACCCGAGCGGTACACCAGTTTACGCTGCAGCCGCCGGCGAAGTGATCTTTGACGGCCCCGATCGACACGCCCTGTATAGCCCCTGGCGCAACTTCTACGGCAACTTGGTCGTCCTGCGCCACAGCCTAGATCTGTTCACCTTCTACGCCCACCTCTCGGCCATAGACGTACAGGCCGGCCACTTGGTCGCTGCCGGCGAGCCCATCGGCCGAGTAGGCGCCACGGGCGGGGCGTTGGGCAGTCATCTGCACTTCGAAGTACGCCTGGGCCAAGCCACCGACTACCATGCTGCCGTGAACCCTGAACTCTGGATGCAGCCGCGGGCCGGCGAAGGCGTCTTGGTGATTTCAGTGCTCGATAGCCGCACGCGGGCCTTCCGGCCGGCTCGCCTCACGGTTCAAACCCAAGGGCGCACCTACTTCTTGCGAACCTATGAGGCCATCTTCCCCCAAGCCCACGAAAACGCCGCCTTGGGCGATCTGCCAGAAGGGGAATATCGCGTGGTCTGTCAGGCCGGCGCAGGCCTACACGAACGGCGAGTTGAAGTAAAATCGGGCAAGTTAACCCGAGTGATCTTCCTCATCCCCTGACGTCAAGGAGCTGCCTAATGGGCCTCAAATCCGATCGCTGGATTCGTCAAATGGCTCTAGAACACAAGATGATCGAGCCGTTTGTTGAAAGCCAGGTGCGCAACGGCGTGATCTCTTACGGCGTATCGTCCTACGGCTACGACATTCGCGTGGCCGACGAGTTCATGATCTTCACCAACGTTCACTCGGCCATAGTGGACCCAAAACACTTTGATCCGAAGTCCATGGTTGAGTTCAAAGGCGAGATCTGCGTCATTCCACCCAACTCGTTCGTCCTGGCGCGCACGGTGGAATACTTTCGCATCCCGCGCAACGTGTTGGCCATCTGCGTCGGCAAGTCCACCTATGCTCGCTGCGGGATTATCGTCAACATCACTCCTTTCGAGCCAGAATGGGAAGGCTTTGTCACCCTCGAAATCTCCAACACCACCCCCTTACCCGCCCGCATCTACGCCAACGAGGGCATCGCTCAGGTCCTGTTCTTTGAAGCGGACGAGGAATGCGAAACCTCGTATGCCGATAAGAAGGGCAAGTATCAAAAACAACAATCGATTGTGTTGCCTAAAGTGTAACCGTGAAGTTCGACCACGATGAGCGCACGCTCCCCTCGCCGCCTGGAGATGCGCCCTCAACGTTCGCCCAGGACGAGCAACTCATACGGCGCCAGTAGAATCCCCTGGGGAGCGACGCTCGCCTGTCCGTATAGGGGAAGCATTCCGAAGAGGCCGGCCTGGTGTACCACTTCCGGAGCGATAGCTTGGGTCTGCTCCGAGAAGTTGGCCAGCACAACCAAGCGCTGATGGTCATGGAAGCGTTCATAGCCCAGCACATGCACATTCTGGGTGTCGATCACGTTTAAGTTGCACCCCCCCAAAGCAGGAGTCGCTTTGCGCAGAGCGATCAGTTGCCGTAGCCCTTGATAGACTCGCCCTTCCACGGTTTCCAGCTGGTGCCGGCGGGCATATTTCTCCCAATCGGCGCGCGGACGGTGCATCCAGCGACTGTCGGACGCCTTCAGGGGATCTTGGAGATAGGTGTAATCGTTTAGCGTGGCAATTTCATCCCCCAAGTAGATCAGCGGTATGCCGCCTACCGTGAAGATGACGCCGTGGATCAGCAGGATGCGTCGGATGGCCAAGTCCACTTCAGCAGGGCCTTCTTCGTTGAGCGCTTTTTCCAGGCCGGCCAGCGAGGCGCAGGTACCGCTGATGCGGCAATCGCCAGTTTTTGGATTCTCCTGAAACGGCAACCCGCGCGCAAAACTGCCGGGGAAGCGCCCACGATAAAACTCATTGAGAAAGCGCCGATGATCGTCCCCTTTCACCCCGAGCAGCGCTGCATCTTCGTCGGAGAACGTCCAGCCAATATCGTCGTGACAACGGACGTAATTCACCCAGGCAGTATGGGGATGAATTTTGAAGCGAGTGGCCAGAGCTTGGGAGAGCAGGCGCACTTTTCGAGTGGCCAACGAATTCCACAACAAGGCCATCAACAAGGGATTGTATGAGAGTTGACACTCCATCGGATCGATGTATTTGATCACCTCATCGGGATGGACGATCGCTTCGGATTTGAAGAGCAGAGCCGGCGCAGCGATCCGCGCTACAGCATTGAAGGCGCGGATGATCCGATGGGCCTGAGGCAGGTTTTCACAGCTCGTGCCCATTTCCTTCCAGATGAATGCCACGGCATCTAGCCGAAGGATCTCCGCCCCTTGATTGGCCAAGAAGAGCATTTCGCCGGCCATGCGGTTGAAAACCGTCGGGTTAGAGTAGTTCAAATCCCACTGATAGGAGTGAAAGGTGGTCCAAACCCAGGCCGGTTTTTCCATGCCGTCCTGATGTATGGTGATCGGCGAGAAGGCGCCGGGGTGCTCATCGGGGAAGATTTCACGCAGGGTGCGCTCATAAGCGTCGGGCAGGGTGCGATCGGGGAAGAGGTAGTACATCTCCATGTATTCCTGTTCGCCGGCCAAGGCCCTTCGAGCCCACTCGTGCTCATTGGACGTGTGATTGAAGACCAGGTCAACTACCAGGCTGATGCCGGCGGCGCGCAGGTCGCGGGCTAGTTCGGCCAATTGCTGCATCGTACCTAGTGGCGGGTGCACAGTGCGATAGTCGCTCACCGCATAGCCGCCATCGTTTTCCTCCTCGGGCATCTTGAAAAAGGGCATTAGATGCAAGTAGGTCAGGCCAAGTTCTTGAAAGTAGGGGATTTTTGCGCGCACCCCTTCGAGGGTTCCGGCAAACAGGTCTACATAGATCACACCCCCCAACATTTGGTGGGACTGAAACCACAATGGATCGGCCTCACGAGCAGCATCCAGAGCGCGCAAATCAGCAGGGCGTTCGAACCAGGAGTGAGCTAGAGTCTGCAGCAAGTCTTCAAGGTGATAGAAGAAATCGTAGCGGGTGTGGTATAAGCCAAAATATAGCTCGAAGAGGGTTGGGAAGTGCTTCTCGAGGCGTCTCGAGAAATTCTGCCAGCCGGCAGGATCAGCGGCGATCTGAGCCGCAAAGGCAGACTCTAAGCGAGGGCGCAGGCGGCGCAGGGTGCGGGCAGCTTCGGTTTCTTGATCGAACGGCATGATCATAGTTCGGATACTCGTTTCAACCAAAGATAACCATGGGACGGCAGGAGAAGCTCAGAGACGAGTGGGAGGACTTGGCCACTCAACAAGTCGATCCAACGGCCACCGTGCTCGGCAGGCACACGGACTGCTTGGGGCCGGCCGCTCAGGTTGTTAAACACGAGCAACGTTTCTTCGGGATGCAGACGCAGATAAGCGGCCACGGCCGGGTTCCCGGTTTCGATCCAAACCATCCCATGGCCCCCAAAGGCCGGATGACTCTTGCGCACAGCAATCATGTTGCGAAGAACGTTAAGCAAGGAATGGGGATCGCCGATTTGAGCGGCTACGTTGACCTGCTGAGGAGCATAAGGCGCACGAGGAAAAGGAGCAAACGGCACGCCGTAGGTGAAGCCGGCGGTTGGGCTGTCTTCCCACTGCATGGGAGTGCGCAGACCATTCCGATCGGGCAAGTCGAGGTTATCCCCCATGCCAATCTCATCTCCATAGTAAATGATCGGCGCCCCAGGCAAGGTGAAGAGCAAAGAATGAGCCAATTCAATTTTGCGTCGATCGTTGTCCAGCAACGGAGCTAGACGGCGACGAATCCCGAGATTGAGCTTCATGCATGGATCCGGGGCATATTGTTCCCACATCCAGCGTCGTTCTTCTTCAGAGACCATTTCCAGGGTCAGTTCGTCGTGATTGCGCAAGAATGTACACCACTGACATATCTCTGGGATAGGCGGCGTTGATTCCAGGATATGCCGGACGTCTTCAAAGCGTTCCTTTTTGAGCGCCATGAAAAGGCGCGGCATAAGAGGGAAGTGGAAGCCCATATGAAATTCATCCCCCTCGCCAAAGTATAGACGAACCTCTTCGGGCCATTGATTGGCTTCGCACAGCAACAGGCAATCGAGGTAGTGTTCATCTACCAACTTGCGCAAGCGCTTGAGATAGGCATGGGTTTCGGGCAGGTTCTCGCAAGAGGTGTTTTCGCGTTCGAACAGGTAAGGCACGGCATCTACTCGAAAGCCGTCAATGCCCATCTCCAGCCAGAAACGAGCCACATTCAACATCTCTTCCTGGACATGCGGGTTGTCGAAATTCAGATCGGGCTGAGAGGAATAAAAGCGATGCCAGTAATATTGGCCGGCCTGCTCATCCCACGTCCAGTTGGAGGTCTCGGTATCCAAAAAGATAATACGGGCTTGACGATAACGCTGATCGGTATCGCTCCACACGTAGTAATCCCGATAGGGCGAATGGCAATCGGCGCGTGCCGCTTGGAACCAAGGATGCTGATCCGAGGTGTGATTTAGGACCAAATCCATAATAATGCGGATGCCGCGTCGATGAGCCTGGTGAAGCAGAGCCCTAAAATCATCCAAGGTGCCGTAGATCGGATCGATGTTGTAATAGTCGGCAATGTCATAGCCATCATCGCGCAAGGGAGAAGGATAGATAGGCATCAGCCACAGACAATCCACGCCGAGGTATTGGAGATAATCCAGCTTTTCGATCAATCCTTGCAAATCGCCGTGTCCATCGCCGTTGCTATCTTTGAAAGCCCGCACCGAGATCTCGTAGAAAATGGCGTTCTTGTACCAGAGTGTGTCTTTCATGGATGAGGTCTCTTTGCATCACGATTTTTGCAATGGTGGATCGACCCCTTGCAATGCTCCTGCAAAAGGCGCCCATCCACTCAAAGCATGTTGATTTCAGAAAGTGTGGAACGGAAACGTCGTCAACCCTTGATCGAGCCGGCCAACAAACCGCGCACAAAGTAGCGCTGAAGGGCAAAGAAGATGGTGAGCGGCATGATCATACTGACAAAAGCACCTGCTGTGAGCAAGTGCCAGTCCTGGCCTTTTTCGCCCACGATGGAAGCAAGCGCATAGGTGATCACCCGATTGCTATCGCCCAAAAAGACCAGCGCCACCAAATAGTCATTCCAGACCCACAGGAATTGGAAAATGGCGAACGAAGCCAGGGCTGGCACCGAGAGCGGCAGGATCAATCGGGTAAAGATCGTGAAATTCGACGCCCCATCAATATACGCCGCCTCCAGCAGATCGCGCGGCAAAGAGCTGATGTAATTGAAGAGCAAGTAGGTTGCCAGCGGAAGGCCAAAGCCGGTGTGGGCTAGCCAAATGCCCAAAAACGTACCGTTCAAGTTTAGGCGCGTGTAATCCTGCAGAATGGGAACCAGTGAAATCTGGAGCGGAACCACCAAAAGCGCTACTATCATCGTAAACAGTAGCCCACGCCCAGGAAAATTAAGCCAAGCAAAACCAAACGCAGCAAATGCAGCGATCAGGATGGGAATAATAGTTGAGGGAACGGTCACTGTCAGGGAATTGATAAACGCATTGCCCAGATCATTCCCCTTACGAACAATTTCATTGCCCCGAGCATCAATGAAGCGAATTTCTTTACCGGTGAGAACATCTTGGTAATTTTTGAGCGTGAGCGGTTTATGGGAGAAGCCCACCCAGCGCATTTCCGTCACAACAATTGTGCGGGTGCGCTTATTGCCAAACCAGGTTAGGATACGACCATCTGGCAGCTGGACGCCTTGGCGTAGTTCCTCGAAAGTAGTGGTGATCCCTTCGACTTGAATGGGGCCATCCACATTCACCGATCTGTCAAGCACAATGCGAGCAACTTCCACAGACTCACGATGAGGAAAAACCGTCCACCATCCAGAGGTCAAGATGTCTTGGCTGTTGCGGAAGGAAGTGATGAACACTCCTAGGGTAGGGATCAGCCAGATGATGCAGATAACAATCAGCACTGAATTGACTAAAAAACTAGACATCCATTTTTGAAATCGGTAGCTCTTGGTCATCTTAGAAGCCTCTCCGTTCCCTGTAAAACTCACGCAAGTTGTTAATGATCACCGGCACAACAGCCAACAAAAGCACAATCGCAATTGCAGAAGCGCGACCGGTATTTCCATACGTAAACCGTTGAAGATAAAACTCGTTGGCGATCACGTTAGTACCGTTGTTCCCGCCGGTCATCACACGGACGATATCGAACAGTTTGAGGCTGAAGATAACGATGGTTGTCGTCACCGTGAGCAGAGTGCTTTTGATATACGGAATGGTGACGTTGAAAAATGCCTGGATTTCTGTTGCCCCATCAATTCGGGCCGCTTCTAGCAATTCTGTGGGAATGCCCTTGATGGCCGAGGAAATGACCACCATAGCAAAGCCGGTTTGGAGCCAGACCATAATGGCAATCAGGAAAAAGTTGTTCCAAGGTGGGATATTGAGCCAGGGTTGGGGTTGCCCCCCTAAGGCAGTAACGATGGCATTAAGCAAGCCGATCTCCTGAATGCCTGTCCCTTCGCCACGATAGGCATATACGAACTTCCAGATCACGCCAGCCCCGACGAAGGAGATCGCCATAGGCATAAAGATAATGGCTTTGTACACCGTCTCTAGGCGAGTACGATCGGCCAAGACGGCAATCAACAAGCCAAATCCTACGCTGAAGGAGGTGCCAAAGATCATCCACAATAAGTTGTTGCGAAAGGTCTCAAGCATAATTCGGTCGGTGAAGGCGAAGAGGTAGTTATCCAGCCCTACCCATCGCTCACCAATAGCGTCCTTAAAACTTAGGACCAGGGTGCGTAGGACCGGAATAGCCAGATACCAAGTCATAATCGCTATTGCCGGCCCAACGAAGACAAACGGCTGCAAACGCTTGGTCCACTCTATAGGAAGTTGTTCCACCAACGAATTTGACAGGAAATACAACGCCGCCACACCGCCCACCCCCAAAGCGATGGCCACAGCAGCAATCACTATCCGCGGGGCCTGACTATCTCGCAGAAAGATAAAGATTTGCCACAAAATAATGAATGTGACTAGCGGAACAAAAATCGAGACGACGACACGCCCTACGGTGGTGGCCAGCATACCGGCGAGAAGAGCAGGGAAGGAAAATTTGGTGAACGACGATCGCATTACCACACCTCCGAGAAGCTTTGGACACACGGTACATATGTTGAAAAGGAGCAGGAAACAACCACAGCCCTGTTTCCTGCTCCTTTATACCCTAAATTGCCTCTTTGTGGCTATCGGTTTGCCGATTATCGCGGCCAGGAGGCGTCAATTTGATTGAGAGCGGTCTCTTCGTCAATTGAGCCGCTGACATAGTCGGTCATGTACTTCCAGAAGGTGCCTGCCCCAACCGCACCGGGCATCAAGTCCGAAGCATCGAAGCGGAAAGCGGTTGCGTTGCGCAAGAGCTCGGCTACGCCGCGGGTGACCGGGTCCTGATACCAAGCCAAGTCGGCGTCGTTATGCGGGGAGATAGCCCCACCGGATTGGATCCAGACCTTGAGCGATTCGCCGGTGGAGAAGTACTGCATTACAGCGCGGACCTCGGGTCGATCATTGAACATAGCGTAGATGTCACCAGCACCGAGCACAGGCTGGCCATATTCTGGATCGATCGGCGGCAGGTAGAAGAAGTCATAATCTACGCCCGGCTGCTTGCCTTCGGGGAAGAAAGTGGTGATGAAGTTGCCCTGACGATGCAACCAACACTTGGGCGGATCGTCGAACATCGGAGCAGGAGCGTCCCCGAAGAAGGTGGTGGGGATGGACTTACGGCCGCCGTAGACGTAGGCATCATTGAACCAGATGGCCGTCACATAGGAGAGCGCCCTCTTGACCTCGGGTGAGTTGAAGCGCAGCTCACCCGCCACCCACTTGTCGTAGTTTTCCAGCGAGGTAGTGCGCAGCATGACATCTTCGATCCAGTCGGTCATCGGCCAGCCGGTCGCCGCACCGGATTCGATACCGATGCACCAGGGTGTATCCCCATCGGCTGCGATCTGCTCGGTGAGGGCCATCAGTTCATCCCAAGTTTTAGGAATCTGGTAGCCCGCCTCTTCAAAGGCTTTCTTGGGATAGAAGACCAACGACTTGCCGTTGGCGCGTGCCCAAATGCCGGCCATAATCGGCCCGTTGGGTCCTTCCATGGTGGCCATCTCTAGCCAGGCCTGGCTGTAGTTCTGCTGGAGCCATTTAGGATTAATGACCGTGTTGAGATCGATCGCTTGTCCTTTCTTTACAGCGGTCGCTAGCAAGCCGGGTTGCGGGAAGTCCACAATGTCCGGCGCATTGCCGCCATCTAAACGGATCGTGATGGCAGCCTCAAATTCCTTAGATCCCTCGTACCGGATGTCGATACCGGTGACTTCCTCAAATTCCTTGATCGAGTTTTCAAATTTCACGGCATCAGCATCGGTAAAGGGGCCGGCCATGGTTACGACCGTGCCGCGATACATTCCAGCATAGGCATTGGCCAATTCCTGACCCTGAGGACGAGGTTCAGGTTGAGCAACCGAAGGTTGAGTGGGCTGAGCAGCCGGGGGTTGTGCAGGCTGAGTGGGTTGGGAGGGTGTACTGGTGGAAACAGGTGTCTCGCCGCCACAGGCAGACAACATCAACGCCGCTACAACGACTAGAGCAATCAGCTGCCAAACAGACGTTTTCATCTCTTCTCTCCTTCCATTAACAAAGCAAGGTCCAAGGGAATGGGTTGAATAGACCGGTGTTTCCGATCAGGAACAGCACTGATATTTTCGCGGCGCACCTCCTTTCCGGCATAGACCGTCTTGAAAGAGATTTAATGAAAGCACTTTCAAGTAATTATAGCATATCTTCTGGAAAAGTCAATCTGATTTGGCCTTGTTCAATAAGCACCCTATGACGCGAAAGGAGAACCCGGCAGAGCAGACATGGGAGGACCAGCGATAGAATCAGCATTCAATACATCGAAAGCTAAGGATGGATTGGCGGCAACCGCTCGTTGGGCATCTGGGAGATAAGCATACTTCAACGGACGCAACAAATTCAAGGGGCTTTCACGATGCCAGCGTCTGTGCTGATCACCTTGCCGTCCAAGGAGAGGGTGTCTAAGAGACGAATCGCCGCTTGCAGGTCGTCCCCCTCTACCGCTTGCTGTTCCCAAACCTGTTTCAAGCTCGTCCCCACTAGGCGAATCACCTTCAACGCTTCCTCTTCCCCACTACGCTTGCTCCTCGGCGGCACTTTGCCAGCCACTGCACGGTC
>CAKZJX010000033.1 GCA_937120535.1 uncultured Anaerolineae bacterium
CATTTCAGATACGGAAAGCGTTAACATAGCACACTCCTTTGACACTCCTTTGGCGAACGTTCCTGATAAATCTGATAAATCAGAGAGAGCTGTCTCTCTCAACAAACCGCTTTCATCGGTGCGCAGCTTCAGGCGCGCAACCGCTCCCCTTTGGGATCAAACAAGACCGTGGGGGTGACCACCACCGCTTGTCGTCCCTCAATCAGATCCGCTTCGAACCGTTGACCCACTCGGGCCAGCTCGATCGGCAGGTAGGCATACAAAATGTTTTTGCCCACCGTGTATCCCCAACCGCCGCTGCGAACGCGTGAGATCACCTCTCCCCGATGATAAATCGCCTCGCCGCCATAAATTTGGGTGAAATCCTCGCGCTCCACCACCAAGGTGCATAACTTACGGCCAATCCCTTCGGTCTTCTGACAAAGCAGCGCCGCCTTGCCGATAAAGTCCGTCTTGTTCAAATCCACGCAGAATCCCAGGCCGGCCTCGTAGGGCGTCTCCAGTTGAGTCATATCCACGCTGTAGTAGCGGTATCCCTTCTCTAAGCGCAGCGAGTCCAACGCCTTGTAACCACCGACTTCGATCCCCACCTCCTGGCCGGCCTCCATCAGCAGATCCCACACCATGGTGGCACGATGGGCTGGGACGTACAATTCCCATCCCAGCTCGCCGGCATAACTCAGCCGCTGAGCATAGACCCGCACCCCGTTGATCTCGATCGGGCGAGTCAGCATGTAAGGATGGGCTTGGTTGGAGAGATCATCGGCGCTGATCTTGCTCAACACCTGACGAGCACACGGCCCCCACAGCGCCAAACAGGCCCACTCTTCGCTAATATCGCGCAGGAAGACCTCGCCATCGGCCAGATCGGCATGCATCTCGAGCCAGGCTTTATCGTTCCCGACGAACGCCGAGCCGGTGATCACCCAAAAGCGGTCTGGGCCGAGACGGGTGACGGTGAGATCGGCTTCGATACCCCCATTCAGGTTCAGGAACTGAGTGTACGTCGCCTTGCCAATCGGCGTGTTCATCTCGCTGTCGGCCAGCCGATTCAACAAAGACAACGCTCCGGGCCCGACAACTTCGATCTTGCCAAACGGCGTGAGATCAAAGAGCGTCACCCGTTCCCGAGTCGCTCGATGCTCCTGACCGACTCGCTCAAAGAACAGCGGCTTGATCCAACCACCCCACTGACGTTGATCCTCGCCCATACGTCGCCAGGGTTTTCCCGGCTCAAAGTAATTCACCCGCTCCCAGCCGAACTTCTCGCCGAATACGGCGCCCATTTCCTGCAAGCGATGGTGGAGCGGGCTAATCCGCCGAGGGCGCGCCCACTCATACTCGTCGTGTGGGAAACGCAGGCGATAGTAGTACTTGACGCATTCGCGCGTACGTTCGGCAGCATAGGAAGGATCGGCGTAGTAATGGCCGAAGCGGGTTGCTTTATAGGCGTACACATCGGTCGTGGGTTGGCCGCCGAGGATCCACTCGGCTATTAGCTTGCCCACGCCGCCGGCCCCGCCGAAGCCGTGGAGCGAGAAGCCGGCCGCCATCCAGAAACCGCGCACGCCGGCCATCGGCCCCAATAGGGGCTGACAGTCGGGGGTATAGGCGCCCGGATGGCAGATCAGGCGAATGATCCCGGCCCGTTCCAAGAAAGGAATGCGTCGGATGGCGCCTTCGAGCAACGGCTCAAAGCGCTCCATATCCGGGGGCAGCGAGGCGTTTCCGTGCTCCCACGGCGCGCCGTCGATCCAGCGCGCTCGAGGGTTAAGTTCATAACCTCCGATGATCAGGCCGCCGTGTTCGGGTCGCATATAGACCAAATTCTCCGGATCGCGCAGGCAAGGCGTATCGGCGTCGAATTCATGGCCCGGCACCGCTTGCAGGGCGACATGTTGGTGATCTACCGGCGTGGTGGGGATATGACGGCCGGCCATAGCCGCTACCCGCGGCGCCCACATGCCGGCGGCATTCACCACCATCTCGCAGCGGATTGTTCCCTTCTCGGTCACCACCTCACGCACCTCCCCCTTCGGTGAAAGTCGGATACCTGTCAGGCGCGTGTTGGTATACACTGCTACGCCCAGCGATTTCGCCAAGTGGACGATGGTGGTCGTTGTAATGTACGGATCGAGATAGCCATCCCGAGGCAGATAGATCGCCCCATACAAACCCTTCTTGCTGATCTGGGGTAGGATACGCGCCGCCTCGTCCGGCCCGATCACCTCGCACTCCAGCCCCAAGGCTTTGGCGCGGCTCACACTTCGCTGCAGCTCCAACAACGACTCGCGGCTGGAAGCCAAGCGCAAACTGCCCACATGGCGAAACAATCCCAACTCGCTGTACAGATCCACGCTGTACATGCGAAACTTTAGCATCGCTTGCGAGGTTGCAAACTGGGTCACCAAGCCGGCCGCATGAGATGACTCGCCGCTGGCGATCTCTCCCTTCTCCAACAAGACGACATCCGTCTGCCCCATCTTGGCCAGATGATAGGCGATCTGAGCGCCAACAATGCCTCCACCGATGATGACAATTTGCGCCTGGGTTTTCATGGGCTCCTTTGTAATGCCGGCATAGCCATCCGAACATTGACCGAATGCGCAGACAATTCTTCGCTGGCGATCGAATCGAACTTGTCATCCGTCACCAGCACATCGATCTCATCCACCGTTGCCACCTGGAAATTCGAGACCACACCCCATTTACTATGATCGGCTACCACGATAATCTCCCCCTTGGTGCGCTCGATCATCGTACGAACCACTTCCGCCTCAGCGTTGGTCGGCACCGTGCAACCGTGTTTGAGGCTGATCCCATCCACACCGATAATGGCTTTATCGGCATAGACTTGCCGAACGTTTTCAATCGCAAAACGTCCAGCGGAGGACTTTGAAACTGGTTGATACTCTCCGCCTAACACATACAACTCACATCCCCCGTTCCCGCTCTCCAGCACGGCCCGCAAGTTGTTGGTGAACACCACAATGCCGGCGTTGGGACGAATATGGTACAACACTTGAGCTGTGGTTGTACCACTGTTGATAAACACAATATCGCCATCTTCGATCAACGAAGCCGCTAAGGCGCCAATCGCCCGCTTCTCCTCCGGATGTCGTTGCAAACGTTGGAGATATTCCGGTTCGGTGATCAAACGCTGATTGAGGATCGCTCCCCCGCGGGTGCGCTCCAACACCCCTTCAGCTTCCAGCCATTCCAGGTCGCGGCGGACGGTCGCCTCCGACGCATTCAACAAAGCGCACAACTCGTCAATGCGAGCGATGCGGTGAATGGCCAGATATTCTTGGATTCGCTCTCGCCGCTGGGCTGGAATAAGCGATCGGCTCATTCAACCATCTGCTCAAACTTGAAAAGAATTGATGTTTTCTGGTGGATATTATAGGCGAATATGAAAAAAATTGCAAGCTTTTGAGTTTTTTATTATAATGCCCTTGCCGACGTGCATCATGCCCTCTCAGACACCCCGGCATTCCCAGCGATGGTCTCGATCTCAGCGCGCCGTTGGCACACCTGGCGGTATCCTAATGAGGAGGACGGCGGATGGCACAAACGACGATCGGAATGGGCCGGCAAAGCCAGGCCGAACGCGAAAAATTCGAACAAGAACTACAACGCATCCTAAAAGCCAGCGAAGAGGCCGGCATTCTGCTACGGGTGATCGGCTCGCTGGCTTTTCAAATGCACTGTCCCAGCTACGGCTATCTCCAAGCCGCACTAGGACGGGCGTACACCGATATTGACTTTGCCGCGTATAGCCGTCAGTCCAAGCCCATTCAAGAAATAATGACGGCCTTAGGATATCGCGAGAACCGCGAGGTGTTTATCGTCTCCGAAGGCAGCCGGGCCATCTTCGACAACCCTCAAACCGGCCTGCACGTGGACATCTTCTACGAAAAGCTCGACTTCTGCCACACCATCTGGTGGAAAGACCGGCTCGAAGTGGATTCGCTGACCATTCCACTGGCCGAACTCCTGCTCGAAAAAATGCAGATCGTCCAAATCAACGAGAAAGACATCATCGACACGATCATGCTCCTGCTTGAACATTCCCTCGGCGATACAGATCACGAGACCATCAACATTCAACGCGTGGCTGCGCTGTGTGCGGCCGACTGGGGCCTGTGGCGCACCACGACCATGAATCTGGAAAAGGTCCGTCAGATGGCACACACCTATCCCCAATTGACCGACGAACAAAAAGCCCGAGTTGAACAACAGGTACGGGAATGCCTGGCCCGCATCGAACGTGAACCGAAACCCCTGGCCTGGAGGCTGCGCGCTCGCGTCGGCGATCGGGTCAAGTGGTACAAAGACGTGGATGAAGTCGGATAAGGAGAACTGCTATGACCCAACTCGTTCGTGACCTGATGCACCGCGGTTTGATCACCTGCCCGCCGCACACCCGACTCGGCGAGGTGGCCGTGCTCCTCAACCAACACCACATCCACGCCCTGATCGTAACCGACCGCAGCGGCGCCCCGCTGGGCATCATCACCGACTTCGACCTGCTGGCCGGCGAATGGCTCTCTGCCACCCCTGAGAGCTTGACCGTGATGCGACGATTGACCGCGGCCGACCTGATGTCCTCGCCCATCGAATCAGTGGAGGCTGATCTTCCCCTTTCCGAGGCCGTGCACAACCTGCTCGAAAAAGAGATCAGCCGGCTGATGGTCACGGAGAACGGTCAGCCGGTTGGGGTCATTTCGATCTCCGACTTTGTGGCCAGCTTGGCGCGCCGCATTCCACCCAAGCGGGATACGGTGGGCGATGTGATGTCCGATGCGATGTTGGTCTGCCGCGATAAAACGCCGATCTACTCGGCGGCGCAAGCCATGACCGAGGCCGGCTATCGCTCGGTGTTGGTGGTTAATGAAAGGGGCACAGCCATTGGGATTGTCAGCGGGCGTAGCCTGTTGCCGTTCATCGAAAGTGGTCTGGATGAACATCTGACCGTGAGAGACGTGATGCATACCCCGATCACGATTGACATCAACGCCAGTCTGCGCGAGGCCGCTGACAAGATGATCCACCACCACCATCACCGCCTGGTGGTGGTGGACGATGCCAACCCGGAAAACTTTCCGCTAGGAATCATCTCCACATTTGACATTGTGGCAGCCATGGCACGGCCCGGCTCTGTTTGGCAAGAAGAACCCTAGCCTGCAACCGTTTCTGCGTTGACACCCTTCAAGGAGCATCTATGACAGACCTTCCCAAACATGCGCAAGCCGTGATCATCGGCGGCGGCGTAGGGGGATGTAGCATTGCCTATCACCTGGCCAAAATGGGTTGGAAGGACATCGTCCTGGTCGAGCGCCATGAGCTTACTGCCGGCTCCACCTGGCACTCGGCCGGCCTGGTGGGTCAGCTGCGCTCCGATGCCAACTTGACGCGCATGATGCACTACAGCACTGACTTGTATCGTCGCCTCAAAGACGAAACTGGCGTGGACACCGGCTGGCACGAAGTCGGCGGCATCCGTTTGGCTTCTTCAGCCGAACGAGTAGAAGAGCTCAAGCGCTTGGTGGGCATGGCCCGCTCGTTTGGCGTGCCGATGGAGCTGATCTCACCCAGACAAGCCCAGGAACTGTTCCCGCTGATGGACATCAAGGGAGTCCTGGCGGCCGCCTATACCCCAAACGATGGGGTCATCGATCCCACCGGCTTGACCAACGCCCTGGCGGCCGGCGCCAAGAAATATGGCGCACAAATCTTGACCGGCGTGAACGTGGAAGCGATTCGGGTCAGGAACGGTCGAGTTCGCGAGGTGGTCACCGAGCGAGGGGTGATCCAGAGCGAGGTGGTGGTCAACGCCGCTGGGATGTGGGGACGCGAGGTCGGCTTGATGGTGGGGCTTAAGTTGCCTGTGGTCCCCATGGCCCACTTGTACCTCCTGACCAAGCCCATTCCGGGAATCACCTCCAAATTGCCTACCCTGCGCGATCCCGATCTATTGGTCTATTGGCGGGAAGAAGTCGGTGGGTTAGTTACTGGCGGTTATGAGCGTCAGCCGGCGCCCTTCGGCCTGAACGGCATCCCGCGCGATTTCAAGTACCAGCTCTTGGCGCCCGATTGGGAGCGCTTCACCCCACTGATGGAAAACTCCATCCGACGCGTGCCGGCGATCGAAACCGCCGAGATCGTCAAGCTGATCAACGGCCCAGAAGGCTTCACCCCCGACGGAGAATTCCTGCTCGGCCCCACGTCCGTGAAGGGCTTTTGGGTAGCCTGTGCGTTCTGCGCCCATGGCCTGGCCGGCGCAGGCGGGATCGGCAAGGTGATGGCTGAGTGGATCATCGAAGGACAACCGGAATGGGATGTATGGCGTTTGGACGTGCGCCGCTTCGGCCCCAACTACGACAGCTTGGATTACACCCTAGCACGCACCATCGAGACCTATAGCCAATACTACGACATTCACTATCCGGGCGAAGAACGCCTGTCGCGCCGCGGCCAGCGCCTCTCCCCCACCTATTTCCGTCTGCGCGAGCTGCGTTGCTCCTTCGGCGAAAAATTTGGCTGGGAACGTCCCAACTGGTTTGCTATCTACGAAGAAAAAGCCTCTCACGGTCACGAACCGCGCGGTTGGGCGCGCCACAACTGGTCGCGCGCCATCGGCCACGAACACCTGATGACCCGCGAACACGCCGGCCTGTTCGACGAAACCTCGTTCAACAAGTTCGACGTGAGCGGACCAGGGGCGCTGAAGTTCCTCAACTACGTATGCGCCAACCAGATCGACGTGCCGATTGGCGCCATCGTCTACACTCAATGCCTGAACAAGCGCGGCGGCATTGAATGCGACTTCACCGTCACCCGGCTGGGCGAACAACACTTCCGCATCATCACTGGCACAGCCTTCGGCCAGCACGATCTCTCCTGGCTCTCGCTACACATGCCCGAAGATGGCTCGGTGACTCTCGAGGACGTCAGTTCGGCCTATGCCTGCATCGGTTTGTGGGGCCCCAAGGCACGCCTGATCCTACAAAAGGTGACGCGAGACGATGTTTCAAACCAAGCCTTCCCGTATATGACTGCCAAATTCATCACGGTCGGCGATGTTCCTGTGCTGGCTTGTCGCGTGACCTATGTGGGGGAATTGGGATGGGAGTTCTACTGCCCGATGGAATATGGCCTGCGCCTATGGGATACGCTGTGGGAAGCTGGCGTTGCGGAGGGCATGGTGGCAGCGGGGTACAAAGCGCTCGATTCGTTGCGGCTGGAGAAGGGCTATCGCTATTGGAGCAGCGAGATCGGCCCCGATTACAACCCCTTCGAAGCCGGCCTGGGCTTTGCCGTGAAGCTCGACAAACCAGACTTTCTCGGCAGGGATGCTCTGCTCAAGATCCAAGAAAACGGCCTGAAGCGCAAACTGGCTTGTCTACGCCTGGCCGATGATCGCGCCATCGCCCTGGGCAAGGAACCGATCTGGGCCGGCGATCATGTCGTCGGTTGGGTGGCTTCGGGCGGCTATGGGTATTCGATCAAGATGAGCATCGCCTACGCCTATCTCCCTATCGAATACACACGCCCAGGGATGAAGTTATCGGTTGAGTTTTTCGGGGAGCAAATCGAGGCCGAAGTGGTCTCCTCCCCGTTGTGGGATCCGAAGGGAGAGCGGATCCGAGCCTAACCATCCATCCGTCTATTGTCTTGAAAGGAGTCTGCCATGTCTATTGTCAATGCTAAAGAGATCATGATCGAAGCTGCCAAGAACGGCTATGCGATCGGCGCATTTAACATCACCGACCTGGTCCAGTTTGAAGCAGTGATCGATGCGGCGATTGAGAAACGATCCCCTGTAATCGTTCAGACCTCGGTGAAGCCTTCAAAATTCTTGGGGCGGCATGTGCTGGTAGCCATCTACCGAACGTTGGCTGAGTCGGCGCCAGTGCCGGTCTGCTTGCACCTCGATCACTGCACCGAGGTGGACTATTGCAAGCAATGCGCCGACGCCGGTTACACTAACATCATGATTGACGCTTCAAAGCTGCCTTTCGAGGAGAACATCCGCGTCACCAAGGAAGTGGTGGATTATTGCCACTCAGTGGGCAACATCTCGGTCGAGGGCGAACTGGGGACGATCGGCGGCGTCGAAGACGACATCAAGGTCGGAGATGAAGAATCACGCCTGGCCAATCCTCAACAGGCTGTGGAGTTCGTGGAACGCACCGGCGTGGACATCTTTGCCCCGGCGATCGGCACGGCGCACGGCGTCTACAAGACCAAAAACCCGCGCGTGGATTTTGAGCGCCTGGCCACCATCAATCGCTTGCTGAACGGCAACGGCATTCGGACCCCGCTGGTGGTTCACGGCGGCACCGGCTTGCCGGAGGACTACATCAAACGTCTCATCGAGGCCGGCGGAGCTAAGTTCAACGTCTCCACCGAGCTGAAGCACACCCTGATCGACACCAAGTACGAATACATCACCGCTCATCGCGACGAATACGACCCAGGCAAGATCGACTCTGCCGTCCGTGATGCCATTCGCAAGGTGGTGATGCATTGGATCGACATGCTCGGCTCGGCCGGCAAGGCATAACCGCCTCTCTTGCATCTCAGGTATCGGGAGCATATCAATGACCAAACCTATCGAAGAGTACTTTGCACCCTGGATTCGGGGCATCCCAATGTACGTCTCAGATCACATCGAACTGGCATGGCGCCAGCCCGAACTCCACCGCATGATGTCCAACGAGAACCCGCTGCCTCCCTCCGAGAAGGTCATGCAGGCGATCCTGAAATATGGCAAGATGGCCAATCGCTACCCCGATCAAGGGCTGGTGGTGCGTAGCAAAATCGCCGAGATCAACGGCCTGGACGGCCCGGAAAATGTGATGATCGGAAACGGCTCGAGCGAGGTGTATGATAATATCTTCCGAATGTTCATTATCCCCCAGCAGGATGAGATCATTCAGCATACCCCGTGCTTTGCCATTTACCAGTTGCGGGGCCGGCTGCTGGGCGCCAAGATGGTGGACGTGCCGATGATCTACAAGGACAACTACCTGCACTTCGACCCCGACGGCATTTTGAACGCCATCACCGAACGCACCAAGATCATCGTGATTGCCAACCCGAATAACCCCACTGGAAACTTCATGGCACCCGAGCATTTCGTCCGCATTGCCGAGACGGGGATCCCCTTTGTGATCGATGAGGCCTATGTCGAATATGCCGGCCTACAAATGTCCCAGGTCCCTCTGATCAGAAAATACAAAAACGTGATCATCACTCGCACCCTGTCAAAGGCCTACGGCCTGGCCGGCCTGCGCTTCGGCTACGCCCTCGGCCACAAAGACGTCATCGCCCAGATCTCAGCGGCCCTTCTCCCTTGGAATGTCGGAACGATCCCGATGTGGGTCGCCCTGGCCGCCCTGGAGGATCAAGACGCCCTGGCCGAACGTGTCCGCTTCAACAACGAAGAAGTAGACTACATCACCGAAGCCCTGAGCGACATCCCCGGCCTGGTGGTTTTCCCCTCCAAAGCCAACTATATCCTGTTTGACTGTGGCCCCACCGGCCACACCAACAAGGAGGTATTGGAGTTCGCCCTGAGTCGTGGCATTATCCTGCGCGGCGAGAGCAAGAAGTATGGGAGCGATGGTTGGTTCCGCGTCACCATCGGCACCCGTGAGGAGAATCGCCTGTTCGTCAAGACAATTCGCGAGTTCTTCGGCACGAAAGACTGACCCTGTGGAGAAGAGCAAAGGTCTCTCCTTCCTGGGCCGGCCCCTCTGCCCAGTCCGATGGAGGTAACGATGTCCAAAATCAAAGCTGTACTTTTCGATCAGGACGGCGTGATCATCGACACTGAGCGCGATGGTCACCGTGTCTCATTCAACCTGATGTTCAAAGAATTTGGCTTCACTGACGAGTGGGACGTGGACTACTACCACGAACTGCTGCAAATTGCCGGCGGCAAAGAGCGCATGAAACACCATTGGAAGACCCGAGGCTTCTCTCGGCCCTTCACTGAGGAAGAGATTGACGCTCTCATCCCCCAAATGCATAAGCGCAAAACAGCTATCTTTGTGGAACTGATCGAGTCCGGGAGTCTCCCTTTGCGGCCGGGTATTCGCCGGTTCATGAAAGAAGCCATGGAAGCAGGGCTGAAAATAGGTGTATGCACCACCTCCAACGAACAGGCTGCAAAAGCCATCACCGAAAAGATTCTGGCCGACATTCGCTTCGATATTGTGCTGGCCGGCGACGTGGTGAGCAAGAAAAAACCCGACCCAGAAATCTACAACCTAGCCCTTGCCCGTCTCGGCCTGAGCCCTGATGAAGCTTTCGTTGTGGAAGATTCACGCAACGGTGTGCTGGCCGCCAAAGCCGCCGGCCTGAAGACCTTGGTGACCACCAACTATTACACAGAGAAGGAGGACGTCAGCGGCGCTGACATTATTGTCACCTGCCTAGGCGACCCAGAAGGCGAGAAAGCCATCTTGCGCCAGGGCGAATTACCGGGCTTTGACGGCGTCGTTCACGCGAGCCAAGTGTTAGAAGTCTTCGGCAAGTAACCGCCCCACACATTCCAGGTCATCGAAGGCCAAACGTTGAGGCTTGCCGACGGTTGGCCTTCGATCAGAATAACAAGGCCCGTTGCAACAGCCAGTACGTGCTGGCGGCGATCAGGGCCGTGGCTGGAATCGTCAGAAACCAGGCAATTGCGATCTCCTGGGCCACCCCCCAGCGAATCTTATTCACCCGTTCGGCCGCACCCACGCCTATGATCGAAGAACTTACCACCTGAGTGGTGCTCACCGGTCCCCCCACCACAGAGGCCCCTACGATCACGACAGCCGAAGCCAGTTGCGAAGTAAAACCATCCACCGGCCGAATCTTGAAAAATTTATATCCCAAGGTGCGGATCAAACGCCACCCCCCCAAGGCCGTTCCCAACCCCATCATTGAAGCACAACTCAGAATCACCCAAAACGGCACGTAGAAGGTTGGCAAGTAGTTGCCGATCACCAGGGCCAGGGTGATAATGCCCATGGTCTTCTGAGCGTCATTCGTGCCATGGCTAAGCGAGAGCGCCGAAGCGGTCAACAACTGGCAGCGTCGAAACAGAGAATTCACGCGCGGGGTGGCTTTCCAGCACAGCAAGAGCGTGATGCGCAACACTACGTATCCCACCACAAACCCCAAAATCGGGGACGCGAATAAAGCGATCAACACCTTCTCCAAGCCGCTGATCCGGATCGCTCCCCAGCCGGCGCCCATCACCACAGCCCCTAAAAATCCCCCAATCAGGGTATGCGAGGAGCTGCTTGGAATGCCCAGATACCAGGTCAGCAAATTCCAACTGATGGCGCCTATTAGCGCCGCCAGAACCACCGCAACGTCAATCGCCTGAGCAGACACAATCTCCTCGCCGATGGTCTTCGCAACCGCCATCCCAAAGAGAAAGGGGCCGGCCAAATTGGCCAGAGCAGCCACGCTCAGCGCAGAGCGCGGCGCAAAGGCCTGCGAAGAGATCATCGTAGCCACGACATTGCTGGAATCGTGCATGCCGTTCAAGAAATTGAACAACAGCGCCAAGACAATCACAATCAGCGTCAACGGGTCCATTCTTGACCTATCACGTGCTCTTCACCACGATATTGGCGATGATATTGGCGGCCTCATCCCCCCGATCGGCGGCATTGCTCAAATGACGATAGACCTCGCGCAGTTTCAACATTCGAACCACCTGTTGAAGATCGTGCACATGACTAAACAAATCGGCCAGGGCTTCGCGATACACCCCTTCCACGCGATTTTCTAGCGCTTTTGCCCGTTGCGCATGCTCAGCAGCCACATTGGGATGACGTTCCAGGCGATCCACCGCCATCAACAGTTCATAGGCTGCATCTCGCAGCAAAGTGGCCATGCGTTGCATGTAAACGGTCGGCTCAACGTTGAGAATTTCCATTTCACTCACCGTGGTATAGGCATAGTCCACCACATCATCAATGCTGCGAGAAAGGGCAAACAAATCCTCGCGATCAAAAGGCGTGACAAAGGTACGGTTCAGCTCATCGATAAAAATACGACGCACTTCGTCGGCTTCTTTCTCCTTGCGAGTTACCTGCTCCGAAGCAGACTGATCATACGTTGCCAAATAGCGGCACAATGCATCCATGCCTTCTAAGGTGAGCGTTGCTTGCTCATGCAGCAATTCAATGAACTTATTATGACGTTTCTTCAGCCAAGACGGCATAGCCAGCTCCTTGAAGGGGTGCAACGGATTGTACACCAACCTAACGATAATGTTAAGGATGAATTCGATCGAACTACGTATAATCTTAAACGTGACGTTGGACTTCTTTGCAGCCATCCGAGCAGGCAATCGTCAAAAGGTCGAGCAACTGCTGCTGCTCGACCCGAGTCTGGTTCATGCCCGCGAGCGCGGCCTTACGCCGGTTTTGGTGGCCGCCTACCACTTTCACATGGATCTGGCTAACTTCCTGGCCGATAAAACGGTGGTGCTCAACATCTTCGAGGCCGCCGCCACCGGCCGCATCACCCACCTAGCTCGCATCCTGGCGCGCACCCCAGACCTGGTCAACACCTTCTCAGAAGATGGCCTTCATCCCCTGGCGCTGGCTTGTTTCTACGGACACGTTGATGCCGCCCTTTACTTGATTCGGGCCGGCGCATCGCTCAATGCACCGACTAACAACGCGTGGCAAGCCACAGCACTTCATTTAGCGACCATGAACCGGCATGCTGAGATCGTCAGGTTGCTGCTCGAGCACGGCGCCAATCCTAATGTCCGTCAACGCGGCGGCCTCACGCCCCTCCACCTTGCGGCCGCCAACAACGATGTCCAAATCATTCAAATGCTGATCCTCGGCGGGGCAGACCTACACATCCGATCCAACGACGGCAAACTGCCGGTAACTCTTGCGCGCGAGTTGGGCAATGAGCAGGCGATGGATCTCCTGCAGCGCGAAATCACCAAACGCTTGCGAATTGGCACCGGCAAGTAAGCACATCGTCGGCGCAGCACTTATTCAGCGTGGATCTACCTGAGCGATGGGGAGGATAACCTTAAAAACTCCGTTTTGCCTTACAATCATGTAGAGTAAAGGATTAAAATGGTTATATAATATCAACAAACCCAAAAACAATGTAAGGAGGAAATACGATGACTTCACTCATAGCAATTGAAGGAATCGGGGAGGTATACGCCAAAAAATTGGCTCAAGCCGGCATCCGCTCGACGGAGGCATTGCTCGCTCGGGCGGCCACGCGCAAAGACCGCAAAGCCCTTGCTCAAGAAACCGGCATCTCTGAGGAGAAAATTCTCGAATGGGTCAAC
This sequence comes from uncultured Anaerolineae bacterium, assembly GCA_937120535.1. Classification (GTDB taxonomy): domain Bacteria; phylum Chloroflexota; class Anaerolineae; order Anaerolineales; family Villigracilaceae; genus Denitrolinea. The sequence goes on from CAKZJX010000033.1 coordinate 13,340, forward strand.
CGCGCCGATCTATTCCGTGTCCCCGGCATTGGAGAGGAGTACAGCGATCTGCTGGAGAATGCCGGGGTGGACACGGTCGCAGAACTCAGCCGACGCAATGCAGAGAATCTGCACGAGGCGATGGTCAAGGTCAACGCAGAGAAGAATCTCGTCAACCGCATGCCTTCGGTCAAAATGGTCCAAGCCTGGATCCAGGCTGCCAAGTCGCTGCCGCGCCTGGTGGAATACTGAGGCCGGCCCTTCCACAGCTATCACCACTGTCTTTCCGCAAGCCAACAAAGCGCTTCCGGCAACAGCAAGAAGCGCTTTGTTTTTTCTTGGCACGCTGCGTGGCCTATTCTTTGGGGATCCCTATCTGAATCATCCCATCTACAACCCGCACCGGATAGGCCGGAATATCCACCACGGCCGGCATCTGCATCACCCGGCCAGTACGAATATCGAACTCAGCGCCGTGGCGCGGACAGATAATATGATAGCCCTCTATGTCCCCATCTCCTAGGGGGCCATCGTCGTGGGTGCAAATATCGCTAATAGCAAAATATTGGCCGGCAATATTGAACACAACGATTGAACGATCGCCTACGTTTACGAACAATCGCTCTCCATTGGGAAGCTCCAAAACTGGGGCGATATCCACGTAGTCGAGTTGATCGGCAGGATAGGTCGTATAGTTGAACATTGCTTCCTCGATCAAGAAATCGGTGAGGCAACAGCAGGTTCTCGGGATTACTCTACCAGCTCGTCGCCAGCTTCGCCCAGACCATAGGCGCCTGCCTTGAGCGCCTTGAGCGAGAGCAGGGCGCACTTCAGCCGCACTGGGCCAAGCTCAATGCCGAGCATGTCCAAGATGTCCTGTTTCGTCAGGCGCTTGATCTCTTCGAGCGACTTGCCGATGATCGACTCCATGAGCAAATCCGCCGAGGCCTGAGAGATGGCGCAGCCGCGGCCATCAAAGCGAGCGTCGGCTACTCGTCCATCTGAGTCCAGTCGCAGATACACCTCAATGTGATCACCGCATAGAGGGTTGCTGTCGGCAAAGAAAATATCGCACGGCTCGAGCTTTCCCCGATAGGAGGGATTTTTGTAGTGCTCGATGATCAGTTCACGGTAGAGATCATCCATGGAAGATCAGCCAAAGAGTTTTTTGACTTTGTAAATCCCGTCCACCAACAGATCGATCTCCTCGCAGGTATTGTATAAGTAGAACGAAGCGCGCGTGGTGGCCGGAATGCCAAATTTCTCATGCAGCGGCTGCGCACAATGATGCCCAGCGCGCACAGCAATACCCTCCCGATCGAGAATTTGCGCCACATCATGAGGATGGACACCATCCAGGACAAACGCTGCAACTCCACCTCTCTTCTCTGCCGGGGGACCAAAGACGCGCAAGCCGGGGATCTCCTCCAGGCGATCAAGGGCGTAGGCGATCATCTCGCGCTCATGGGCGGCAATCGCCGGCATGCCGATGCCAGACAAATAGTCCACCGCTGCGCCAAAGCCAACGGCCTCGGCGATGGCCGGCGTGCCGGCCTCGAATTTATGAGGCAGGACGTTGGGCCGGAAGGAGCGCAGTTTGACCTCCTTGATCATATCGCCGCCGCCTATGAAGGGAGGCATGGCCTCCAGAAGATGCGCCTTCCCATAAAGCACGCCGATGCCGGTAGGCCCACACATCTTATGCGCCGAGAAGACCAGAAAGTCGGCATCGAGCGCCTGCACATCCACTTGAAGATGAGGCACAGACTGGGCCCCATCCACCAGGGTCACTGCGCCGGCCTGATGCGCCAAACGGATGATCTCCTGGGCTGGGTTAATCGTCCCCAACACGTTCGAGACGTGGGTGAAGGCCACCAACTTTGGCATGCGTTCCAGGAGCGAGCGATAGGCATCTAGATCGAGGAGGCCATCTTCGGTGACGGGGATAAACGCCAACTCCAGACTGCGCTCAGCAGCCAGAATCTGCCACGGCACCAGGTTCGAATGGTGCTCCATCTCGGTGAGCACAACCAGATCGCCGGCCTTGAGTTGCGAACGTCCCCAAGCGTAAACCACGAGGTTGATCGCCTCTGTGGCATTGCGCGTGTAGATCACTTGGCGGGCCGAAGGAGCATTAATGAACCGGGCGATTTTCTCGCGCGCCTGTTCATAAAGCGCTGTCGACTCCTCAGCCAAGGTATGCACGCCGCGGTGAATGTTAGCGTTCGAACGACGATAGAAGTCGTTCATCGCCTCGATCACTGCCAGAGGCTTTTGCGAGGTGGCGGTCGAATCTAAGTAGACCAGCCGGGCACCACTGGCTACCTGACGGGCGAGGATCGGAAAATCGTTGCGGACTACTTGAACATCCAACATCGCACAAAGGGCCTAATCGGACACTAGTAATCGGGGATCTCTGTTTGCTTCTGCTTCTTAGCCGATTTCTTGCTGCTTGCCAGTCGAATGTGCTCCGAATTAATTGGATACCATAGAATGCGATCGGGAACCATCCAGCCGTCAGTCAAGAAGACATTGGAACGGAACTGAACCGCTACCAGTTTGTTATCTACCTGCACCACAATTCCTTTGACCCAGCCACGTACACGTTCACCGTTTTTCTCGTGATCGCAATAGACTTCCACCGCGTCGCCAACCTCAAACAAACACTCTGTCACTGGCGCGCGCATGTAGGAGATTTGGGAGGTCAAGCGCAGATCTCGGATCAATCGTCGCTCAGGAGGAGGGGTTGTGGATTTGGTAGGTTTGTTGTTCATTTTCATGACCCTATCTCTCTCGCAAGGTGGGATAAATAAAGATCAAACGACAGGTGGGTAACATCCTATCACCACAGGGTGAGAAACCCGCCAGAGCTGGGCGTTGATGTATTCCTTTCAAATTGTTCATTATATTACTAACTTGTCTCTTTGCAAACCTTTGCACTTGTGCAAAATTCGAAAGTTTGTCCTTAAGATCTGCTTGAGCGCACTTCAAAAGAGTTAGGCTCATGCTAGCCGAGGGGTGGGTGAGGCCCCCTCCTCCCACACAGGCCAGAGCTCGCCCTGGCCGGCATGAACACACCCCTCTGAGGAGCAGTCTCCTCTCCTTGCCGCTCCATGGCGATGTCTGGCGACATAGGAAGCGCAAAGGGGCATTCCCTCTCGAGGAGAGAGGGAATCCCCTTATCCGTAGAGAAAGCCGAGAATTCTCCACCGCTAACTCATCTTCCGCAAAATGGCCTCCTGGAAACGCTCGCGAACACCTTCAAAGGGGATGCGCTGCATGATGGGATCGAAGAACCCTTCGACCAGCAAGCGCTCTGCGTCGACTTGAGGGATGCCACGGCTGCGAAGATAGAACAGCGGTTCCTGCTCCAGCTTGCCCACTGTGGCGCCGTGGGTGCAGCGCACATCGTCGGCTTGAATCTCCAGGCCAGGGATGGAATCGGCGCGAGCCTCGTCGCTCAAGATCAGGTTACGGTTGGCTTGGTAACCATCGGTCTTCTGGGCGCCAGGAGCAACGTAGATCATGCCCTGCCAGACCGAGCGGCTCTTCCCTTTGAGGGCGCCCTTGAAGAGCAGGTCGCTGGTGGTATGCGGGGCCAGATGGTTTTGCTGGGTATCGTGGTCCAGGTGTTGGGTTCCATCGGTGAAGTAGAAGCCCGACATTCGTCCGGTGGCGCCCTCTCCGATCAGGTCTAGGTCGGAGAAGTTTTTGGTCAGGCGCGATCCCACAGCGCCGAAGATCCAGTCCAGGTTGGCATCGCGATCGACGCGCGCTCGCTCGTGACTGAAATTCCACACATGCCGGCCCCAGGATTGCAGTTCCACGAAACGCAGGTTAGCGTTCTTGCCGACGTAAATCTCCACGATGCCGGCATGGAGCGTATCGCCTTCCTCGTCGGGCGAGGCCGCTTCGTGGACGTAGGTGACCGACGCGCCGTCATCCACATAGACAATCAGGTGCGAGAAGTGGGCCAGATTCACGCCGGGACCCCAGAGCACAGAATGCAGCGGCTCCTCGACAATGACGTTCTTGGGGATGTAGAGCAGCACGCCGTTTTGCACCAGAGCCGAGGCCAGGGCGGCAAATTTGCCGTCCTCCGGGCGGACGACTCGGCCGATGAGGCGAGTTAGCAGGTCGGGGTGAGTCTGAAGCGCCGAGCGGAAATCGGTGAAGATCACGCCTCGGGCGGCTAGAGACTCCGATAGGAAGGATTGGGCTCCACCGGGCAGGAGGACGATCTGTCCGCCGTGCTGGTTTCCCACCAGGGGGTTGAGCAGTTCCTCCAGAACCGGCGGGAGGTCTTCGTAGGTGCCTTCCTGGGGCAGACGAAAGACTTCGGCCGGCATCAAGCGGATGTCGGTGCGGCGCCAGGCCTCGTCGTTGATTGAGGGAAAAGGCAAGCTCTGGTAGGCCGACCAGGCTGAGGTCCGAAAGGGAGCTAGACTGTCTTGGGGCAGATCGGCCAGGGTGAAGGAGAAGTCCTTGACGGCAAACTCCGGGCGGCGCCCGCGGGAAATAACGACTTTGGGTTTTTCTTGCATGAATCTCTCCGAAGCGACAGAGTTCAAACGTGGGATCAGCCGATCGAGCCTTCCATTTGCAGTTGGATTAGGCGGTTCATTTCTACGGCGTATTCCATCGGTAATTCTTTGACCAAGGGCTCAATGAAGCCGGAGACGACCATGGTCGTGGCTTCTTCTTCGCTCAGGCCGCGCGACATGAGATAGAAGAGCTGCTCCTCGCCGATCTTGCTCACCGAGGCCTCGTGACCGATGGTGACATCGTCTTCGTCGATCTCGATGTAGGGGTAGGTATCGGTCCGAGACTGAGGATCGAGCAGCAAGGCATCACACACCACGGTTGACTTGACGCTTTTGGCGCCCTTGTACACTTTGAGCAGGCCGCGATAGGAGGCACGGCCGCCGGCCTTGCTGATCGACTTGGAGGTGATCTTGCTGCTGGTGTAGGGCGCAAAGTGGATCATCTTGGAGCCGGCATCTTGGATCTGTCCAGGGCCGGCGAAGGCCATCGAGAGCATCTCACCGTGGGCGCCAGGCTCCATCAGATAGCAGGAGGGATACTTCATGGTGATCTTAGAACCGATGTTGGCGTCTACCCACTCGTGCACAGCATCTCCATAGACCTTGGCGCGCTGGGTCACCAGGTTATACACGTTGGTGCTCCAGTTCTGGATGGTGGTGTAGCGCGAGCGAGCGCCACGCTTGACCACGATCTCGATCACACCACTGTGGAAGGAGTCGGTGGAATAGATGGGGGCAGTACATCCTTCCACGTAGTGCACCTGGGCCCCTTCATCCACGATGATCAAGGTGCGCTCGAACTGACCGATGTTGGCCATGTTGAGGCGGAAGTAGGCCTGCAACGGCAGGTCTACCTTGACCCCCGGCGGCACGTACACGAACGAACCGCCCGACCAGACGGCCGAGTTCAATGCGGCAAACTTGTTGTCCTCAATCGGCACTACAGTGCCGAAGTATTCGCGGAACAAGTCGGGGTAACGCCGCAAACCCTCTTCGATCGAGACGAAGATCACGCCCTGCTCTTCCAGATGCTTATGGATGGAGTGATAGACCATCTCGGACTCATACTGTGCGCCCAAGCCAGCCAAGAACTTGCGTTCTGCTTCCGGAACGCCGAGGCGGTCAAACGTGCGCTTGATGTCTTCCGGCAGATCATCCCACGAGCGCCCTTCCTTCTCGGTGGGCTTAGCATAGTAATAAATGTCATCCAGGTTCAACTCCTTCAAGCTCGGCCCCCAGCTGGGCATGGGGCGCTTGAGGAAATGATCCAGGGCTTTCAGGCGAAACTCCAACATCCATTTGGGTTCGCCCTTCATGTAAGAAATCTGTTCGACCACTTCGCGATCTAGTCCTTTTCGGGCCTTGAAGACGTAGAAATCATCCCGATCGCGAAAACCGTAGCGGTATTCTCCTATGCCTTCCAAAATCTTGGCATCATCGGTCATGGCATACTCTCCGTATAAGTTATAGAAGAACCAAAAGCAATCAACACCTCTAAACTCAACCCCAAACGTTCATCAAGCGTTCTCTTCGGCCTTTTCGCGCAACCAGTGATATCCATGTTCTTCCAGATGCAGAGCCAGGTCGGGCCCACCCGACTCGACAATACGGCCGTCGAGCATTACGTGTACGAAATCGGGCTTGACGTAGTTCAGCAAGCGCTGATAGTGGGTGATCAGCAAAACGCCCAAATGAGGCCCCATCAGGGCGTTGACTCCTTCGGCCACGATCCGCAGGGCGTCAATGTCGAGGCCAGAGTCGGTCTCATCCAAGATGGCGATCTCCGGCTGCAGGGTGGCCAGTTGCAAGATCTCGGCGCGCTTTTTCTCGCCGCCCGAGAAGCCATCGTTCAAGTAGCGGCCGGCAAAGCTATGATCCATCTTCAGCAGGTCCATCTTCTCCTTGAGCATCTTGCGAAACTCAGGGATCGGAATGCCCTTATCTTCGGGATTCTCGGCGCGACGGCGAGCATTCATGGCCGAACGCAGGAAGTTGGCCACCGTCACTCCGGGGATGGCCACCGGATATTGGAAAGCCAGGAAGATGCCCAACCGAGCACGCTCATCGGGTTCCAGCTCCAAAATGTTTTGGCCCTTGAAGATCACCTCACCTTCGGTCACTGTGTAGGCCGGGTGCCCCATCAGGGTGTAGGCCAAGGTGGATTTTCCCGTGCCATTCGGGCCCATGATGGCATGGATCTCACCCTGTTTGACGGTCAAGGTCACCCCCTTGAGAATTTCTTTGTCTTCCACGCTCACATGCAGATTGCGGATCTCGAGTTGCGACATGCGTTCTTACTCCTGAGATAGAATACAAGTGATTTGGCCGGCCACCGATCCCATGGTTCGCATTCCGGCCCAAAATCGATCTTCTTTTTTGTGCGTTGGCATTATAGCAGGATTGAGGGAATATGTCAATATTTATGATATTTTTCTAGTAAATTCGAGACGTTTCTCCATAGCAACGCCCATTATCGTGCTCTCTGGGTCTCGGCATGAGCCCACGCCCCTCTGCTATGGACAAAAATCCCTCTGCCCGTTGCGTCGCGCGATTCGCCCACACCTCTCCTTACTGATCTCATCTCTCTCCCCAAACCTTGCCAGATCTCTTCTCAACCCATATAATGCCCTACATACCTGCTTGCTCTCCTCGAGGCGCTATCTTCGCTTCACGACGCAACGGTTGTCCCTATCTTGATCCGCTATGAACTTGAGCCTTGAACAACTCGAGAATCGCATTCGGCAAATAGTAGAGTTCCAAAACTTGCTCTCCGGCCAGCCGGGAGAAGGTGTGGTCATCAGGCGTCTGGCTGAACTCCTGCATCGCCAGGCTTCTGAGGGCGCGGCCGTTCCGAACGTATACACTTTGGTCACCCACCCTGATGATGCCGCTCGCTGGGAGATCCCAGAGCTACTTGAGATGTTACGCAATGCCATCCGCACCATCGGCGCCGAACTCGGGATCACATTCTCTGCCCCTCCACTGCTTTCGCTCGCCACCGACTTGCGTATCGCACCTGGAGAGATCCAGATCATCGTCTCCTACAACCCCCAACCGGTCGGTGACACCCATGCCATGCCCAGCTCCTCCCCGGCCAAGGAGGAAGAATCGCCGATTCCAGAGAACGCCTTTCTGGTCATCGAGGGCCGCCGGGTGTTTCCGCTAAACGCTCCTGTGATCAACATCGGCCGGCGCTTGGAAAATCACCTGGTGATTGACGATCCGCGGGTCTCGCGTCAACATGCCCAACTGCGGGCCATTCGCGGCCGCTACGTGATCTTTGACCTGAATTCCACCGGAGGAACCTTTGTCAATGGGCAACGAGTCAACCAGAGCATTCTTTACCCGGGCGATGTGATCTCCCTGGCCGGCGTCACCCTGATCTACGGACAAGACACCCCACCGCCGCGCACCGACCTGCGTGATACTGGGCCAATCGCCTCCCAAGGCAAAGATCGCGACACTGTCGTCTTCCGCCCATTCTCCGATCCCAACTCTTCCTCATGAGCGACATCCTGGTCCTTGTCCTACGCCTAGCGATGGCCATTGCCCTATACGCTTTCCTAGGATGGGCTTTGCTCCTCCTTTGGAAAGACCTCCAAGAACGCGGCATTGCCCTAGTCACTCGTCGCGCCCTTCCCCTAGAGCTCCTGGTTCACCAGCCGAACAGCAGCACGACGCGGCGCGCCTTCTATCAACGCGAGCTCCTGATCGGCCGCGACCCTACGTGCGACATCTCCCTGCAAGATGAGACGGTTTCCGCACGTCACGCTCGCATCAGCTATCACCATGGTCAATGGTGGCTAGAAGACCTAGGCTCCACCAACGGCACACAGCTCAACCGCCTTCGGCTAGACACGCCCACCGTGCTCACCAGCGGCGATGAAATCGAATGCGGGCGCGTCGCCTTGGTGGTGAGCATTGGCATACCTACCGACACCTCCCCCACCGTTCGCCTCTCCAACTCCTCGTGAATACCCCTTTGCGCTCTCGCCGTCTCTTTGGAGCCTCAGCGAGCTTCCTTGCCCTCTTTTCGCTGATCCTAACGCTCTCGCCGGCGGTGCGTGAGCGAACGTGGGAGGTGCCTCTGCGTTGGGATCACTGGTTTGGATTCGGCGTCTGGATCTTATGCTACCTATTGGCCCAACGCTTTAGCCGGCGCTTGCTCTCCGATCCCGATCCCTACCTCCTAGCCGGCGCTTTCTTCTTGAGCGGATGGGGATTGCTCACCGTGTGGCGTCTTGAGCCCACCTTTGGCGCTCGCCAAACCGTCTGGCTAGCAATCGCAACCCTGGCCCTGGTGTTTGCGCTCCGCTATCCGAGGAATCTGGCCCTGCTACAACGATACAAGTACCTGATCTTGCTGAGCGGCCTTCTACTCACCGCCCTGACATTGATCTTGGGCTCCAACCCGTCGGGCGCTGGGCCGCGCCTATGGATCGGTGGAGCCAACCTGTACTTCCAACCCTCCGAACCGCTCAAACTGCTGCTGGTGATCTACCTGGCCGCCTATTTTGCCGGCCGCCTGCCGGTGGAAACCTTCGAGTCCCAGCGCGCCCGCAACCTGCGCCAGATCCTATCCATCCCTCTGATCATCCCCACAGCCATCATGACCGGCTTGTCCTTGCTCATCTTGCTCATCCAGCGAGATCTAGGCACGGCCTCCCTGTTTCTACTCGTTTACTCCTTTATCCTGTTTCTTGCCACCGGTAAACGTCGCGTGCTGATCGTCACAGGGCTCGTACTGGCCTTCAGCGCGCTGATCGGCTACTTCTTCACGGAAGTGATTCAGGCCCGCCTCCAAGCCTGGCTCAACCCGTGGGACGATCCAAGTGGCCGCTCATACCAGATCATCCAATCCCTGCTAGCCGTTGCCAACGGCGGCGTCTTTGGGCGCGGCCCCGGCCTAGGGGCCCCCCGCTTGGTGCCAGTCGCCATCTCCGACTTCATCTTTGTGGCCATGGTCGAAGAAACCGGTCTGATCGGCGCCGTCGGCCTGCTGGCTTGGATCGGCCTGCTCTTGGCCCGCGGCCTGCGCGCTGCCCTGCTGGCCCCCGATCGCTTTCAGCGCCTGCTGGCCGGCGGATTGACCATCTACCTCGGCCTGCAGAGCCTGCTGATCTTGGGCGGCAACCTACGTCTGCTGCCTCTCACCGGCATCACCCTGCCCTTTGTCTCCTACGGCGGCTCGTCGCTGATGACCGCCTTTCTAGCCCTGGCCTTGCTGTTGCGCATCGGGAGCGATATCGAAGAAGAACCGGCCCCCCTGTCCAACCATCGCTCCTACACTCTGCTGGCCGGCCTCTTCTTCTTAGGCCTGTTCACCATCGCCCTGGGAGTTGGCTGGTGGACCATTGTGCGCGGTCCGGCCCTGCTGGCTCGGACCGACAACCCCCGTCGGTCGATCGCCGATCGCTACGTCCGTCGCGGTTCCCTGCTCGACCGCAACCACCAACCGATCACCGTGAGCGAACGGCAAGGGAGAGAATATACCCGCCTCTACCTCTACCCCGATCTAGCACCAATTATCGGCTACACCCACCCCATCTACGGCCAGGCCGGTCTCGAAGCCACTCTCGACAACTACCTTCGCGGCCTACAAGGCAACCCCACGCGCCTTCTGTGGTGGAACTTCCTGATCTACGGCACCCCGCCGCCTGGCCTGGACGTGCGCCTCAGCCTTGACCTGTCTCTGCAGCGCACCGCTGACCGCCTGTTGGGTGCGCGGGCCGGCGCGATCGTCCTGCTCAACGCCCAGAGCGGTGAAATCCTGGTCATGGCTTCCCATCCAACCTACGACCCGAACCTGCTGGACGAGACGGGTCCGCGCCTCCAAACCGATCCCAACGCCCCCTTGCTCAACCGCGCCGCCCAGGGCAGCTATCCCCCCGCCTCCTTCCTGGACCCCTTGCTGATAGCCCACTTCGGGCCAGATGCCTCTCCCTCGGCAGATCAACGGCGCGCCTTCCTCGACCAGCTCGGCCTCTACCGAGCTCCCAACCTGCATCTACCGGTGGCCCAGCCGGCGCGCCACGACACGCTGCGCGTCAGCCCGCTCCAGATGGCCTTGGCCTACGCTTGCCTGAGCAATCGGGGGACCCTGCCGGCCGGCCGCATCGTCCTGGCGGTGAACACACCCGCCCAGGGATGGGTGATCCTGCCGGCCCTCGACCAACCGCGCCCCGTTCTCGAAGCCGACAAGGCCCAACAGGCCGCTGAACAGTGGCAAGTGCCGGATCGCCCCTTCTGGAGGGTCAGCGCTCTCTCCCAAGAAAACCGCCGATCGTTCACCTGGCTTGCGATGGGCACCCTCCCCAACTGGCAAAGCGTCCCACTGACCCTGGTGGTCCTGCTGGAAGAATCCAACCTCCCCTTAGCAACCTGGATCGGTGAAACCCTGATGCATGAAACACTCAGGCCTCGCTTGTTCTCCCAGGCTCTACCCAATCACTAAGCGCAAGCCGAGCGCCCGCTGCAACACAGCGATCGCCGCCCACGCCATATTGCCCGTCTACCCATCTTGTGCTATAGTTACTTCACGCTAACCTAGAGAGGAGCTTTTCACATGACCATCTCCTTGATTCACCCCGTCAATGGTCCGATTACCCAAAAATTTGGTGAGAATCCAGAGTACTACTCCCAATGGGGCTTTCCGGGTCACAACGGCATTGACTTTGCCGTTCCGAATGGGACCCCAGTCGTAGCCGCAGCTGATGGGACGGTAGACAAGATCGCCTTCGAAAACGGCGGCTACGGCAACTACGTCCGTCTAAAGCACCTAGCTGGAACGAGTGTCTTTTATACCTATTATGCTCACTTGATGCACACTGTTGTTGCCGTCGGCCAATCGGTCAAAGCCGGCACTGTAATCGCCTACAGCGACGACACTGGCGCCAGCACGGGTCCTCATCTCCACTTTGGCCTACGCTCATCCAATCAAAGCGGTCCTTATAAAGGATACATGGACCCCCTCCCCCATCTATCCTCGCCCCAACCAACTCCACCCTCCTACGCCGACTTTCCCGGCTCCATCCCCTTATCCGACGTCAAATTTGAAGTCATCGTACACGAACTCAACGTACGCAACGGACCAGGAATTACGTACAGCATCGTAGACAAACTGAAACGGGGCACCGTGATCACCCCACGACGCATCCACTCCCAAAGCGCTTGGGTAGAAATCGCCAACGGGAAATGGTGTGCGATCACTTTCAGCGGGTCAGCCTTTGTGAAAATGGTGAAATAACACACCCTACAGCCGGCCCAGGATCGCAAGATTGCGACTCGGATACACACAAACATTACCGCCTCATAACCCGTGACCACCTGTGCAATCTGTGGCAAATCCGAGCAATCTGTGGCGAATCTGCGCACAGGCGCACAGAACCGCCCCCGCCCTTCGCCCTTTCTCTGGTATAATATCGATTTGTGACTGGTCCTGTCCTGCGGTTCCGGCTGCAGGCATGGAGACCTGCAAATCCCCGTTCATGAAAGGATAGCATACGTCATGCCACTTCTAAAAGAAATCAAGGAGCAAACCATCGCTGAATTTCAACGTCACGAGAGCGACACCGGCTCGCCAGAGGTGCAAATCGCGCTGCTCACCCAGCGCATTCACCAACTCACCGAGCACTTGCGCATCAACAAACATGACGAGTCATGTCGCCGCGGCTTGCTCAAATTGGTCGGGCAGCGTCGAAGGCTGTTGGCCTACCTGCGTCGGACAGATTACCTACGCTACCTGGCCCTGACCGAACGCTTGAAACTCCGCCAGAAATGATCTTCCTGCGAAGACCCTAAAGGCACCTCGGCCCGCACCCGAATTCACCTTTAGGGTCTTTTACAAGCCGCCTGTCAGGAATTGAATAGTGATGGCAAGCTGCTTGCCGCCGCTCTTCAGTCCCTGACATGGGCGGACAGGGTGCGGAGTACCCTCTAAACGATATTGTGGCCCGACGCGAACCCTCCAATCGCAAAGCCGCGGACTCCGTAAACCAAACAGGAGACAAGAATGAAACCGGAAGCAAAACGTTACCAAGCGACCATAGGGTCGCATACTATCATATTCGAGACAGGCCAACTGGCCTCCCAGGCCGGCGGAGCCGTCACCGTGCGCCTAGGCGATACGGTGGTCTTTGCTGCCGCCACCATGGGTGAAGCACGCCCCGAGACCGACTTCTTTCCCCTCTCAGTGGAATACGAAGAGCGCCTGTATGCCGGCGGAAAGATCCCAGGGTCCTTCTATCGACGCGAAGGCCGTCCCAGCACCGAAGCCATCCTCACCGCCCGCCTTACCGACCGACCCTTGCGCCCGCTCTTCCAACATGGCATGCGCAACGAGGTGCAGGTGATCATGTTCTCTCTCTCGGCTGACAACGAAAACCCGCTCGACATCCTGGCCATCAACGCCGCCTCAGCCGCCATAATGATCTCCGATATTCCCTGGGCCGGCCCGGTGGGAGCTGTGCGAGTCGGGCGCGTGGGCGGCCAGTTTGTGATCAACCCCACCTTCCAGGAGATGGAGCGCTCCGACCTCGACCTGCGCATCGCTGGCACCAAAGACGCCATCCTTATGGTGGAATGTGGCGCCAACGAGATCCCAGAAGACGTGATGGTGGCTGCGCTTGAATTCGGCCACCAGGCCCTGCAGCCCCTAGTAGACGTTCAACGCCAAATGGCGGCCGAGATCGGCAAGCCCAAGCGCCAGCCGACCCTGCTTTTGCCCTCGGAAGAGCTCAACCAGAAAGTGTTCGAGCGCGTTCAAGAGCCGATGAACGCCCTGCTCGAGCGGCCGCTTAGCAAAAACGAATTCAACGAGGGCATGGATGCCCTACTCCAACAACTGATCGCTGAACTGTGCGTAGAGGGCGACCCGAACGCCTCCCAGAAAACCGATGTCGAGATCGCTTTTCGCGAGGCCGAAAGCCGAGTCGTGCGTGAGCGCATCTTGCGCCTCGGCAAGCGCTCCGATGGCCGCAGTCCCACCGATATTCGACCGATCTGGTGCGAGGTAGACATCTCGCCGCGGGCCCACGGCTCTGGCCTGTTCACCCGCGGCGAAACCCAGGTGCTCAGCCTGGTCACGCTAGGCACCTTGGGCGAAGCTCAAGAACTCGACACCCTTACCCCGATCGAAACCAAACGCTACATGCACCACTACAACTTTCCGCCGTTCAGCACGGGCGAAGTCAAACCCCTTCGAGGCCAGAGCCGGCGCGAGGTCGGGCACGGCGCGCTGGCTGAACGCGCCCTGGATCCGGTGATCCCGCCCGAGGAGACCTTCCCCTACACCATCCGCGTGGTCTCTGAGGTGCTGTCCTCCAACGGTTCGACCTCGATGGGTTCGGTGTGCGGCTCCACCTTGGCGCTAATGGATGCCGGCGTCCCGATCAAGGCACCTGTGGCCGGCGTGGCTATGGGTCTGGTCACCGACTCCACTGGCCGCTACCAGATCCTGACCGACATCCAAGGCGCAGAAGACCACTTGGGCGATATGGACTTCAAGGTGGCCGGCACCGCCAAGGGCATTACTGCCCTGCAGATGGACATCAAGATCTCAGGCATCAGCGCCCAGATGATGCGAGAGGCCCTAGAGCAAGCCCGCCAAGCCCGAATGATCATCTTAGACCACATGCTGGCGGTGATCGATAAACCACGCCCCGACCTGAAACCCCATGCGCCGCGCATCACCACCGTGAAGATCCCAATCGACAAGATCGGCCTGCTGATCGGTCCGGGCGGCAAGAACATCCGCGCCCTGCAAGAGGAAACCGGCACTCAGATTGACGTGCGCGAGGACGGCACCGTCTACATCGCCTCAACCAACGGAGCAGGCGCCCGAATTGCCGAGGAGCGCATCCTTTCCCTGGGCGAGACAGCGGTGATCGGCAACATTTATACCGGCAAGGTGGTGCGCATCGAGCCATTTGGCGCCTTCGTCGAGATCCTGCCCGGCGTAGATGGCATGGTACATATCTCCCAGCTGGATACCGAGCGCGTAAAAAAGGTGGAAGATGTGGTCTCGGTGGGTGACGAGATCACAGTCATGGTGACCGATATTGATAGCCAGGGCAAGATCCGCCTCTCACGGCAAGCGGTTCTAGAAGGCTGGACCACTGAGGAGGCTCGCGAGCGCGATCAGCGCGGCGGATCCGCCTCTCGCAGCGGTTCACGCCCTGTGCGCAGCGATTCCGCTTCTTCTGGAAAACCGCCGGCCCACCGCGGCGATCGCAACCGTCGCAGCAGTGAGCGCGGACGAGGTGGACCACGCAAATAAACCGCAAGACGGGGTGGATCGCCCACCTCGTTTTTATCCCCCATCTTCGCCGTCCTCTCGTCCCCACCGGTTGGGATCACCCACTTCCGCCTAGGGGCATCTCTGCGCCACATCTGGCGGTCCAATTTTGCGAGAGCGAGCGGGCAACCGGCCGGCGTTGACCCTCTCGCAACCGCTGCACCCTGCCCAAGGCCATTCCCACAACAGCCTGAAGACCAGCTGCCGACCATCTGCGCCAACCGCCTGCCAAAGACAGCCGCCTAGCCCCTGCTCCATGCTGTCGAGCAACCCAGGCCTACCCCGCCCATCATCCTACCCTCTCCACCGCCCACGATCGCTCACCATCGGATGGCCTTCGGCGCACCGTTGCCAGAAGAACCTGGTCGAGATCGGCATCGAGTCCACCCTGGGCTGTGGCCGACAGGCAAGGCCGGCGCCTCAACCCTAAGACCTCTCAACCCACACCTTCCCCGAATCGTCCAGAGCGGCCGAACAAGCGATCGTCCGACATCGTGCCCCTCTCCAAAGACACTCACCCCTCCTCATACTTCCTCATCAACCCCTCCAACCGCGCCTTGATCGCCGGCCACTCGGCATCCACAATGCTATAAACAACCGAATGGCGCACCGTCCCATCGGGCAAAATCATGTGATTGCGCAACACCCCCTCCTTCACCGCCCCCAAGCGCTCAATCGCCTTCTGCGACCGGATATTGCGCACATCCGCCTTGAGCTGCACTCGGATAGCCCCTAGCGTCTCAAACGCATGGCGCAGCAGCAAATACTTGCTCTCGGTATTGACCACCGTCCGCTGAAACTCCACGCCGTACCACGTCCCGCCGATCTCCAAACCGCGGTCCATCGGGCTGATGTTCAAATAACGAGTAGCGCCGGCCGCCCGTCCCGAAGGAAGATGCACCACCACAAACGGCACATCGTTGACCCGCGCAAGAATCTTGCGCACCCAATGGCGCATATCCTCCTCGGACTTCATCTCGCCGTACAACATAAACTTCCAAAACGATTGCCCCACCCCGATCTCCGCCAAGGCCGGGATATGATCCTCTGTCATCGGCTCCAGGCGGACATAACGGCCGATCAGCGTGATCGGTGTTACCCAAGTCATCTTCCACCCCCGAACAACTCAGCGATGCGCCGGGCGCGATAATCGAAAATCTGCTCCAACCGCCGGTGGATCCACAAAGCGTGCACCACATCGCCCAGCCACGCAAAAGGTGGGATATACGTCACATGGTCGGTCATCCACACCCCATTCCCCTGGGGCCGAAAGCGATGCTCATGATACCAAAAGCGATAGGGTCCTAGGCGTTGCTCATCCACGAAATATTCGCCCGGACGCACATGGGCGATCTCAGTCAACCAGACAGAGCGCCACCCCGGAACGAACTGCACCCGATACTCGATAATCTGCCCCTCATACATCGGCTCATCGGCGCCAGCGATGATCTCGAAATGCAGATCGGGCGGCGTGATCTCATTCAGATTTTTGGGATTAGAAAAGTACGCCCACACCTCTTCGATCGATGCCGAAAGAAACTGTTTGCGATGCAGTCGGTAGATCATCCCGTACACCACTCCTCTTCAGGACGATCCTGAGTAGGAAGATAGGGCATAGCCGGCCCCGGCACACCGAGCAACTCGGCCAAAGCAGCCCGCATTGCAATGCGGTCATCCCATGAATACTCCACTGTTCCAAAACACATCGACTGCTCATGACCCTTCCCACAAGCCAACACGACATCGCCCGGCCGGGCCAGCCGAACCGCAAAGCGGATTGCCTCCCCCCGATCGGGGATGCGCCAGAACGTCTCGCCCTCGCGTCCGCCGTGCGATCGGATGCCTGTGGCCATGGTCTCCAAGATCTCGTTCAACGACTCAGTGCGCGGGTCCTCAGCAGTCAGCACGGTGTAATCGGCCAACTCCCCGGCCACCTCAGCCATCAAGCGGCGTTTCTCCCGATCCCGCAGGCCGGCCGAGCCAAACACCACAATCACCCGTCCCGCCGGCCGCCCTTCCGCTTGAGCATGGGCCATCTGCCGAGCAGTCTTCAAGGCCTGTTGCAAGGCGTTTGGCGTATGTGCAAAATCCACGATGGCGGTGAACGGCTGTCCCATGTCGATCCGCTCCATGCGGCCGGGGATACCCTCCAACGAAGCAATGCCGCGCGCCGCTGTCTGTGGATCCACGCTCAGACCGTAGACCGTTGCTGTCAGAGCGGCCAAACAATTCGAAACGTTATAAGCGCCCACCAGCGGGCTGGTCACACGAACCCGAAAATCGGACGAGACGGCAACAAACTCAATCCCCGCCGGCGCATAGGCCACCTGTTCCGCCCACACATCGGCGCCGGCCTGCAAACTGTAGCAACGCTGGCTGAGCGCCGGGCGTTGGCGCACCAGGTCAGACAAAAAGCCATACGACGAATCGTCACGGTTCAACACCGCCAAACGAGGCGGAGGCCGATCCACAAATTTCGGTTGCGTCCACTCCAGGCTCTCGAACAGCCGCGCTTTGGCAGCGCGGTAATTCTCATACGAACCATGCTCGTCCAAGTGTTCATGGGTGATGTTAGTGATCACCCCGACGTCGAACTCACAAGCATCCACCCGATGTTGCGACCAGCCATGCGAGGTAGTTTCCAACACCACATGGCTTAGGCCGGCGGCAACCATGCGCGCCAGATACGCCTGGACGTCATGGGCATCGGGGGTGGTGACGTGAAAGCCCGTATCCAACACCTGATCGCCGATCACAGCATGGACGGTGGAGATCATGCCGGCCCTCAAGCCGGCCTCCAGCAAGATGCGGTAGATCAGGTTGGTGGTGGTAGTCTTCCCGTCGGTGCCGGTCACACCGATCACGTTCAGGTGGCGGGCCGGCCAATCGTAAAAGGCCGCGGCCAGCCAGGTTAGAGCGCGACGCGTGTTCTCCAAGCGCAGGTAAGGCACTGTACCCAAGCGGGCCGGCAACGCCCGCTCCCCGATCGCCGCCGCCGCTCCATTGCGGATGGCCTGCTCGATATAATCATGCCCATCGGCAACGCCTCCCCTCATCGCCACAAACAAGTTGCCGGCTTGAACCCGACGGCTATCGATCGCGATGCCTGTGATCGTCACGTCAGGGATCTCGGAGGGAGGGGCATACGGAAAGTCAAGGAAGAGATGGGAAAGCGGTTTGTGCATCGTCTATTTCGCGCAGCACTCCGATCGGCCAATGTCCAGGCCAACGGCTTTCTTTAAAGAAAAAGAGGGTCTCGGCGATTCTACCAAAACCCTCCACTCCATGCGAATGGCCACTCTACTTCAAGCTCTGGCGCAAACTCTCCAGCTTGCCGGCTACCGAGCCATCGAGGACTTTATCGCCGACCCGGATCACCAGGCCGCCCAAAATATTCGGGTCCACACGGAACGTGATGGCCTGGGCGCCCACGCGGGCCAGCACATCCTGCTTGATCACCGCTTCTTCCTCGGGTGTCAGCGGAAGTGCGCTGGTGACGATGGCCGATTCACTCTTGAGATCAGAGTCTTCCAACACCACCACCTTGCCGCTCTTCACGCCCGAGAAGAACTCGTTGATCAGGGCATGCTGACGTCTCTCATCCAGGGCCTCGCCGATCAACTTTTGTGCTGCCGCAATGGCCAGAGCGGCCACTTGACCGCGCAGATCGGCCAGGATGCGATTACGCTCGCTTTCCACCTCAGCCAGAGCGGCATCACGGGCCTTGGCGACCTCGGCCTCAGCGGCGGTGCGGTACTCCTTAGCCACGGCTTCGGCGCGTTCCGTTGCCTCGCGCACGATGCGGGCTGCTTCAGCTTGGGCCTCAGCCAGGATCTTGGCTGCTTCCTCCTCGGCATTGGCGCGCGCTTCAGCAGCTACGCGCGCGTCCTCCAGGCTCTGGGCGATCTTCTGGCGACGATTTTCTAGGGCACGCACAATCGGCTTGTATGCCCAGGCATACAGCAAAATCGCCATAACGGTGAAATTGAAGATTTGGAACAGGAAAAACCCGAGGTTGATGCCTAGTTGTTCCATCCGGACTCCCTCTCGATCCTTATCCCACAAAGATGATGATCAGCGCCACAGCCAGGGCGTAGATAGCCACAGCCTCCGCAAAAGCCATACCCAGGATCATGTTGGTCTGAATAATCGAAGCTGCGTCTGGATTGCGTCCCATTGCCTGCACACCGCCGGCGGCCGCAATGCCAACGCCGGCGCCGGCGCCGATCGCGCCCAGCATGGCGATGCCTGCTCCCAAAAGTTTCATACCTTCAACAAAGAACTCATTGAACTCCATGTTTCTCTACTCCTTTACAGCAAGTTGGGTTCAGGGTTTGGTGAGATTTGGTTTAGTGATGCTCGTCATGGCCATGGGCTACGGTTGCCCCACTGAGGAAGATCGTCGCCAGCAGGAAGAACACGTAAGCCTGAATGACGCCGAAAAACAACTCAAACAAATAGAGGCCGGCTGGAACGGCCACTGCCGTCAGCGCACCGACGATCGAGAGCAGCAGGGTGCCGGCAAAGATGTTGCCGAAAAGACGGAAGCTGAACGACAAGATCTTGGCGAACTCCAGAATGATCTCCAGCAAACCAACACCGAAGTTGATGGCCCCAAAGGGTCCACCGCTAACCAGCTGACGGAACTGGAAGAACTTCTCAAAGTAGCGCGGCCCCAGCGCCCAAACACCGAACACCTGGGTTAGGAAGACGGTGGTGACGGCCAGGGCAAACGGGAAGTTAATATCGGTTGCTGTGCCGCGCAAGAAAGGCACCACTTCACAGGCATGGCAGGGCGCGCCATCGCCTTTGGCCGGATCTCCCTTGGCCGGCTCGCCCTTTGCTGCGCTCTCTTCGTTGTGATCCTCAACCTCTACCGGCTTTCCCTTATCGATCGTCCACAGCGTGAAATCGCCGATCTGCAGCAGAGGCATCGGAGCATAGCCAGTCCCGTGATGGATCTCCTTGATGCGTCCGATGCTCTCGAAGCCTGGGAGCAGCTTGATCAGGTTGGCGGTGAAGATCAGCAGGAAAATCGTGGCCACGATCGGCATGATGCGCATGGCCCACTTGCCGGCCGCATTCTGCACCGTATTCCACAAGAATTGCACGATGACTTCAAACGCGTTCAACAAGCCCTGAGGGACATCCTCGCGTTGCCGATAGAACCGGTAGGCCGAGAGAGCGATCAGGATCAGCACCAAATCGGTCAGCAGAGTAGCGGCAATGGTGTTCGTGATGGGAAAACCGAACACGCTCAAGCCGGTCTCCTCGGGCGGCAGGACCACCACCGGGCTGATCGGTCTCAAATACGTAGGGCCGAGAAACGCAGTGTAAATGCCCAGCCCAAACAGGATCAGGATCATCGTCGTTTTGACATGGAATCGCTTCTTCGGTTTTGCCTCGCTAGTCACTCTCGTTATCCTCCTTCTGACCAGATTGGGATGTGGAGGGGCGCGGCGGCGGTGGCAAATCCCGCACCGCCCGCATAGCAAGCTTAAACGTAAGGAACAGGGACAGGGGGCCGATAGCAATCACCAAGGCGATCAGAAAGGCGTGTCCGGTGCCGAACAGGCGATCCAACCATTGGCCACCGAACACCGCACCAAAGATCAGCAATAGGCTGACCCCGGCGATCTGCGCGGCCAAGCTTCCCATCCGATTGAACAGGGAGACTATCGAAAGGGGCTCGCGTTTCTCTGGTTCACTCATAACAGTTGGATTATATCAGAGGCTCCAAGCGACGTCTAGAAAAACGCCGCCGCAGCGCCTTCAGCCAGGCTGAACCATGGGCCAAAGACCGTGCCAAGCAAGAGAACGCCCAGCGCCAAAACGACCAGAGCGATGGCATACGGGCCGGGAATGGGCAGGGGTTGCCCCTCCAGCGCCTCGTTGCGATACAGGTAGACGTGCTTCAGAACGATCAAATAGTAGTACAAGCCAACGATCGAATTGAGCACACCCACCACAGCAAGCCAGATCAGGCCTACCTTGATGGCCGCAGCAAAGATCACCACCTTAGCGATGAAGCCGCCGAAGGGGGGCATGCCGGCCAGAGAGAGCAGGGCTGCCAGCAACGCCAATGCCAGCCAGGGATGCCGCCAACTCAGACCGTTGTAGGCCGGAATGTCATCCGAACCGACAACCCGATAATAGGTAATCACCACGCCGAAGGCCAAGAGGTTGGTCACCAAATAGACCAGCAAATAAAAAGCCACGCTGGAGATACTGAAGGCAAAGAATTCCCCTGACTCGGTCGAGATAGCTGCCACCCCGATCAACACATATCCCGCATGAGCGATCGACGAATAGGCCAGCAAGCGCTTGATGTTCTTTTGGGCCAGGGCCAGCAGGTTGCCCAGCGTCATGGTCAGCGCTGCCAGGATGGCCAACACCAAGGACCACTGCACCGCCTCCAGCGGGAAGAGAACCAAAAACACACGGAGCAGGACCACAAACGCAGCCGCTTTCGAAGCGGTGGATAGGAAGCCAGCAATCGGGGTCGGCGCGCCTTCATACACGTCCGGGGCCCAAAAGTGGAAGGGTACAGCCGCCACCTTGAAGCCAAAGCCCACCAACAACAACAGAATGACCCCGATGACCGAGAAGAGCGGCAAGCCCGACCGACGCAGCGCCTCCACCATGGCATACATATCGGTGGTACCACTAAACCCAACCAGGAGCGAGAAGCCATACAACATCACTGCCGAGGCCATCACCCCAAACAGCAGATACTTGAACCCCGCCTCGGTTGACTTATCGTCGGTGCGCAAGAAGCCGGCCAACACGTACAATGGAATGGACGTCGTTTCAATCGCCAGGTAAAGCATCACCAAGTTGGCCGAGCTCACCATCAAGTTCATGCCCAACAGTGAGGCCAAGAGCAACACATATACCTCACCGCGGCGGTTGATCTGCTCCACACCCATCAGGAAGAGCACCGTGGCTGCGCCGCCGAACAAGAAGAGCATCTTGAAGAAGAAGCCCAGCCAGTCAAAACGCAGCATCCCGCCCCAAACCAGCTCGGGGGCACTGGGCCGGCCGAACAGTAGACTCACCAAGGCGGTCAGCACCAATCCGCCGGCCGTCAACCAACCCAAGCCGTGCCGATCCTCGGGCTTCCAGAACGGTTCCACGATCAGGATCAAAATCCCGATCGCCAGGATCAAAATCTCAGGGAGTACGGAGATCAAGTTCACTTAGGCGCCTCCCAACAGGTTCAGGATGTGATCCACCCCTGTCTGGACCATGGGCACCATCAGGGATGGGAACAAGCCAAGACCAACCATGAACAGACAGAGAAAGACGATCGCCAATTCGTCCATAAAGGTGAGCGGCGGCAGATGACCATGGAACTTCTCGGGAATCTCGCCGAAGAACACCATGCGAACATTGCGCATAATGTAGCCGGCCGTGATCACGATCGAAATGCTGGTGATTACCGCCACGAACCATTGGGTCTTCCACACCCCCATAAAGATCGGGAACTCGGCCACGAACCCCGAAAAGCCGGGCATGCCCATCGATACCAGACCGCCAATGATAAAACCGATGCTAGCGAACGGCATCACCTTGTGCATGCCTTCCAGCTCTGGAATCTCACGAGTGTGAGCGCGGTCATACACCATACCCACCACAGCAAAGAACAGCGCCGTCATCACCCCATGGGAGAACATCTGAATACCCGAACCCAGCAACCCCTCGCGAGTCAGCGTCGAAAAACCAAGCATCACCAACCCCATGTGCGAGACCGAGGAGAAACCGACCATGTATTTGAAATCAGTCTGCACAAACGCAATGTACGCGCCGTAGACCACCCCGATCGCAGCGAGAGTCATGATCAACCAGGACCAATATTTGGCCCCTTCGGGGAGCAACATGATCCCCACTCGCAGGGCGGCAAACGCACCCAACTTCATCAACACGCCGGCATGGAACATCGAGACGGCGGTCGGAGCCGCAACATGACCATCCGGCGACCAGTTGTGGAACGGCCAGATGCCTCCCAACACCGCAAAGCCCAAGAACACCGGCAAGAACCAGAAGATTTGGAACTCCGTCGGGAAGTTGGCCTGCTCTAACAGGCGCATGTCGAACGTGTTCATTCCCGATTGGAAATACATAGCCAGCGCGCCGACCAGCGAGATCACCGATCCAATGAAGAGATACAGGGTGAGTTTCATGGCCGCATACTCGCGCGTCACCACCCATCCCCAAATGACGATCAACAAGTACATCGGAAAGACGGCGATCTCGTAGAAGAAGAACAGCATGAACAGGTCAAGCGACGCGAATACGCCAAACACGCCCGAGGCTAAGATGAACAAGAACGCAAAAAACTCGCGCGGCCGTTCCTGGATGCCCGTTGGGGTATGGGGATCGTCAATACCCCACGAGATCAACACCCCCGTAAACATAACGATGCCGGTCAGTAAGACCAACGGAGCGCTCATACCGTCTACGCCGAAGATCAACTTCAAACCCAGGGCCGGCAACCACTCGTACTCCTCAACAAATTGGTAACCGCTCAGACCGCGAATCAGATAGGTGGCATATATCCAAATCGAAAGCAGCAAGGCAAAGGTGGCCGCCGCCAAAGCCAGAGCGCGGGTTTCGTTGCGCTTCTCGGCCGGCATCAACAAGATTAACACCGCCGCCACCATCGGCGTAAAGACAATCAAGCTGAGAACAGGAAAGTTCATAATCACCTCAGGTTTGTCGGATAGCTGTCTGGTTCAGGACCTCACGCCAGCGCTGCCGAGAGCATCCGGACAAGTTTCTATCGTCGGCAAACGCACCCCATCCTACCAAGATCAGGAAGAAGGTGGTGAGCAGCGAGGGTGTGGCGGGCAGGGAGAGGATATGAAACTCTCCGCCCACCCCTACCCCACGACAGGACCAGCCATCAGAACAACATGTTCATCGCCTTGTTGATCACATCCAGAATCCAAACCGGATAGACGCCGATCCACAACAACAAGACCATCAGCGGCGCCATCACCAGCACCTCACGCGGATAAATATCGCTCAATCGGTGATCACCATGTGCCCAATGTTCGTTGAGTGGACCATGCAACACCTCGCGAATCGCCTTCAAAACGTAGGCGCCCGTGAACAGCAGGCCCAACATGGCCACCGCTGTGTAAACGGTTAAGATCGGCCAAGCGCCTCGCACCACCAAGAACTCGGAGACAAAGCCAGCCAATCCCGGCAAACCAAGCGACGCCATGGACGTGAAGATCAAAATGCTGCCGTACACTGGCACAATCGGAAAGATCCCTCCAAAGTCCTTCAAGTTGCGCGTGTGCGCTCGCTCATAAATCACACCCACTAAGAAGAACATACCGGCCGCCGACAAGCCATGGTTGAACATCTGCAAGACAGCGCCGTTCAAGGCAATGTTAGCATCCAGTGTGCCGGTCGCTTTAGCGGCCGCAGCAATCCCCAGCAACACAAACCCCATGTGGTTGACCGACGAATAAGCTACCAGGCGCTTGAAATCGGTTTGCCCATAGGCCGCAAACGCGCCGAAGACGATCGCCGCAACAGCCAAGAAGGCCAAGGCGCCGGCATATTCCTGCGCCTGCTGCGGATAGAGCGGCAACACCAGCCGCAGGAAACCGTAGGCGCCCAGTTTCAGCAGCACGCCGGCCAGGATCATCGAGCCGGCCGTCGGAGCCTCGGTATGCGCATCGGGCAACCAGGTGTGGAACGGCCAGACCGGCACCTTGATAGCAAAGGCCACCACAAACGCCCAGAAGATCACTCGCTTCACCGTCTCCACTGGAAGACCCAACAACAACCCCTCCACGTTGTTCCACTCGGTGACGATGATCTGCAAATCAAAGGTGCGGAAGAGCACACCCAGCAGCTGGATGCCCAACAACAAGCCGAGTGAGCCAGCCATGGTGTAAATCATGAACTTGATCGACGCATAGTTGCGATTGGCGCTGCCCCATTGATTGATCAAGAAATACATCGGCACCAAGCCGATCTCCCAAAACACAAAGAAGATCAACAAGTCCAGCGCCAGAAAGACCCCCAACATCCCTGTCTCTAGGAACAGGAACAGGATCATATACGCCTTAACCCGATCGGTGATGCTAAACGAGGCCAGGATCGCCAAGGGGGTCAACAACGTGGTCAACAACACCATCGTCAGCGATAAGCCATCCACCCCGAGGTGCACGGACGAACCGATCGCTTCATACCAAACATACTTCTCCACGAACTGGTGCCCTGGTTGATTCGGGTCAAAGTTAAACCAGAGCACCAACGAGAGCCCAAAGGGGATCAAACTGCTCAAGAAAGCCGTCCATCGAATCAGCTTGACCTGCTGAGCCGGGAAAAACAGCATCACCAACGCCGCAATCGACGGGACGAACAAGATCAGGCTCAGGAGGGGCAGACTCAGCACATCCATAGTTTCGCTCCTTAAGCCGCCATTTGGAAGAAGATGAAGAGCACCACGCTCACCAAGAGAAAAGCCAATATGGCCGAGATCATGTACTGTTGAATGCGTCCGGTCTGAATCGGAGTCATCTTGCGACCTGCCTTCTGGGTGCCATAGCCGACCAGATCGCCAAACCCGTTGACGATCCACACATCAATGTAGTAGCGAATTCGATCCCCAAGCCATTGCGTCGCTTGAGCCGAGAAGTGCAGGATGCCGTCAATCACGCTCTGATCTATCCAGCGATACACCAAGACCTCGGCCAACCAGTACGACGGACGGACAAACAGGAAGCCATATGCCTCATCGAAATACCACTTATTTTTGAGCACCGGCAGTTGCAAGGGATCCTCGGCCGGCGATTTCACATTGCGATACACCAACCAGCCGAGCAACAAGCCGCCCAACGCTACCCCAAACGAAGTCAGCAAGGGAACCCAACTGAATTCCGGCGCTTTGGGTACCTCAGGAAGGGTATGCCCGACAAAATCATGAAACCAGTTCGGCAACAGGCCGCCGATCAAGGGGAATTTCTCCGGAATACCAACCCAGCCATACCCTACCGCAAACACCGAGAGCACGATCAGCGGGATGGTCATCGTCCAGGGCGTCTCCTGCGCGTGACGGGCCTCCTCGGTGCGCGGCTCGCCCAGGAACACCAGCGTGATCTGCCGCATGGTGTAAAAGGCAGTCAGGAAAGCGGCCACAGCCAAGGTGATGAAGACAATATAGTGATGATGGGCCCAAGCATCGGCCAAGATCTCATCCTTCGACCAGAAGCCGGCCGTCACCAACGGGAACCCCGCCAGAGCAAAACCGCCGATCAAGAAGGTCCAGAACGTGATCGGCATGCGCTTGCGCAAACCGCCCATATTGAACATATCCTGCGGATCCATGTGGTGATTGCCGGTGTGTAACACGCCATGTTCCATCCCATGGATCACCGAACCGGAGCCCAGGAAGAGCAACGCCTTGAAAAAGGCATGAGTGATGAGATGGAACGCCGCCGCCACATAAGCGCCGATGCCCAGTGCGGCGATCATGAAGCCGAGTTGCGAGATCGTGGAATAAGCCAATACCCGCTTGATGTCGTTCTGGGCGACGGCGATCGTCGCTGCAAACAGCGCCGTGAACGTCCCAATAAAGGTCACAATCGCCATTGCGCCGCTATCCAAACTCAACAGCGGGAACATGCGCAACACCGCATACACACCGGCCGACACCATGGTGGCTGCATGGATCATGGCGCTGACCGGAGTGGGGCCCTCCATCGCATCCGGCAACCACACATGGAGCGGCCATTGTGCCGACTTACCGATGGTGCCGATGAACAATAGCACAGCAATCAGGCCGGCCGCTGAGAGACCCAAGATCGGCGTCGGAGTCGCTTCCAGAGCATGCAGCACCTTCTCGGTGAAGATCTCACGAAACGTCAACGTGCCCGTGGCCGAATACAGAAAGGCGATCCCTATCAACATGAACATATCGCCGATACGGGTGGTCATAAACGCCTTCACCGCCGCATCGCGCGCCGAGGGCTTACCATACCAGAACCCGATCAGCAAATACGAACACAAACCCATGATCTCCCAGCCGACGAAAAAGGTCAGCAAATTATCAGAAACCACCAGCAAATACATACCAAAAGCAAACAGGCCCAAAAAGGCAAAGAAGCGAGAATACATCGGCTCCACCGATGGGACCACATGCTTGTGCCCACGCTCATCGGTGACCGTCGCCCCATGGGGAGGCAGGCCAGGATGATCGTGATCGCCGGCCGGCTGACCGTAATTGTGATAACCGATGCTATACAGGAAGATCATCAAGATCGTCCACGCCACAAAGAACAAAGTTGCTGCCCCTAGCGGATCCACTAGCACCCCGATCCGCAGCCACGTTTCCCCGGTTGGCAACCACGGGAACGACATCTCAAACGGATGTTCACCGAGATGCTCCACCCCCAAGGCGCGGACAAACACCATCATGCTTCCCAACCACGAGAGGGCCACGGCGCCCACCGCCAACGTATGGCTTAACCCCTTGTTCTGGTTGGTGAAAACCACAATCAAGAAAAAGGCCAACAGGGGCGGCAAGGGCAGGAGCCAGATCAACGTCTCAGTCGCCATGAAGCCTCCATCCGTTACCATTTCATCAAATCAATCTCGTCAGCGATCACCGTCTTGCGGCGACGATAGACCGAGATCACCAACGCCAGACCCACGGCCACTTCAGCAGCTGCCACGGCAAACACAATCACGGCAAACACCTGGCCGTCCATGCGGGTCGGATCCAAATAACGCCAGAACGAGACCAGGTTAATATTCACCGCATTCATCATCAATTCCACGCCCAACAAGATAGCAATGGCGTTCTTACGCGCCAACACACCGAACAACCCAATGCTGAACAGCGCAGCGGACAAGATCAAATACCAGGAGAGCGGGATCATTCTTCTTTCCCCTTGCGTTGGAATGCAATATATACAGCACCGATCAGAGCAGCCAACAACAACACAGACGCCACCTCAAACGGCAAGACGAACGCCTCGGGCGAAACCAACGCCTGCCCCAAGGCCTGCACCGAATCAAACTCCGACGGATACGCGGGCGCAGCCGCCCAAAGGCCTTGCCATCCCCCCAACACCAACACCAGTCCGCTGAACATCAGCAACGCCAAGATCGCCGCTAACCACCAACCTGGATTCAACTGCGGCCCCCGATCGCGCAGCTCGCGACGCGTCAGCATCACTGCAAAAATAAAGAGGATAGCGATCGCACCGATATACACCACCACCTGGATCACCGCCATAAAGCCGGCCCTCAACATGGCGAACAAGACTGCAGCGCCGAACAACGTCACGATCAACCACAACGCCGCATGGATCAGATTGCGCGTGGTAACCACGCTCACGGCGGCAACCAACATCACCGCCGCCGTGACTAAAAACAAAATTTGCTCTGCTGTCATAACGCTATCTCCTCGGCAAAGTCCTAGCGATCAGGTTTTCTGCCCAGCGTTCACTGCGGCTCGAGCACCCTCAACGCGGCTCCGTTCCTGGCGTGCCTGGCGGCGCAAGATCTCCACCGTCACCCAACCGAAGACAACATTTGAGAGGAACATCCCCAAGACATACACCTCTGTCCCGCGTAACAACGAATGCATAAACGCCAGGAACATCAGCAAGGCAAAGGAGAAGGGAACCAAGAACTTCCAGTTTAAATCCAGCATCTTATCAATGCGAATGCGCGGCAACGTGTAGCGAATCCAACCAAACACCCAATACCCGATCAACGTCTTGACCAAGAACCACAACAACCCCAGCATCGGGTACTGATCCACCCACGGGCCGCGCCAACCGCCGAAGAAAAAGGCCGCAATAAAGCCGCCAAACGTAAAGGCATGCAACAATTCAGCGGCATAAAACAGTCCGAACTTCATGCCCGAATATTCAATGTGATGGCCGGCGATCAACTCCGATTCGGCTTCGGTCAGGTCAAACGGCGCACGTCCCATCTCGGCCAGAGCGCTGATCAAAAAGACCAAGCACGCCAACGGGGCCAGCACGATAAACCACGTGCTCTGGGCCTGCACGATCCCATTGATCCCCATCGTCCCGGCCAAGATAGTCGGGATCATCAACGAAACCACCATCGGAATCTCATACGAGATCATCACCGCCACCTGGCGGAACGCGCCCAAAAGCGCATACTTATTGTTCGACGACCAGCCGGCCATGATGATCGCCAGCGTGCCCAACGCCCCCACACCAACGATATACAGCACACCCACGTTCAAATCCACCCCAAACAAGATCGGCGAGAGCGGCAACACCGCCCACAACAGCAACACCGACATCATCATCAAGACCGGCGCCAAGTCATACACCACCTTATCTGCCCCCCTCGGATAAATATTCTCCTTGACGATCAGCTTGATGATGTCAGCAATCGGCTGGATCAACCCAAACGGCCCTAAGCGATTCGGGCCGAGGCGGTCCTGGAAGCGTGCCACGATCTTGCGCTCCATCCACACCAGAAAGATATCTAAAACCATCACCACCGAAATCAGCACCAGCACGGCAAGAAAGGCCGTCAGCACATGTGCTGCTTCTGGGGAAAGGCCCCAACTCACCAACAAGCCAGAGACCCAATCTGTGACCGGATTTCTCCAAAAATCCATGCGTCGCTCCTATCGTTTGGCTTCCCCATCTATGCGTCTGCGTGCCACAGTGGGGACCAGAATACAGATAACATAAAGAAAAGCTGAAAAGAACTCCTTTCAGCCTTTCGTGTCGATTTGGCTCCCTTATACCCACTCCAACATCCCTTTGCGCCAGGCATAGATCAGCCCTGCCAGGAGAATACCGATAAAGATCAGGCCCTCGACCACTACAAACACCCCCAACTGGTTTAGGGCCACTGCCCAAGGAAAGAGGAACACCACCTCCACATCGAACACCAGGAAGACCAGCGCAAAAATATAGTACTGGGCCTTAAACTGCACCCAGTTCTCCCCAACGGTTTCAACTCCACACTCATAGGTGCTTTCCTTGATTTGATTCGATTTCCGGGGAGAAAGAACTGCTGAAACGATAATCGCTGCTGCAGGGATGAGCGCGCCTACCACCAAAAATAGGCCAATATAGATCCACTCGTTCTGCATGGTTGCTCCGTCTATGAGGGTTCGCAAAGCGGTATGTGAATTGTACCACGAAGTCCCACGGCACAGAATGACACACGGTCAATTTTTCGGGTGATCATCGTCATATATCTCCGTATGCGCTCGAACGAATATATGCAAACCTCTCAAACGACGCCCCACAAACGCCATGACCGCCCCAGCCAGCATCCCGACCAGACCCCACATTCGCGCCTGCCGGCCCGTCCATCCCCACCACGATGTAGAGCGGATCACAACTGCTGGGGCGGCGATCACCTGCTGCCCCTCCTCCCCACCTGCAGCGTGAGAGGGCCGGCGTAGATACATCCACAGCCTTCCCCGCACCTCTTCAACAAAGTGCGGTTTCACCTCCCAATAAAACGACGCCCCTCGACCTTCTGCCAGCGTAGTGCTCACCGCCTCCGACGGGCGGACCTCGGTCAACGGCAGATCCAACCGAGCAGCGAGGACCATCGGCGTCGCCGCTTCCTTCTTTCCCTCAACGTGCAATTCCACGATCTGCGAATCCCCCGCTCGCATCGCCGGTTGAAACACGAAGCGAGCCGCAGACTGGATCGGCGCCTCCTCTGGCAAAGCCAACCCAACCACCTGGGTGTGTCTGGGCAACGGCCATACCCCCCAACCAAACAACGCTACCGATAGCGCGGTCCCGATCCAAGCAGCTCCCTCGACAGCCCACACCACCAATCGTCTAGTCGTGTACACCGGCCATCCACAACCCGATCTGCTCTCGCCTGGCGCTCTGTGCATCCACCTCGGCCACGATCTGCCCACGATACATCACGGCGATCCGATCGGCAAGCGCCATGATCTCATCCAGTTCGGCCGAGACCAGCAACACTGCTATCCCTTGATCGCGCATCGCCACGATCTCGCGGTGGATGTATTCGATCGAGCCGACATCCAAGCCGCGCGTCGGCTGGTTGGCGATCAACAGGCGGATCGGCCGGCTCAGCTCGCGCGCCACAACCACCTTCTGCTGATTGCCGCCCGAAAGCTTCGACGCGGCCACATAGGCTGAGGGTGTGCGGATGTCGAAGTCCTGGATCAAGCGGCCGGCGT
This sequence comes from uncultured Anaerolineae bacterium, assembly GCA_937120535.1. Lineage (GTDB taxonomy): Bacteria > Chloroflexota > Anaerolineae > Anaerolineales > Villigracilaceae > Denitrolinea. Next base: position 44,352 of record CAKZJX010000033.1, read on the forward strand.
AGCTGTCAATTGCTTTGGGCTGCAGCACCGAGCGCACGCCAAACGGCGGCTGATAATAGGTGCACAACACCAAGTTGTCGGCAACAGCGTAAGGGAGCACTAGGCCGTGTCGCTGGCGATCCTCGGGGATGTGGGCCGTGCCGGCTTCGAGGATGGCCCGCGGCGAGAGATCCTCCAGCTCGCGTCCAGCGATCAAGATCCGTCCAGCATGGGGAAGGCGCAGACCGGTCAGGGCCTCCACCAGTTCGGTTTGCCCGTTCCCCTGTACCCCGGCAATCCCCAGGATCTCCCCGGCGCGGATCGAAAACGACACCCCGCGCACCGCCTCCAACCCACGCGCATCGCGGATGCGCAACCCCTCGACGCGCAGCACCTCCTCGCCGGCTTGGGTTGGCTTCTTCTCCACCGTCAAGATCACATTCCGCCCGACCATCATCGAAGCTAGCTGCGCCTCATCGGTTGCCTGGGGTGTCACCGTCCCAACCACCCTGCCGGCCCGCATCACCGTGATCCGATCGGCAACCGCCATCACCTCCTTGAGCTTGTGAGTGATGAAGATGATCGAGACGCCGCGCTCCCGCAATTGATTCATAATGCGGAAGAGCTCTTCTGCTTCCTGGGGAGTGAGCACGGCGGTCGGTTCATCTAGGATGAGAATGTTTGCCTGGCGATAGAGAGCCTTGACGATCTCCACCCGCTGCTGAATGCCCACCGGCAGATCGCCAACCATCGCATCCGGATCGACATCCAATCCATATTGGTGCGATAGCTCGGCTATCTTCTTAGCCACTCCCTGTCGATCCAACACGTCCAGTTGGATAGTCTGCCACCAGCGTTGCCAGCCGGTCACAGGCATCCCTCCCATCTCTCGGTGCAAGGTCTCCGCACCGAGCATGATATTTTCGGTCACCGTGAAGACCGGCACCAGCATGAAATGCTGATGCACCATGCCGATACCCAGGCGGATCGAATCACGAGGGGAGTGCAGGGTGACCTGCCGGCCGTTCACCCATATCTCACCGGCATCCGGCCGATAGAGACCGTAGAGGATGTTCATCAAAGTCGTCTTCCCGGCGCCGTTTTCACCTAGCAGAGCATGGATTTCCCCTTTGCACAGATCGAAATCCACCCGATCGTTGGCCAAAACCCCTGGGAAGCGTTTGGTGATGCCTTTCGCCTGGAGGACAATCTCATCGGTCATGCAACTCTCTCCTATTTCTCATATGGCTGTCCATCGGCGGCCGGCGGGACGGTCTTGCCTACGATGCCGGTCAAAATGATCATGGTCAGGATATACGGCGCTAACCCCACCACATACGAGATCTGCAAAATGGCCAACTGAGGCGGGATCACCTCGCGGAAGAACTGCATGTTGATCTGCAACGCCTGGGCTGCGCCGAAGATAAGGGCGGCCGCCCAAGCCCCAAAGGGCGTCCAATTGCCGAAGATCATAGCCGCCAACGAGATGAACCCCCGGCCGTTGGTCATCAGCGGCTCAAACGAGGAGACCGACTCGAGGGTGAAATAGGCCCCTCCCAGGCCGGCCATCAAGCCCCCAATCACCACATTCATATAACGCACGCGCTCCACCGAAATCCCAACCGTATCCGCCGCTCGCGGATGCTCACCCACCGCCCGGGTGCGCAACCCCCAGCGGGTGTAGAACAGCACAAAATGCGTAACCATGACCAGCAGGATAGCGGCAAACGTGATCGGCTGTTGATCAAAAATGCGACCGACCACCGGAAAATCAGCCAGGATCGGGATAGCGATACGCGGCAGCGTGCCGGGAGCGTGAGGCACATCTCCGCCAAAAATGCTGCCTTCCTCGAAGAACAATTGCCGATTGAGAAAGCCGGTGATCCCTACCGCCAGGATGTTGATCACCGTACCGCCGATGATCTGATCCACCTTAAAGGTGACCGAGAGCAGAGCATGCAGCAGGGCAAACAGCCCGCCGGTCAGCACGGCAGCGACCACTCCGCCAATCAGGCTGGGTAGGGGGGCGAATTTATAGACGTGATTCAAGTAGATCGATGCTAGCCAGCCGAAAAACGCCGCAGCCAGCATCATGCCCTCGATGCCGATGTTGACCACGCCGGCCCGTTCGCAAAAAATGCCGGACAGGGCGCCCAATGTCAACGGCGTTGCCACGGCAATCGTGGTCGCCATCATGCTGGTCACGATCACGATCGGCGAGGTCTGCACCCGGCCGATAAGCACCATTACACTGAACAGAATAGCAATGATCAGAGCGATGAAACCAAACCGGCGCCAGTCCATCCTAACCTCCCCATCCGCGCGTGAGCACCACCCGCTCCTCTGCAACCCGAATACGATACAGGTAACGCACGATTCGGTCAGCAGCCACAAAGAGCAGAATCAAACCCTGGATGACCGAAATGATGTCGACTGGGATCTGGGTTAAGAATTGCATGCGCGTGGCGCCGTTTCTCATGGCGCCGAACAGGAGCGCCGCCAGCACCACGCCCAGGGGATGGGTCTTGCCCAACAGGGCGATGGCAATCGCGTCGAAACCGTATCCGATCGAAAATCCCAACTCATGCCGATAGTTCAAACCGGTGACCTCGATAGCGCCGGCCAGGCCGGCCAAGGCGCCCGAGAGGGCCATAGTTAACACCAAGATGCGCTTGACGCGAATGCCGGCGTAGCGCGCCGCCTCAATGTTTGTCCCCACGGTCCGGATCTCGAACCCGAGCGTTGTGCGCCACAACAACCACCACACCAAACAGGCGATCAGAAAAGCCAGCGGAAAGCCCCAGTGAATGCGCAACGGTTCAACGATCGGAGGAATGCGCGCATTTTCATCAATCAACGGCGTGCGTGCGATCACGTTGAGCGGGTCGGGATCCTTCATCGGGCCGTTGAGGAGATAACTCACCAGATTCAACGAGATGTAGTTCATCATGATGGTGTTGATCACCTCATGCCCGCCAGTATACGCTTTGAGCGCTCCCGGAATAGCCGCCCATATCGCCCCGACCACGATCCCCGCTCCGATCGCCAACGGCAAATGAACGATCGGAGGCAGCGAGAGGCCCAACACCTCCGGCAGGGCATAACCCACCCAAGCGGCGGCCACGGCACCAAAGGCTAGCTGTCCCTCAGCGCCGATGTTAAACAGACCGCCGCGAAAGGTCAGAGAAACCGCCAGGCCGGCGAAAATGTAAGGCGTGGACCAAACCGCCGTCTCGCTCAGTGCTCGCGCGGACCCAAATGCCCCCTGGAACAACCCGACATAGGCAGCGATCGGATTGCCCCCTGCCAGGGCGATCACCACGCCCCCAGTCAACATGGCTGTGAACACCGCCAACAAGGGGATTAGCATAGCCCGAAGCGCAGCGCGCACCGCGGAGAGAACTGATCTCCAGAACATACCCCGAGATTCGTTATCGAGCTGCATGAGAGTTCAACCCATGAAAGAGATGGTTTTCCATGGCACCGACAAGAAATGGCTTTCCTTGCAATGCAAGATTCTCGTTACTGGACTACCGAGCCATCCACAAGTCCATTCATTCTCTTCGGACAACTTTTGGCAAGGTTTTGAGATTATATCATGCGCCAATGAGCGGCCGTTTTCGGTTTTGGCAGCCTCTGTCCATGAAACAAACATGGGGAAAGGAAGACACCTTTCCCCATGATCACTGCTTAACGAACGGCCTACTCGGATGGCTTGGCAGGAAGCACGTTGGTCTGCAGGGTGCCATCCAGCAACATCCGATTGATCTCTTCCATCTTAGCCTTGACCTCTGCCGGCACTTCGTTTTCCAGCTCATGGAAGGGAGCGTAACCACACTTGCCCAGGTAGTTGCCGGCTGGGAAGGCGCCGACGCCGGCCTGGTCGTCCTTGGCAAACTTGATCAATTCAAAGGTGCCTGGGGTCAGCAACTTCATGGCGCTGGTAAGCAAGCGCGACGCAGCTTCAGGCAACGTATAGTACTGATCCGTATCCACGCCGATGGCGTAAATGCCGCGTTGAGCGGCTGCGATCACTGCACCGTTGCCGGTCTTGCCGCCGCCGCCGAAGATCACGTCAACGCCCTTGTCCACCATCGAGTTTGCTGTCTGAGCGCCCCATTCCGGATCAGTGAAGGTCTTATCGAAACCAACATCGTTGTGATAGACGATGAAGATCTCGACATTCGGATTGATATACAGGGCGCCGGCACGATAGCCTTCACCAAAGCGCCAGACAGGCGGCACGGCATCCGTGCCGAAGACGCCGCCGATCTTGCCGGTCTTGGTCATCATGGCAGCCAACGCGCCCACCAAGAAGCCCGCCTGATCCTCGGGGAAGATCAAGCCAGCCAGATTGGGCAAATCGTTCGTTGGATCGTCATCCACAGCCCAGGCTTGGAACTGATCTACACCGATGAAATACACGTTCGGATACTTCTTGGCGGCGGCAATCGACGCTTCGCCCAACCCAAACCCGACCGTCACAATCACATCGTAGCCAGCATCGACGAAGGTAGCGATGTTCTTATCGTAGTCCTTAGCGTCGGTGGTCTCAATGTAATTCACGATCGCTCCAAGCTCTTTCTCGGCTTGCTTCACACCGTCCCAGGTGGACTGGTTGAAGGACTTATCATCGATCTTGCCCACATCCGTTACCAAACCGACGCAGAACACCTCTGGCTTGGAACAATCCGGCGCCTGGGGGCCACAGGCTGACAGGATCAGCGCCATCGTCAACAAAACAGCAAGCAGAACTCGTGATATCTTCATATGTCAGTTCTCCTCAACAAAGGGTTAGGATGGAAAACGTACAGAGAAAAGGCCCTTCAAGACGATTTTTGCTAGGAAGCACTTCCTACAAGAACAGATAAAGTCAGTGTGATATCATAATACATATCAAGATTTTGACAAGGTTAAGTGTTGTTCCAAAGTTAGTAAAAGTGTGGTTAAATTGGCTGTGAGGCAGTCCGAAAACCACCTCACAACCCATGAAGAAAGGGGCACACTGAGATGCACCTAAACTTGATTTTACCAAAAGTTGAGCCGATTCAATATGAATTCCCAACACCGGGAGTGGCTAAATTATGGGTTGATAAACTGAAACACATGAGCGGGATAGTTCGGAAAACGCTGCTTGCGCCATGGACGGCAGTGGAAGCAGTACAGAAAAATCTTCCAGGCTGCCTTCCAGGCTTCTGGACCACGCGAAAAACCGCGCGAGCGTCGCGCCAGGCGAGCGAGATTCATGGCCTCGCTCTGCGTCCTTCCCTTCGGGGTCGGCCTGTGCTTGGGATCCGGCCTCCACTCCGCCGTGCAACGCGAGTCGCATGGGAACGCAATACGTAGACCACAGAGCCTCTCCGTGTCTTTGTGTCTCCGTGTGAAAAAATCCCCTTTTTATCCACTCCCCAAGCCCTACCTTAATGGGCTTGTTCAATAAGTCTCTTTGGATGGTACGAACTGTCTCAAAAAGAGCTGCAAGAAGGCCGTTTGACCCTTCAATCGGCGGTTGATTCCTCGCTGATTTCCCTCCCATGCCTGCTCTACCGGGCTTTCCTTGCGCGTCAAGGGTGCTTATTGAACAAGGCCTACCTTAATTGACGAACTTCTCTATCTTGTTTACAATTGAACAACCTTCCTTATCTTTATCTCTCCCTGAGAGGCTTCTCTATGCAAACCGTTTTCTGGGAAGATCAACAACTCAAGATGATCGATCAACGCCGTCTGCCGGCCAGCCTAGAAGTGGCGACCTTCGACCGCTACGAAGAAGTCGCTCAAGCCATCCGCTCTATGGTGGTGCGCGGCGCGCCGGCCATCGGCGTTGCTGCTGCCTTCGGCTTGGCTCTCGCCGCTCGACAATCCACCGCCTCCTCCCCAGCAGAGTTGCTCCAGGACCTTCAGGCGGCAGCCAACCTGCTCAAAGCCGCACGGCCCACCGCAGTCAACCTGGCCTGGGCTGTAGATCGCATCCTGCGCAGCATAGACTCAACCGCCTCAAACGCGGATGCTATACGCCAATCCATTCTCGACGAAGCCCAGCGGATAGCCGACGAGGATATGGAAGTCAACCGACGCATGGCCCAGCACGGCGCAGCTCTGATTGAGGACGGCGATACCATCATCCATCACTGCAACACCGGCGCCCTGGCGGCCGTGGATTGGGGCACCGCCCTTGGGGTGATCCGCATGGCCCACGAGCAGGGCAAGCGCGTTCATGTCCTGGTGGATGAAACCCGCCCTCGTCTGCAGGGGGCCCGCCTGACCGCCTGGGAGCTAGAACAGTACGGCATCCCTTATGAGATCATCAGCGACAATATGGCGGGATATTTCCTGCGCAGCGGCAAAGTCCAAAAAGTGCTCTTCGGCGCTGATCGGGTAGCCGCTAACGGCGACGTAGCCAACAAAATCGGGACCTACATGCTGGCCCTGGCCGCCTGGGACAATCACATCCCGGTCTACAGCGTTGTTCCCACTTCCACTATCGACCTTAGCCTTCAAGACGGCAGCCAAATCCCTATCGAGGAGCGCGACCCACAGGAGGTCCTTGGCATCCAATTCCAAGGTGAGCGCGTGGTGCCGGCCAACGCCCGGGCTCGCAACCCGGCCTTCGACGTCACCCCCCACCATCTGATCACAGCCATCGTGACCGAGAACGGTGTCGTCTATCCGCCTTTCCGCAGCAACTTACCCAAATACGTCCACCGCGCTGCATAAGATATACTAGTCCCAGACGCAACAATGCCGGCCCAGTCATGACCCCGCCTATCCGCTCGATCAGACCCGTCGGAGAACCGAAAGGCTAACGCCCTACCGGTTGAAAATCTCCCTTCACTCATTCAGCCCAGGAGAATCCCCATGCAAGAAACCGTTTCAATCGCTATCATCGGCGGCTCCGGCTTGTACCACATGGAACATCTGGAAAACATCCGGGAGTACGACCTGGACACGCCCTTCGGAAAACCCAGCGCGCCGATCGTGGCCGGCACTCTGGAAGGCATGCGCGTCGCCTTCTTAGCGCGTCACGGCATCGGCCACACTCTGACCCCCAGCGAAGTGCCCTATCGGGCCAACATCTACGCCCTGAAATCTCTCGGCGTGGAGCGGATCATCAGCGTGAGCGCCTGCGGTTCTCTGCGCGAGGAATACGCTCCGGGACACATTGTGATCCCCGATCAAATCTTTGATAACACGCGCAGCCGCATCCGTTCCTTCTTCGGCGACGGCCTGGTCGCTCACATCAGCACAGCAGACCCCTACTGCTCAGATCTCTCTGACCAACTCGAACAAGCCGTCCGCGCCGCCGGTGCCACCGTCCACCGCGGCGGCACCTTCGTAATTATTGAAGGGCCGCGCTTCTCGACCAAGGCCGAATCGCACCTGTACCGCTCGTGGGGCATGTCCATCATCGGCATGACCGCTGCCCCAGAAGCCTTCTTGGCCCGCGAAGCCGAAATCTGCTACGCCACTATGGCCCACGTCACCGACTACGATGTCTGGCATGTCAGCGAAGCACCGGTCACCGTAGAGATGGTGATTCGCATCCTGAATCAGAACACTCGCATCGCCCAGGATGCCATTCGTCACCTAGTGCGCCACCTCAAGGCGGAGCGCTCTTGCGAATGTGATCATGCCTTGGCTAACGCCCTGATCACCCAGCGCGAGCGCATTCCCCTCTCCACCTTGCGAACCTTGCGACCTTTGATCCAAAAATACCTCCCATCCTAATCCAAAAGCTGCCTGCTCGTCGTTCCTTAGCTCATTATGTTCGACCGCGATCCGAAGGTTATCTGATGTCTCCTGGCTCGAGGAGGGGCCCCACTTCATGCAAGCGCTCTGGTTGGAAAATCGGCAGATCGCTATTCACTCCATCCCTGATCCGCAAAGCGATCAGGAAGCGCTGATCCGCGTTCGTCTGGCCGGCATCTGCAGCACCGACCTGGAACTGGTTAAGGGATACTACCCTTACGCCGGCGTCTTGGGGCACGAGTTCGTCGGCGAGGTGGTGCAAGCCCCCGATCCGGCCTGGGTGGGCGCACGAGTGGCGGGAGAAATCAACGTTGTCTGTGGAGCCTGCGAACCCTGTCGGAACGGCTATCCTACTCACTGCGAACGCCGCACTGTGCTGGGCATTGTCAACCGCAATGGCACGTTTGCCGAATGGACCACCCTGCCTCTGGTCAACCTCCATCGCGTGCCGGCCTCGGTCCCCGACGAAGCGGCCGTCTTCACCGAACCACTGGCCGCCGCGCTGGAGATCCGCGAGCAGGCGCCGATCAAGCCCACCGATCGGGTGTTGCTCGTGGGGGCCGGCCGCTTGGGACAATTGATCGCCCAATCCTTGGCGCCTATCGGCTGCGACCTGCGCGTCCTGGCCCGACACCCCCGCCAAAAAGACCTGCTCTCTGCCCGCCGCATCCGCCTGATCGACGAAACGGACATCCGCCCTCGCGGCTGGGATGTGGTGATCGAAGCCACCGGCTCGCCGCAGGGGTTTGATGTGGCGCGTCGGGCCGTCCGGCCGCGGGGTGTGTTGGTAATGAAGTCCACCTACAAAGGCGACCTGACCGTCAACTTTTCGTCCATCGTCGTGGACGAGATCACCATCGTCGGCTCGCGCTGCGGCCCCTTTGGGCCGGCCCTGCGTCTGCTGGAGAGCGGCCAGGTAGATCCCACACCGCTGATCGAAGCGGTCTACCCGCTCAGCCAGGGGCTCCAAGCCATGGAACACGCCGCCCAGGCCGGCGTGCTGAAAGTCCTGATCCGACCATAGGCCTTTCCCCAGCCAGCACTTCCTCGGCACCGTTCTTCTTGCACATTCTAGCGCGTCCATGCACCCACCCGATCCCCCTCATCCCTACTTCCGCACCGATCTACTCACCGGCAGCCTAAACCTGCTGCAATTCTCCGAAGCCCTCTCGAACAACTTCGGCAACCATCGCTTAGCTCCGCTCTCCCTAGTTGCCCTAGACATCTGTGATTTGCGAGGGATCAACGCCCGTCGCGGGCACGACTTTGGCGATCAAGTGCTGCGTTGGATGACCTTCTGCATCAAGGACCTGATCTCGAAAGAAGTCTACCGCATCTCCGGCGACGACTTCATCGCTGTCCTGATCGGAGAAACCCACCAAGCCCACGTCCAAAAAGCCAGAGCTTTGTTCGATAAAATCAACCGAGATTCCGCCCAACTTGGCTTATCCGTTCCTCTAGCCCGCATCACCGTCTTTAACATCCCTGAAGGCGTCGTCTGCAACCCGGCATTGATTTAGAAAGCCATTAATGAGCATCACAAATTCTCGCACGGCGAGCCGTTCTTCGCGATCACAATGATTGACCACACGCTGGAACTATCGCCCGACACCGCCCAAGCGCTGATACAAATGGCCGATCGCATCACCGACCTGGCCTACATGCTCGATAAAACTTTTCACCTGGCCTACACCGATCCCATCAGCGGCGCACCCAACATGCTGGCCGTACAGTACAAACTGGAGCTGACCATCACCGAAGCCACTCGAACCAACCGGCCGATGAGCATCTTCCTGGCCGACGGCGACAATCTGCGGCGGTACAACGAGAGCGACTTCCTAGCCGGCGACCGAGCTATCCTTCACCTCTACCAAGCGCTGAAAGTAGCCCTGCGTTCTCAAGACTTCGTTGGACGTTGGCGAATGGGAGATGAGTTTTTGATCATCCTGCCCGATACCGATCTCTCCCAAGCAATTCTCCTGGCCGAACGCGTGCGCGCCGTGGTCCAACACAGCCTGCGCACCCTGCCCCAGCCGATTACCATCTCCGTGGGCGTGGCGACCTTTCCCGATCACGGCCGCTCGATCAGCGCCCTGTTATCTGGCGCCGAACGGTCCCTTAAACGAGCCAAGCAGAACGGCAAAAACCGCATTGCCCTGCCCGATCCATGAACAGCCTCTCGGCCCCACTCAACCTAACAGCCTACGCCACCCCTACCGCCTGCGTGGAACCGTTGGATAACGGCTGGCGCATGAGCCTGCCGGCCGCTCGCTCCTTGCGCTACCGCCTGGCCGAACTGCACGACTACACCCACCGACCGCGCCGCCGCTTTCCCTGGCGCCCGCCGTTTACTGTCCACCTCGAGGCTCGCGTCTCCGAGGCAAGATTGCCCGGCACGTGGGGCTTCGGCCTATGGAACAACCCATTTGGACTCGCCCTCGGATTCGGCGGCCATTTTCTTCTGCCGGCCCTGCCCAACGCCATCTGGTTCTTCTACGCCTCGCCAGAAAACTGGCTCTCCTTTCGGGGAAACGGCTCCCTCTCGACTCGATCCAACACCCCGAGCGTCTCCTCATCCAAGCAGAACGCTTCTTTCCTGAACCCCACACCGGATACGTCCTACCCAGGCAACGGCCTCTTGGCCCAGGTGTTTTCTGCGCCGCGCATCCCGTCCCTACTGCTCGCAGCCGCCGGCCTATTGACAAGCCCCATCCTCCTGTCCCTATTTGCTACACGCACCACGCGACGCTGGCTGCGACGAGCCGCCCGCTTGCTGATCGGTGAGGAGGCGGTGCGCCTGAGCATGGACCCGACCGATTGGCACAGCTACCGCATCGAGTGGAGTCGGAACCGCTCCGTGTTTTGGGTAGATGGGGTCCGGGTGTTGGAAACGCCAGTAAGCCCGCGTCCGCCGCTCGGGTTGATCCTGTGGATCGATAATCAGTTCGCCGTCTTCACTCCCCAAGGAGACATCGCTTCAGGCGTATTGCCCAATCCAGAGAGCCATCTGATGGTGCGCAACCTTCAGGTGCAGCAGGGATGAGCTAGCAGGCGTTCAGCTCCAATAGCGGGCAATTAGATCTGCTGTGAGGGGGAAGATGCGTAGTAGGCTATCGAGCAGCAAGCCCAAAATGAACAGGCCGCCGAACATGCGATTGTGGTAGAAGGCAAAGCCAGAAAACCAGGTGGGCCAGGCCGGCCACCCTGGCGGCGGCTCGGCTGGGCGCGGATGGTTCAGGGTGCGTAAGACCAACCAGGCGCGTCGCACAGCAAACAACACGATCAACGAGACCGGCGTGAAGTAGCGCACAATCACCAAATAGAGCGCCAGCGCATAGATGGCCACCACGGCCAGCTGCGTGATGCGGCGCGCCAAATGCTCGCCGGCCCGCACCGGAAAAGTGCCCACCCCTTTTTGCAGATCGTCCTCCCGCTTATCAATGTGCTTACCCACGTTGATGCTGGCCACGCTCAGCCCGAACGGGATGCCGGCCAAGATCACATAGATCAGATTGACCGGAGCAGGCTCGCCTGCGCCAGCAGCCAACACAAAATACACCCCGCCGACCAGAACTGGCCCCCAGATCAAAAAGATGGCCAATTCCCCTAACGCCCAATATTTGAGCGGCCAGGTGTAAAAGAGCAGAACCAGCGCACCAAACAGGAACAGGCCGATCACATAGGGGTTGAAATTGGTATAGAACAGGGCATAAATGCCGCCCAAGGTAGCCAACACACCGCTGACAACGAACCAACGCAACTGCTGCGCTTCGGTCCAGAACCCCTGAACCAGAGGATGGACGCCATATTGAGTGCGGAAGTAATTGTCCTTGTCCACGCCGCGACGGTAATCGGTGTAGTCATTGAGCAAGTTGTTTGTGCCATGGGCGATGAACAGGCTCAGAGTGACGATCAGAAAGGGGCCCCAAGCAAAGAAACCATCGCGCCAAGCCAATAATCCAGCGATCAGGCAAGAATAGATGGTGACCATGGTCACAGCCGAGCGCGTGGCAATCAACCACTTGGAAATCACATCCAGGGCCTCCCAGTCTTCCTTGCTCTCCATTTTGACAAGCTGCCACAACGCTGTTCGCCACATCGAAGGGTTCGGTTTGGCCATTCCACCTCCTTTGGGATCAGATGCTGCGTAGTCGGGCGCCGATCTCCTGCTCCAGGTGTTTCACGATGCGATTGCGAATGTCTGCTGCTTCTCGGTCGGTGAGCGTCCGGTCGGGCGCCTGATAGGTTAGATTATACGCTAGAGATTTCTTGCCGGCCCCAATCTGTTCGCCGCGATAGACGTCGAACAGACGCACGTCAGTCACCATCGGGCCGCCGGCCTGGCGGATCAGCGCCTCGACGCGCACCGCTGGGATGGTCTCATCTACGATCAGGGCGATGTCCTCATAGATCGGCGGGAATTCTGGGATGGGCCGGAAGCGATAGGACGGAGGAACGGCGCGCAGGGCCTCCACATCGAATTCGGCGACCAAGACCGGCGTCGGGCCAAGCTCGTATTTTTGCTTGACCAGGGGATGTAGCTCGCCAAAGACCCCGACAACCCTCTCGCCCACCTGCACGTAGGCGGCCTTGCCGGGATGCAGATAGGACACCGAAGCTGTAGGCACGTAGGAGACCTGCTCGCTCTCCAATGAGAGACCTTCCAAGAGCGACTCGATACAGCCTTTCAGATCGTAGAAATCTAGGGTGGGAGGTTGTTGGGGATCCCAGGAGGGAGGCGTGCGCAGGCCAGCCATCACAATCGCCAGTTTGGGGATCTCACGCGGCAGGTCGTTTTTCACGGGCTCAAAAACCGGGCCGATCTCGAACAATTCCAGGGTATGGGCCTGGGTGTTCTTCTCGGCTACGTCCAGCACCGAGGCGAGCAGGTTGCGGCGCAATACCCGACGCTCCGGGGTGATCGGGTTGGCAATCACGGCGTATTCATCATATTTCACCAGCCGGCCCTCTCGCTCCGGCGACGTCATGCGATAGGTCACCACTTCTTGTAGCCCCAGGCGTACCAGCAGGTCGCGCAACTGCTCCTGCCAAGCGAAGACCGGATTGCCCAGCTGCGGTGGGAGCGGATCGGCCAGACGGGTTTCGGGGATGCGATCAAAGCCATGGATGCGGGCGATCTCTTCCATGATGTCGGCTACGCCGACCGCGCCTTCGCCGATATCCAAGCGAAATGGGGGGGTATGGACACGAATGCGGTCCTGTTTGGGATCGCCGCTAGGGGCCGCCTCATGTTCACCACGGAACTCCAAGCGGCTCAACAAATCGACGATCTCCTGAGCAGTCAGCTCCAAACCGAGCAAGCGACGCACGTCCGCAGGAGTGATCTCCACCACCGAGGGCTTGGGAGGCAGCGGATAGTTATCCACCAAACCAGGGTCGACCTGACCGCCGGCCCATGCGGCCATGAGCTGTAAGCCGCGTCGCACACCGATCTCGGCCAAAGCCGGATGCAGGCCGCGCGAGAAGCGGAAGGAGGCTTCGGACAGCAGATTGTGTTCGCGCGCCGTGCGGCGGATGTTGATGAAATTCCAGGTAGCCCCTTCGAGCAGCACATTGCGCGTGGTGTCTTTCACTTCGGATTCGGCCCCTCCCATCACGCCGGCAATAGAGAGCGGGCCCTGCTCATCACACACCAAGACGTTGATCGGCGATAAGGTGCGCTCCTGTCCATCCAGGGTGACCAAGGTCTCGCCCGGGTGCGCCGCTCGGGTGATGATCTTGACCGGCTTGGCGCCGGCGCGGGCCTGCAACACGTCAAAATCGAAGGCATGGAGGGGTTCGCCCAGCTCCAGCATCACGTAATTGGTGGCGTCTACGATGTTGTTGATCGGGCGCATGCCAGCCAATTTCAAGCGGCGTTGCACCCAATATGGGCTGGGCTTGATCGCCACGTTGCGGATCAAGCCGAGCACAAAGCGCGGATTGAGGTGGGGATCGACGATCTCAATGGCGGCGAAATCGCCGGGGCGGTCGGGAAAGGTAGGGATCTCCGGTTGTTTGAGGGGCCGGCCGGTCACAGCCGCAAGTTCTCGCGCCAGCCCAAGCACATTGGCGTTGCGGGCCATGTTGGGATTGATCTTCACCTCCAGCACGACATCGCCCATGTAATCCGCCAAGGGCATACCGACTGGCGCATCCTCGTCGAGCACGATCACCCCCTCGTGGTCATCGCTGATCCCCAGCTCCTTCTCTGAGCAGACCATGGAGTAGGAATCTACGCCGCGAATGCGGGCGCGCTGGAGGGTTGTTGGCACAAATCCGATCGCATGACCGTCGTAAATGACCGCCCCTTCCTTGGCGTAGGCCACCTTGATCGACTTGGTCAACTTCCCCTGCCGTTTGTAGGGGAAGAGATTGGGCGCGCCGGTGAGCACCACATGTTGTTGTTGACCATCGAATAGGTCACACAACACCAGCCGATCGGCATTTGGATGGGGATAGACTTCGCGGATCTCAGCGACCACGATCTTCTCCCGATCCCACGCCAGACCGCTGGTCTTGAATTCGTGCTGCTCGCTCGGCTCAGGCATCGGCCAGCCGACATAGCGGATCTCTTCCACCTCCAAGCCGGCAAACGTCAGCCGGCGGGCAATCTCCTCCGCCGTCAAATCACGCACATCCACAAAATCGTACAGCCACGAAACAGGAAGTTTCATCGGTCACGCCTCCTAAAACTGCTCCAAGAATCGCAAATCGTTCCCCCAGAAGTAGCGGATATCGTCGATCTTATAGCGCAACATCAACTGGCGCTCTGGGCCCATGCCCCACGCAAACCCTGAGTAGCGCCTCGGGTCATATCCACCGTTTTGCAAGACGATCGGATGGACCATCCCGCAACCCAGGATCTCCAACCACCCCGAGCGCTTGCACACCGAGCACCCTTGACCGCCACACACAAAGCATTCCACGTCCATCTCCGCCGATGGCTCGGTGAAGGGAAAGTGATCGGGCCGAAAACGTGTGCGCACATCCTGGCCGAACATGCGGCGGGCGAAATCGGTGAGCGTGCCCTTCAAGTCGCTGAAGGTGATGCCCTCGCCTACTGCCAGGCCTTCCACTTGGTTGAATTGCATCTCTGAGCGAGCCGTCACCTGTTCATAGCGAAAGCACATCCCGGGCAAGGCGATGCGAATAGGCGGCGGGTTCTCCGGGTTTAGGGACGAGAAATAGCGCATGGCGTGAATCTGGCCAGGCGAGGTGTGGGTACGCAGCAAGACAGGATTCTCGCTACGCCCCTCGGTCTCAATATAAAACGAGTCCTGCATCTCGCGCGCAGGGTGATGGGGTGGAAAGTTTAAGAGCTGGAAGTTAAACTCATCGGTCTCTACTTCACGGGAGAGGAAAACCTGAAACCCCATCTCCTTGAGAATATCCAACACCAAGCGCAATTGCTGGGTAGAGGGGTGCAAGCGTCCCATGCGCGCTCGACGTCCGGGCAGGGTCACATCCACTCGCTCCTGCTCCAGCGAACGCGTCAGGGCGGCGGCCTGAATCGCCTCGCGACGGGCCTCAAACGCCGCCTCGAGCGCCGCCTTCACCCGATTGGCTTCCTGACCAACCGCCGGCCGCTCCTCCTTCGGTAACTTTCCTAGAGCGGCGAATACCTGCATCAACGGCGAATTCCGTCCCAAGTGGGTCGCCCTCCATACCTGCAAGGCCTCTTCGGTTTCCGCCGAATTGAGAGCCTCAAGAGCCACCTGTTGAAGAGCCTTTAACTGTTCCAGCATGCCTACCTCCAGCGACTTCAGGTCATTCATAGCCACAAACAAATCTCCCGTCCCCATGGGACGGGATGAGATTCCCGCGGTACCACCCAACTTAATCGCTTATGCGATTCCCTCTGCGCCGACCGATGATCGGCTCTCCGGATAACGTCGGAGGGACGGCCCGAACTACTGGCAGCGCCTGATTGAAGGGCTGCGTTCCCTCGGGCGGCTCGAGAGGGAACTTCAACCGGCTTCCACCGAGCGCAGGTTCCAGCCTCGCCATGCGCCTCTCTGGCGGCTTCCCCCGGCCTACTTTCCTCCGTCATCGCCTTTGGTTCAAACGTCTGTAGACGTTCTATGTGAGCTTGTTGGGATGAATTATCTGCAAAACCGAGAGGATGTCAAGGAGGGCGGCCTTGTTCAATAAGTACCCTTGACGCGCAAGGAGAGCCCGGTAGAGCCGGCATGGGAGGGGAGCAGCGATGGAATCAGCCGCCGATTCAAGGGTCAAACGGCCTTCTTGCGGCTCTTCTAGGGACAGTTCGAATCATCCAAAGAGACTTATTGAACAAGCCCTCATCCTCCTAATCAAAACCGCCTTGCTCGTTCTACAGCACCCAAGCATATCTCTTACCTCTCAAATCGGTAAACTTCCACCGTATCGTTTTCCTGAGACACTTGTCCTTCAAATCCAAACTCTTGGCTGTCCACCAGCACACGGACCGTGAAAGGTGTATAGAAGTCATCTCATAAATAGTGTCTGAGCAAAATGATGATGCAGCCAAGCTGCACGAAGCCGAAGCAGTTCACAAGATGACGCTCGTAGCGAACCACCAGCCGTCGGAAGTTGCTCAACCAGGCAAACAGGCGCTCGACCTTC